>JBLRXD010000093.1:0-14722 GCA_047920935.1 Pseudomonadales bacterium | reverse complement strand
CCGCTTTTCCTCAAGCGACCGCGGCGGCCGCAGGCCGCTTGGTCGCTCCTACGGCACGCCCGCGCGCGTTCGTGCATCAGGTGGGCGCGTCGGCCGCGCCCGAGGCCATCCTGGCGGATTTAGAACGTGGTATAACGTCGTCCTCATTGCGAGGCCAGGCATTGCCCGCAGTCGCCATTCAAGGGGAGTAGCAATATGAAGGAGTTTCGTGATCGGCTGGCCATCGTCACCGGCGCCGGCAGCGGCATGGGGCGCGAGCTTGCCGTGCAGCTGGCGGCCGACGGCTGCCATCTGGGGCTGTGCGACGTTTCGTGGGAGAACCTGCAGGAGACCCGGCAACTTTGCGGTGACGATGTGCGGGTCAGCATTCACCGCTGTGACGTCTCCGACGAAACCCAGGTTCTGGCCTTCCGCGACGCGGTGCTCGATGACCATCAGATCGACCATGCCCACCTGTTGTTCAACAATGCCGGCATCGGCGGCGGCGGCAGCTTCATTGCCGATGACCGGGCGGATTGGGAGCGTACCTTCGGGGTGTGCTGGTTCGGCGTCTATTATTGCGCCCGCGCTTTCGTGCCGCTGTTGGTGGCGGCGGACGAAGGTCATATCGTCAACACCTCCAGCGTCAACGGCTTCTGGGCCAGTCTCGGCCCTGGCGTACCGCACACGGCCTACAGTGCGGCCAAATTCGCGGTCAAAGGTTTCTCGGAAGCGCTCATCGCCGACCTGCGGGTCAACGCCCCGCACGTGAAGGTCTCGGTGGTGATGCCGGGGCACATCGGCACGTCCATCGCCCTGAATACCGCCAAGGTGCTGCGCGGCCGGGGGGCCATGGAGATGTCGGCCGAGGAAGTGGCCCAGGCTCGGGAGCGTCTCAAAGCCCGCGGCCTGCCGGTGGACAACGTTCCTGACGAGCACATCCGCCAGGCGCTGCACCAGCAGGGAGTGGACTTTCGCGACAAGGCGCCAGTGAGTGCGGCCCAGGCGGCTACCATCATCCTCGATGGTGTGCGTGCCGATCGCTGGCGCATCCTCGTCGGTGAGGACGCGGCGCAACTCGACGCCGCCGTGCGTGCAGCGCCGGAGTTGGCGTACGAGCCGGATTTCGCACAGAAAATCCGCGAGGAGGGGCTGTTCGCGGGGGTGGTGTCCGAGTAGGCGCCCGGTCAGCGTACCTGCCCGCCGTCGACCACGAACACCTCGCCGGTGACGAAGCTGGCGCGGGGGCTCGCCAGGAACAATACCGCGTCGGCGATCTCCCGCACGGTGCCGAACCGTCGCAGCGCAACCTCGCGCTCGATCCACGGCTCCCAGATGTCTGGGCGGGTTGCCAGATTGTGCTCCCAGGAGCCGCCTTCGAACAGGATGTTGCCCGGGGCGACGGCATTGACGCGAATATCGTGGCGGCCGAGTTCCTTGGCCAGGCCGCGGGTGAAGTGGTTGATGGCGGCCTTGCTGGCGCCGTAAGCCAGCAGCGAACCCATGGCGTCGACGCCGGCGATGGAGGAGATCGCGATCAGGTTGGCATCCTGGCGCGCCTGTGGGTCGCGGTCACGCAGCCGCAGCGCCATGTCGCGCAGCAGCCGCACCGAGCCGGTCAGGTTCTCGGTGATCACGGCTTCCCACCTGGCGTCGTCGAAGCGGTAGCCGATGGCCTGCTCGCCGCCGCCGACGTTGGCGACCGTCACGTCGATGAGGCCGAGGGCTGCTTCGGTGGCATCGAGGGCGCGGGCGATGTCCTCGCTGGCCGTCATGTCGCCCGAGAAAGCAAGCAGGCCGGCGCGGGGAAAACGCTCCAGCAGCGCCTCTTCCGCCTGCCGCAGCGCGTCGGCATCGCGCCCGGTGATGGTCACGCGGGCGCCTTCTTCGAGGAATGCCTCGGCGATGCCAAAGCCGATACCACGGCTCGCGCCGGCCACGAACACCACTTTGTCCTTCAGCTGCAGATCCACCGGCCTTCTCCTGCGATCGTGTCGAGCGTGCGGCATTCAAGCTTATTGCCGGCGCCGTGGCCAGCGTTTCGGGTTCCCCGGGTAGCAGCGCGACAGTGGGCCGGATACCCTTGCCGATTGCGGGTATCAACGAGAGGATCATCACCCGATGACCAGTCATCAATTTGATCATTGGCAAACCATCACGGCCGACGACGCTGCCATTGCTCGGGCGCTCGAAGCCGCCCACATCCCTTCGCTGCTGGCGGCTCTGGTGCACGTGACCGGCGATGTCACTCTGCTGCGGGGCGAGATTCAGCCGAGCGCCGAGTTCTTCGGCGACCCCCAGTGCGGCATCTCCGAGGAGCAGCAGGCGCAGGTGCGGCGGATGGCCCTCGACGCGCTGCGCGCTTATCGGGATGGCGGTTGCGTGCGCCCGCTGACGCCATCAGACGATACCATCCTGGAGTTGATGAGCTTCGTCACCGGCGAAGAGATCAAGGACGAATACGTCGAGTTCCTCATTTCCGAGTTGTCGCTGCGCGGTGAAGATCCCTACGGTCAGCCCGGTATCGAGCACCTGCCCGAAGCCGCGAAGCAGCAGTTCCGGGTGCTGATCATCGGCGCCGGCATGTCTGGCATCCTCGCGGCCATCCGCCTCAAGCAGGCGGGGATACCCTACCTGGTGGTGGAGAAGAACGCCGACGTCGGCGGCACCTGGCTGGAAAACACCTATCCGGGCTGCCGGGTAGACAGCCCCAACCACACCTACTCGTATTCTTTCGAGCCCAACGATTGGCCCCAGCACTTCTCGGATCAGCCCACCTTGCTCGATTACTTTCGCCGCGTCGCCCGACACTACGGCATTTACGACGACGTCCGCTTCGACACCGAGGTGGAAGAGGCCGCGTTCGACGAGGCTTCCGGCACCTGGCGGGTTACCGTCGTCGGCACCGGCGGGCAGCGGGAGACGCTCAGCGCGAACGCGCTGATCAGCGCGGTCGGGCAACTCAACCGGCCGCAACTGCCCGACGTGCCGGGCCGGGACAAGTTCCGCGGCGAGGCGTTTCATTCGGCCCGCTGGAACCATCAGGCGAGCCTGGCAGGCAAGCGGGTGGCAGTGATCGGCACCGGCGCCAGCGCGTTTCAGTTCGTGCCGCAGATCGCCGATGAGGCCGAGCACGTCACGGTGTTCCAGCGCACGCCGCCGTGGATGAGCCCGACGCCGGAGTACTTCGAGGAGATTCCGGCGGAGAAGCACTGGCTGCTCAACCATGTTCCTTTTTATGCCAAGTGGTACCGCTTCTGGATGTTCTGGCGCACGGCCGAAGGCCTGCTCGGCGCGGTCAAGCGGGACCCGGCCTGGAACGATCAGGGGCGCGCGGTGAGCGCTCGCAACGATGAACTGCGGCAACTGCTGACCGCGTACATCACCGAGATGTGCAATGGCGACGACGACTTGCTGCAGAAGTCGATTCCCCGGTATCCGGTCGCCGGCAAACGCATGTTGCGGGACGACGGGCGCTATCTGCGGGCGCTGCAGCGCGACGATGTGGAGCTGATCGCCGATCCGGTGACCGAGATCACGGAGACCGGCGTGGTCACCGCTTCCGGGCGGCATTGCGACGCGGATGTGATCATCTACGGCACGGGTTTTCAGGCCAACAAGTTCCTCTGGCCCATGCGGATCAAGGGCCGTGGCGGGGTGGAACTGCATGAGCATTGGGCCGGGGATCCGCGCGCCTACCTGGGCATCACGGTTCCCGGGTTTCCCAATCTGTTCTGCTGTTACGGCCCCAATACCAACATCGTGGTCAACGGCAGCATCATTTTCTTTTCGGAGTGCGAGGTACGTTACATCCTCGGTTGCATCAAGCTGCTGCTGGAGCAGGGGCACGCCGCGTTGGACGTCAAGCCCGACGTGCATGCGGCGTACAACCGGGAGATCGATGCCGGCAATGCGGAGATGGCCTGGGGCGCGCCCAGCGTCAGCAGTTGGTACAAGAACGAGCGCGGCCGGGTCACCCAGAATTGGCCGTTCACCCTGCTGGAGTTCTGGGAGCGCACCAAGGCGCCACGGGAGAGCGATTACGAGTTTCTGGGCTAGCCGGTCGCTCCTACGGGACGCGGGTCTTGGCGGCGGCGCCGGGTTCTTCGCGCACCAGTCGCGGCACCAGATAGCCGGGCAGGCGGGCGGTCAGTGCGGCGTGCAGCGCCACAGCTTCGGCTTCGGGCACTTCGAAGTGGGCGGCGCCGCGCACCCGATCCAGCAGGTGCAGGTAGTAGGGCATCACATCGGCGGCGAACAGCCGTTCGCTCAGGTCCGCCAGAGCGGCCACCTGGTCGTTGACGCCGCGCATCAGCACCGCCTGGTTGAGCACCGGCACACGCCGCTCCCGTAGACGCGTCACAGCCGCCACCACCTGATCATCGATCTCGTTGCCGTGGTTGGCGTGGATCACCACGACCGGCTGCAGCCGGCTGCCGGTTAGCCAGGCGAGCAAGCCGTCGTCGACCCGCTCCGGCAATACCACCGGTAGACGACTGTGGACACGCAACCGCTGAACGTGAGGGATCGCCGCCAGCGACTCCGTCAGGCTCGCCAGGCGACGGTCGCTGAGGGTCAGGGGATCGCCACCACTGAGGATCACCTCCGAAATGGCGGGGCTGCTCGCAACGTAGTCGAGCGCCGCCTGCCAGCCGTCCGCCGAGGCGTTGGCCGCAGCGTAGGGGAAGTGGCGCCGGAAGCAATAGCGGCAGTGGATGGCACAGGCGCCGGTGGTTACCAGCAATGCCCGCCCGTGATACTTGTGCAGCACGCCGCCGGCCACCAGGGCATCGCCGTCGCCCACCGGGTCGTCGAGGAAACCGGGCGCCGCCGCGAACTCCGCGTCCAGCGGCAGCACCTGCCGCAACAGCGGGTCGGTGGGATCGCCTGGGCGCATGCGGGCGACGAAGCTTTCCGGAACCCGCAGCGGGAACAGCTTTGCCGCGCGTTCCGCCGCCGGCAGCAACGCCGGATCCAACTGCAGCCGCGCAAGCAGCTGTCGCGGGTCGCGGATGACGTTGGCGAGGGCCCGCTGCCAGGGCGGAGGCAGCTTGGCGGCCGCCGCCGCGCCGCCGGAAAGGTCGCTTGCTTGGCTGTTCATGAAGCTATTGTACTGCTCGATTCAGCCGGAGGTGCTGGAGAAGTGCTTCGGCACCACCGCGCGTTTCGTGCTCGGCAGCGGGGCCAGATTGGCAAGAAACTCGCGTGCCGAGCGCTCCCACGAGTGCGCCAGAGCCCGGGCCCGGCAGAGGCTCGGGTCGATGCCTATGGCGCGAGTGGTGGCGGTGGCGAGATCCTCATGCAGCACGCCCGCGCCGCTGTCGCCCACGGTATCCAGCGGGCCCTGCACCGGATAGCCCGCCACCGGCACGCCGCAGGCCATGGCCTCGAGCATCACCAGACCCACGGTTTCGGTACGAGAGGGGAACACGAACACGTCAGCGGCGCGATAGTGACGCACCAGATCCTCGCCTTTACGGGCGCCGAGAAACTGCGCCAGCGGATACCGGGCTTGCAAAGCTGCTCGTTGCGGGCCATCGCCCACCAGCACCTTGGTGCCGGGCGTGTCCATGCGGAGAAACGCCTCCACGTTCTTTTCCACCGCAATTCGGCCCACGTACAGCTGAATCGGTCGCTGAAAGGGCAGCAGTTGCGCAGGCCCCGGGGCAAACGACGCCGTATCGACTCCCCGCGACCAGATCACCAGATTTGCGAACCCACGGGCTGCCAGCAGCTTCCGGAGCGTCGCCGTGGCGCACAAGGTGGCCGTGGCGGCGCCGTGAAAGCGGCGCATGGCGCTGAACGTCAGGCGTTCCGGCAGGCCGAAGCGCAGCCTGAGGTATTGGGGAAACATGGTGTGGAACGAGGTCGTGAACGGCAGACGCCGCCGCAGCAGCCAATGCCTGGCAGCCCAGCCCATGGGGCCCTCGGTGGCGATGTGCACCGCATCGGGGTCGAATCGACTGACGTGAGCGCCGATCTGAGCCGGCGCGCACAGGGCCAGGCGGATTTCCGGATAGGTGGGGCAGGGGACGTTGAAAAATCTGTCGGGCCCGATCACCTGAGCCTCATGGCCCAGGGCCGTGAGCTGCCGGCATGTGGTGGCCAGGGTTCTGACCACGCCGTTGATCTGCGGTGTCCAGGCGTCGGTGACGATGAGAAGCCGCACTGTGTTCGCTGCTCGCTGGATTGGTTGTTGGCGTCGGCGGGCAGGTTCACGCCTTTGTCGCGGCCCGTCAAGCTGTTCCAAGCCCGTGGCGGTGGCGTGGTGGCGGTGCGGTGTTGGCTCAGTGAGCGGCCACCGCCGCTGGTTTGAGCTTGAACTGGTAGACGGCAATGCGCCGCAGCGACTCGGTCTCGGTCTGTTGCAGTATGCCCAACAGGCACTCGGCATCGCGCTCGGCGGCAGCCCGCGAGGCGTAGGGGCCGACGTCGATGTTCTCGCGGGTAGCAAAAAACCACGCCTCGCCCACGGCGAAATAGCGATTGGTGCGGAACCGGACGGCGGCGTCTTCACCCGTGCGTATGGCCGGCACGTCCACCGATCCCATCACCGCAGCGGGAGGTTTCGCGGCGCCGCTGGCGGGGCGCGGCGGCGCTGGTGCGGCCGTTGCCGACTCCTTGGCCGCGGCGTTTTCCCTGCTCAGGAACGTTCGCACGGTGCGCACCATCTCGCCGACGTTGCTGCAGCGCAACAACTCCTCGGTGATCTCGCGGCTGCGCTGTTCTGCGGCAGCCTGGCGCGGGTACGGACCGACCCTGAAGCTCGTGGGCGAGCCGATGAACCAGCCTTCCGCCGCCCGATAAACGCGGTCTGCGGCAAACCAGTTCGGCAATTGTGGCATCGATGATCCCTATCGCACTCTTCCCGGGCACAGTCTAAAGAAGCCCGCCCACCGGAACCGGAACTCGATCACGGTTCGCGCGGTTATCATCAGCGGCGGTGGCGGTTACTCGGAATGGATGGAGCGGGGATGCAACAGATCAGCTGGGAAGATTTCGCCAGGGTGGAACTGCGGGTGGGGCGGGTACTCAGTGCCGAGCCCTTCCCCGAGGCGCGCAAGCCGGCCTACGTGCTGCAGGTGGATTTTGGCGATGGCGTCGGCGTACGTAAGTCGAGCGCGCAGATAACCGATCTGTACCGGCCTGAAGCGTTGGTGGGGAGGCTGGTGGTGGCTGTGGTCAACTTCCCTGCCAAGCAGATCGGTCCGCTCATGTCCGAGTGCCTGGTTACCGGATTCCATGATGCGGACGGGCGGGTGGTGCTGTGCGTGCCGGATGGCGCCGTGCCTGTGGGTGCCCGGCTGGCCTAGCGGGGGTCGCGCTGCGCGCGTATATGATGCGAGAATCATGGTTTTTACCCGCCCGCGTGTCCGGCGTCGGGCCGCATGCACCACAGTCCTGGGAGTCGATCATGACGAAAGTAGGTTTCGGGGCGTTTCTCGCCCCTCATCATCCCATCGGCGAGAACCCGACGTTGCAATTCCGCCGCGATCTGGATTTCGCCGAGCATCTCGATCGGCTCGGCTTCGACGAGTTCTGGTGCGGCGAGCATCACTCCACCGGCTGGGAGATGATCGCCTCCCCGGAGATGTTTCTGGCCGCCGCCGGCGAGCGCACCCACAACATCCGGCTCGGCACCGGCGTGGTGTCGTTGCCCTATCACCACCCATTCAACGTCGCGCAACGCATCGTCCAACTCGACCACATGACCCGCGGCCGGGTGATCTTCGGCAGCGGCCCGGGGGCGCTGCCGTCGGACGCCTACATGCTCGGCATCGACCCCATGCTGCAGCGCGACCGTCAGGATGAGGCCATCGGCGTCATCCAGCGGCTGCTGCGCGGCGAAGAGCGGTTCACCCACGAGAGCGACTGGTTCACCCTGAAAGATGCCGGCCTGCAATTGCTGCCGCTGCAGGAAGACCTGCCGTTCGCCGTGGCCTCCATGATCAGCCCGTCGGGCATGACGCTCGCCGGCAAGTACGGCACCGGCGTGCTCTCCATCGGCTCCATGTCCACCGCTGGCATCCAGGCGCTGCCCACCCAGTGGAGCTTTGCCGAGGAGTCGGCGGCCAAACACGGCCAAGTGGTGGATCGCCGCAACTGGCGGATCGTCATGAGCTGGCACATCGCCGAGACCCGGGAGCAGGCTCGGGAGCAGGCCAAGAACGGTCTGTTCCGCTGGCACAACGAGTACACCGTGGGCACGCTGATGCGGCCAGGGGCCGAAAAGTATGCCAGCCCCGACGCCGCGGTCGCCGAGTTGACGGAGGTGGGCGGCGCCAGCGTCATCGGCACCCCGGACGACCTGGTGGAAGCCATCCGTCAGATGATCCAGATCAGCGGCGGGTTCGGCACCGTGATCGGCTTCGTGCATGATTGGGCCAATCGGGAAGATACCTTCCGCAGCTGGGAAATGGTCGCACGCTACGTGCTTCCGGAGGTCAACGGCATGTTGGAGGCGTACCGCAAGTCGCAACAGCATGTCATCACCCATCGCGACGTGTTCGAGCGCGCCGGGCAGGCAGTGATGTCGAAGATCATGTCGCACGAAGGGGCGGCCAAAGCCCTTGCCGAGCCGGCCGACGGCCACGCCGCGGCGATGCATTCCCACAACGCACCCGACCTGCGCAACGCCGGCGGCAAGAAAGATTAACAGGAGCACTACGTGAGCAATATCCAAGCCGTGATGGAAACCAGCAAGGGCGACATCCACCTCGAGCTGTTCCCCGACCAGGCCCCGGTGACCGTGGCCAATTTCGTCAACCTGGCGCGCCGTGGGTACTACGATGGCCTCAAATTTCACCGCGTGATCAATGATTTCATGGTTCAGGGCGGATGCCCCAGCGGCACCGGGAGCGGCGGCCCCGGCTATCGGTTCGAAGACGAGTTCGACCCCAGCCTGCGGCACGACAAGCCGGGACGTCTGTCCATGGCCAATGCCGGGCCTGGTACCAACGGCTCTCAGTTCTTCATCACCCACGTACCGACTCCGTGGCTGGACGACGGCCACAGCATCTTCGGGCAGGTCGAAGGCGATGCAGACCAGGAAGTGGTCAATGCCATCCGCCAGGGCGACACCATCAAGAGCGTGCGCATCAGCGGCGATGCCGACGAACTGCTCGAGGCGCAGTCAGAGCGCGTCGCCCAGTGGAACGCCACGCTCGGCGGCAAGGGCTGACATGGCCATCGACGAGGAGCGGGTTCGCAGCCTGACCGCCGAGTACGACGAGTTGGCCGCGCGTCAGCAGGCGCTGCTGCAGGAGCTGCAGGAGCTGCAACAGCGTCTCGGCGAGCTGATGCTGCAGATCATCGACGTCACCCGCGAGTAGCCCGGCTGCCATGCGCGGCCGACGTGGCGCAAGGTAATGGGCGAAGGGCTGATCTGGATCGGGATCCTGTTATGCATCAGCCAGTCGGCGATGCTGTCTGGCTCCAATCTGGCTTTCTACCGGCTGAGCCGGCTGCGCCTCGAGGTCGAGGCGCGGCGCGATCCGCGCGCTCACCGGGTGCTGGCGCTGCGCCGCGACTCGAATTTTCTTCTCTCTACCATTCTCTGGGCCAACGTAGCGGTCAACGTGCTGCTTGCGCTGCTGGCGAATTCGGTGCTACTCGGGGTGGCGGCGTTTCTGTTCTCAACCGTGATCATCACCTGGTTCGGCGAGATCATGCCCCAGGCCTACTTCTCCCGGCATCCGTTGAAGACGGCTGCAATGCTGTCGCCGGTCATTCGCATCTACCAGTACCTGCTCTATCCGGTGGCTCGCCCCACCGGCCTGTTTCTCGACTGGTGGCTTGGCCGCGAGGCCATCGAATTCATGCACGAGCCGCTGCTGCGCGACATCCTGACCGCTCACGTGCGCTGGTCGGATACCGAGGTCAGCGAAGTCGAGGGCCTGGGCGCGCTGAACTTCCTCGACATCGACGACCTGACGACTCTGGAGGAGGGGGAGGACGTGGCCGTCGAGAGCATCGTCGAAGTGGCGGAGGACGGCGGACGCGTGTGCTTCCCGGCCATCACCCGCAAGGCCGATGATCCGTTTCTGATGGCCATCAACCGCACCCTGCACTCCTGGGCGATTCTGGTGAATGCCGCCGGCGAGCCGCTGTTGGCGCTCAACGTCAACGAATTCACCCGGGCGGCACTGTACGACGAGCGCTCGTTCAATCCTTACGCATACTGCCACCGCCCCATCGTGGTGCGGGATCACAACACCACCCTGGGTGATGTGATCCGCCGGCTCAAGCGCCGAGGCACCGCGGAGGGTGCGCCTCCGGATGCGGTGATCGAGAACGACGTGGTGCTCATCTGGCTCGGGCGGCCGCGCATCATTACCGGCTCGGACATTCTCGGAAGGCTGCTCACCGGGATCGGCGCCCGCTAACAGCGGCCGCTCGCCGCGGCCGCTAGCAGCGCCAATCGGCATAGGTCTTGCTGTTTCTCCGCTGCGAGAGGAGCCGTGCATGAAAGACTTGAAGGCCACGATCCACCTATCGTCATCGCCCGACGAACCTCGAGTCGATCGGCGGCGGTTCCTTGCCGCTGGCGCCGGCCTTGCCGGTCTGGCGCTGAGCGCCGGGGCGTTGCACGCCGCGGCGTCCGAGCCTGCGCCCCGGCAGCGGCAGGGGCGTTACTCCGGCAAGGTGGTGCTGATTACCGGCGCCACGTCGGGAATCGGCGAGGCAACCGCCCACGCGTTCGCCCGGGAGGGTGCCAAGGTGTTTTTCTGCGGTCGCCGGGAGCACCTTGGCGCGGCGGTCGAAACGGCGATTCTTCAGGCGGGCGGTGATGCGACTTACATGCGCGCCGACGTTCGCGAGGAAGAGCAGATGGCCGCGCTGGTGGACGCCTGCGTGCAGCGTTACGGCGGTCTGCACATTGCCTTCAACAACGCTGGGATCGCGGGGCCGCGCGGGGCGCTGGACGCGATCAAGGTGGCCGGTGTCGGCGGTTATGAAGATGTGTTCCGCACCAACACCGACGGCGTGTTCTTCGCGATGCGGCATGAGCTTGCGGTGATGCGGCGAGCCGGGTCGGGGGTAATCGTCAACACCGCCTCGATGCTCGCCCACCGCGGCTCGGATCATTCCGGGGCGTACGCCGGGTCGAAGCATGCGGTCATCGGCCTGACCCGTTCGGCCGCCGCGGCGGAAGCCGGCAACGGGATTCGCGTCATCAGCATCTCGCCGGGCGGTGTCGATACCGAATTGCTGCGCGAGTTTCTCGGCGGGTCACTGGAGGGCGCCGGCGCGAACGCCCCCATGGGGCGGATCGCACAACCCCATGAGATCGCCGCGGTGGTGCTCAACCTGGTGGCGCCCGAAGCGACGTTTCTCAACGGCGACGACGTGCGCATCGACGGCGCGTCATCGGCCTGAGAAAGCCCACGTGGACGCTACCGGGCCCCGAGCAGATGCTTGGCGAGGATGTTGCGGTGAATCTCGTTGGTCCCCGAGTAGATGCTGGCCGCCCGAGTTGCGAAATATTTTGCGCTCGCATGAGCGAACACCGAGCTGGCGGTGGCGTTGTCCGCGTCGCGTTGCTCGATTGCGCCGTGGCCGGCCAGATCCAGGGCGATTTCGGTGATGCGCTGGTGCAGTTCCGTGGCCAGGATCTTCATGGTTGAGGCGTGAAACTCCATGCCTGCCCCGGCTTCGCGACCGGCGGATTCGTACTCCAGGCGCTCGAGCGAGCTCAATCGCAGCTCGGCATCGTGCAGCAGGCGAGTCGTTGCCAGCGGCACCTCGCCGTCGACACGGTGCAGAAGTTCCTCGGTACGCCGGAACGCCCGGCGCAGCAGCCCACAGGTGGTGTTGCTGGAGCGGGCGTAGTACATCAGCGTCTTGGCCACGCTCCAGCCATCGCCCTCGGCGCCGACGCGGTCGCTGACCGCTACCGGCACGTTGTCGAAGGTGACCTCGTTGAACTCCGCCTCACCGGATAGGGTTCCCACCGGTCGGATGCCGATGCCGGGCGCCTGCATGTCGATGAGCAGAAAGGTGATGCCCTGTTGGGGCTTGCCGGCGGACGAGGTGCGCACCAGAGCGAACATGTGGGTCGCGAGATCGGCGCCCGTGGTCCAGATTTTGCGGCCGTTCACCAGGTAGTGATCGCCATCCAGGTGGCTGCCGGTGCGGAGCGCGGCAAGATCCGAGCCGGCCGCGGTTTCCGAGTAGCCCTGGCACCATAGATCCTCGCCGCTGAGGATGCGCGGCAGGTATCGCGCCCGCTGCTCCGGGGTGCCCATGGCGATGAGCAGCGGCCCAACGTTGCGCAGACCGCCGGCGAACAGTACCGGCGCATCGTTCAGGGCGCATTCGCGATCGAAAATCAGCCGCTGGCGGGCGCTCCAGCCGGTACCGCCATGCTCGGCAGGCCAGGCCGGCGCGATCCAGCCGCGCTCGTAAAGACGCTGATGCCACAGGCGGCTGGCGTCGATGTGCGAGTGGGTGCCGACTGTCGCGCGCCCGGCGGCCCGCAGGTCCGGGGTCAGCTGCTCGGCGAGAAAATCTCGAACCTCGGTGCGAAAGGCCTGCTCTGTCGTCGTCAAATCCCATTCCCCCAACTGCGCGGCGACGCGCAATCGGAAGATTCAAGCAGTTGGTTCGCGGTCTCGACCTGACCTGAATCAACTATCGGGCGAAAGCCTCGCCGGCTCCTCAGTGGCGGGTGACGCCAGGCCGATCCGCGTAGCCGAGATAGGCAACCCGGCGAAACCCGAGATCCATATCGGGGGCGATGATGCCGATGGTATGGTCGTCGATGATGGTGAACCCATCGAGCGCCGTGACGTTGGCGCGCATGTGGTCCCCCATGGGCTGTCTCAGTTCCACTTCGAAAGCGTAGGGTGCAGCGACGCCGCGATACAACGCCAGCTCGCCCTCTCTGGCTCGTGTTACCGCGCGGGTGGCGCCTGCCTCGATCAGTTGCCTTGCGCGCGGCGGCGCCAGGCAGTTGCCCGACTGGTTTGCCAGCGCTTGCTTGACGACGACCTGCTCGGCCCATGGGCAGATGTTCGCGACCTGCGCGGCAACGACCTGATCGCCGCTGATCATGCCGATGGGCACGCCGAGCTCGCCGGCGCGCAGCGCGAAGAAATCCGCTTCGCCGATAGGCTCGCCCGCCAGGCGCACCAGCCGGAAACCTTCGTAGGAAATGGTGTGCGCCATGATGCCGGGAAACGAGCCCGCGCGGGCGTGATGCCCTACCAGCAGCACCACGTCGATCGCAGCATCCAGGGCGGCCATGGTGGTTGCTCCGGGCCGGCCGGCGCCGCGAACCACACGGCAGCGCTGATCGATCTCGTCCATCAGCAGGTTGCAGAGATCCTCCACGCCATGATTCTCTTCGACCACCACCTCGGTTGCCCCCGCGGCGAACGCGCCTGCGATGGCCGCGTTCGCATCCGCGGTCATGAGATGACGGTTGCGAGCGTAGTCGATACCGCGGCTCGCCACGTCGGCCCAGCGGACCAGGCCGGAAATGCCTTCCATGTCGACGCTGATGAAGACCTTCATGTCACGCGCTTCCTTGCTGCAGCTCAACCAGTGCCGCTCGGACGCGGCGGGCGTGCTCCTCCAGCATCTCGGTCGGCGCCATGTCTCTGGCGTGCATGCGGAAATCGACGCCCGCATGCCGAGGCAGAATGTGGAAGTGCAGATGAAACACCGTCTGCCCGGCGGCAGCGCCGGACAGCTGCGCGATCATCACGCCTTCGGCTGCGAACGCCCGCTTTACCGCCCGCGCCACAAGCTGCGTGGTCTCCATGGTTCCCCGGAGAACATCGGCAGGAACATCGAACAGATCCACGGCCGGGCATTTGGGAATGACCAGGGTATGCCCCTCCGCCTGGGGCATGATGTCCATGAACGCCAGCGACTGCTCATCTTCATAGACGCGATGCGCGGGCAGCTCGCCGCGCAGGATCCTGGCGAACACGTTGTCCTGTTGGTAATCCATGGTGGCCTCGCACGTAAGGGAGCCCACATTCTGCCGGATCGCAGCCGCTTCTGCCTCCGGCCGTCGGCGCACGGGGTCGCACCGCGGGGTAGAATGCGAGCCAATCCGGGCAGATCGTCCGGAACCACCGGTTGCCATCCGACCTCATGCCGACCATCACTGACGATCCCGAAGCTGCCGCCGCCCGGCTTCGCGCTGGCGGCCTGGTCGCGGTCCCTACCGAGACCGTCTACGGCCTGGCGGCCGACGCCCGCAACCCGAGCGCGATAGCCGCGGTCTACGCGCTGAAGGGCCGCCCCGTCAGCAATCCGCTGATCGTCCACGTGGCGGACGCGGACTGGCTGCCGGATTGGGCGGTCGAGGTTCCCGAGGCCGCACGCGACCTCATCGCGGCGTTTTGGCCCGGCCCGCTGACCCTGGTGCTGACCGCCCGCGCCGACGTGCCCGGCATCGTCACCGCCGACCAGGATACCGTGGCGCTGCGGCAGCCGGATCACCCATTGTGCCTGACGCTGCTGCGGCTGTTCGGCCGCGCCGTGGTCGCGCCCTCGGCGAACCGCTACATGTCGATCAGCCCGACCACGGCCGAGCACGTCGCCCGGCAGTTCCCGGATAGCGACCTGCTGATTCTCGACGGCGGCCCCTGCCGCGTGGGTGTGGAATCCACCATCGTCAGCCTGCTCACGGACGAGCCACCGCCGCCGCACCAGCCGCGGCTGTTAAGGCCGCGGCTGTTAAGGCCGGGGCTGTTAAGGCCGGGGCTGTTAAGGCCGCGGCTGTTAA
>JBLRXD010000092.1:0-14749 GCA_047920935.1 Pseudomonadales bacterium | reverse complement strand
GCTGCGGCGGGGCGCCTCAGCCGTCATGGCGGGGCCCGTCGTCGAGCCCGAGGGCGCGCAGCGACAGCCGCTGGACCTCGTCGATCACCAGCGCCGAGGCGTCGTCGTCGTAGTCGGTCCAGCCGGTGCGGCGAAAGAGGATCTCCCGGGCAATGTTGAACACCATGATCTGGCCGATCAGGGCATGGGCGCGGACCTTGGCCGTGTCGGACTCCGGGTCGATGCCGTGCACCAGGGCGACGATCCCGGTGGCGAGCTCGTGCAGGCGGCGGGGCAGCGCCAGGTAGAACAGGTCGAAGTGGCGGCTCGGCAGAAAGAACTCCCGCAGGATGAACGGTACGAACGGCTTCACGTCCGGCTGGCGCAGGAACATCTCGAGAATGGCGCGCACCAGGGTGCGCACCAGGTCGGCCTGGCGGCCACGGTCTTCCCCGGCCATCCGGGCGCCTTCGGCGAACGCCGCCACGGCGAAATCGAGGCGCGGCTGAAGAACGTCGACCACGTGCTGCACGGCAGCCCGGTAGAGCCCATCTTTGCCGTTGAAGTGATAGCGGATGGCGGCGAGGTTCGTCCCCGCGCGCTCGCACAGGGCGCGGGTGCCCACGGAGTCGAATCCGGAATGGCCGAACAGCTCGATGGCGGCTTCGATCAGCGCCTGATCTGCGCGTGCGGGGCTGCTGGTGGAGCTGCCGGTGGGGGAAGTCACGGCCTGTCCTCAGAAGGAACAGGTGCAGTTTTAATACGATTGATTTCTTAATTCAATCGAATGATTTAATTTCAGTGGCTTTCGATTCCGACCAACTGCGCCATAATCACGCAGCAAGTTGCCGCATCGGGGGTGTATGGAATGGGTTCGACTGAAGCAGCAGAATCGCTGGACGTCGTGGTCGTTGGCGCAGGCTTTGCGGGCATGTACGCGATCTGGAAGCTGCGCCAATCCGGGCTGCGCTTCCGGGTCATCGAGGCTGGGGCCGATGTGGGCGGCACCTGGTACTGGAACCGGTACCCGGGCGCCCGCTGCGACATCACCAGCATGGAGTACTCCTACGGCTTTTCCGAGGCGCTGCAGCAGGAATGGGAGTGGACGGAAATCATGGCGCCGCAGCCCGAGATTCTTGCCTACGCCAACCACGTCGCCGACCGCTTCGGCCTGCGCGAGCACATCGACTTCAACACCCGGGTAACGGCCGCGCATTTCGACGAAGAGAAGCGTCAGTGGAAGCTCAGCACCGATCGCGGCACCACCTACGCGGCCCGCTTCTGCATCATGGCCACCGGCTGTCTCTCGGTGCCGAACACGCCCGATCTTCCTGGCCGGGAGGCTTTCGCGGGGGAGGTGCACCACACCGGCAACTGGCCGCCGGAAGGGGTGGATTTCAGCGGCAAGTCGGTGGGCATCATCGGCACCGGCTCCTCCGGCGTGCAGGCGATTCCGGTCATCGCCCGGCAGGCGAAACACCTGACCGTGTTGCAGCGCACGCCCAACTACAACATGCCGGCCAACAACGTGCCGCTCCCCGCCGATTATCGTGAGCGCATCAAGCAGAACTACGGCGCGGTGCGGGCAGCGCAGCGGTTGGCCCAGATCGGGGTGAGCGAGTTCAGCCGGGGTCTCGGCGGCCTCGGCAGCTATCCGGAGCCCACGGAATCGATTCTGAGCACCACCCGGGAACAGCGTGAGCGGGCGCTGGAAAAGTATGGATTCGCGGCCATCCGCCGCTACAACGACCTGGCTCAGACTCCGGAGGCGAACGAGTTGGCCTGCGAGATGTATCGTGAGCAGGTGCGACGTGTGGTCGACGATCCGCAAACCGCCGAAGGCCTGATGCCGCGCGGTTATCCGTTCGGCTGCAAGCGGCCGGTGATCGACATCGGCTACTACGAGACCTTCAATCGAGACAACGTCACGCTGGTGGATCTGCGCCGGGGTGGTCTCGAGCGCATCACGGAAACCGGGGTGCAAACCGCTCAGGGGCAGTTCGACTTCGACGTGCTGGTCTACGCAACGGGTTTCGATGCCATGACCGGCGCGCTGCTGCGCATGGACATCCGCGGTCGCGGCGGTCGGTCACTCGCGTCCCATTGGGCGCATGGGCCGAAGACCTATCTGGGTCTGCAGATGAGCGGTTTCCCCAATCTGTTCACCGTCACCGGACCTGGCAGCCCGTCGGTACTCAGCAACATGCTGGTATCCATCGAGCAGCACGTAGACTGGATCAGCGACTGCATCAACGCCCTGGATCAGCGAGGCGCCAGCACCATCGAGCCTGCCGAGGAAGCAGAAGACGACTGGGTCCGGCATGTGTTCGAGCTTGCCGATGGCACCATGCTCACGGCCGAAAGCTGCAACTCCTGGTATCTGGGCGCCAACATCCCCGGCAAGCCGCGCATATTCATGCCGTATGTGGCCGGAGTGGGTGCTTACCGTCAGCAATGCGAGGCGATCGTAGCGGATGGCTACAGAGGATTTGTCATCGGCTGAGCTGCTGGTCCTGCCTTGGCAGCGATTTGCTTTGCTGGCCGCCTGGCTCGCGGCGGCCGTGCTGTCGCTACTTGACTGGGGTCGGGTTCATTACTTGACTGGGGTCGGGTTCATTACTTGGTCGGGTTCATCGATGTGGAGGGTTTTCTGTCGACCAGGAATGGTTTAAATGTCGACTAGTGTCTGGTTGAATTGTCGACTAAAGTGGGCGGTCGGAGGTGGCTCATGTATGTCCGCAGGATCGTGGATGACGAGTTGGACGAACTTCTCAGCGGCGTTGCCGCTGTGGCGCTCGAAGGCCCCAAAGCCGTCGGCAAAACGGCCACGGCGCTGCGGCGTGCCCGCACGGTGCATGAACTGGATGATCCGGCGCAGCAGGAGATCGCCGCGGCCGACCCTGCCCGGCTCCTGACCGGCCCCACCCCGATCCTGATCGATGAATGGCAGCGCGTGTCGGCATGCTGGGACTTTGTTCGACGCTCGGTGGACCGATCCCCGGAACCCAACCGTTTTCTCCTGACCGGTTCATCCAGTCCCGGCAACCCCGCCACGCATTCAGGCGCCGGCCGCATCGTTCGAGTCCGGATGCGGCCTCTGAGTCTCGCAGAACGAGGCCTGGTGCCGCCGGTTGCAAGTCTGGGCGCGATGCTCCGCGGCGAGCGCCCCGACGTCACTGGGGAGTCGCCCGTGTCACTCGGCGACTACACCAGCGAGATCGTCACCTCTGGATTTCCGGCGATTCGCAATCTCACCGGCCGCGCGCTGCGATCACAATTGGAAAGCTACATTGCCCGGGTGGTCGACAAGGACTTCCAGGAGCTTGGGTACACGGTAAGGGATCCGGACCTCCTGCTGCGCTGGATGAGGGCGTACGCGGCAGCCTCGTCCACCACAGCCACGCTCGAGACGATCCGCGACGCAGCGACGGCAGGCGAGGGTTCCAAGCCAACCAGAGACAGCGTTCTCGCCTATCGATCCACGCTGGAACGGTTGTGGCTGCTCGATCCCGTACCTGCGTGGCTCCCATCGCGCAACCGGATCGCAAGGTTGACGCGCCCCGACAAGCATCACCTGGTTGATCCTGCGCTTGCTGCGTCGCTCCTCGGCGTCACCGCAGAGGCACTGCTGAAGGGGGACGATGCGGGCATCGAGATCCCCAGGGACGGCACTCTGCTCGGTCATCTATTCGAGTCGCTCGTGACGCAGAGCGTCCGTGTCTACGCCCAGGCAGGAGAGGCGGAGGTTCGCCATCTGAGAACGATGAACGGGCGCCGCGAGGTCGATCTGATCGTAGTCCGAGCCGATCAACGGGTCCTTGCAGTCGAAGTGAAGCTCGCCCGCAGCATCAGCGACGACGACGTCAAGCACCTGCTTTGGCTGCGTGACGAAATCGGCGAGGATCTCCTCGATGCGGTCGTCATCACGGCCGGTCCGCATGCGTACCGCCGCCCAGATGGCATTGCGGTCATTCCGGCGGCGCTCCTCGGGCCCTGAACCCCCTTCTGCATCGCGTGCTGCTGCCGAAGGTCGGCGTGCGCTTCGGCGACGACTGGTGAGGTACGCTCTGGGGGCTTGAACCACGCCAGGGGACCTCCCAAACTCCTGCACTCAACCGGGGAGAAAATGCATGCTCGATCTGACGCGCGACGGCGACGTCTTCACGCTCACCATGACCGCTGGCGAGAACCGCTGGAACACGACGTTCGTGCGGGCCTTTGCCGCCGTGCTTGACGAGGTCGAAGCGAGCACTGGAGCGGCGGCATTGGTCACCACGTCTGCCAGCGACAAGTTCTACTCCAACGGGCTCGATCTCGACTGGGTGCGCGACCCTGCGGCGCATCCGGCGGCCGGCGAGCGTGAGCCCTTCGCCGATGAGTTCATGAAGCTGATGTCGCGGATGATCACCTTGGCGGTGCCGACCGTCGCCGCGATCAACGGCCATGCGTTCGGTGCGGGCTTCATGTTCGCGCTCTGTCACGACGTCCGCCACATGCGGGCCGACCGCGGCTTTCTCTGCGCCAACGAGATGCAGCTCGGGCTGACCATTCCCACACCGGAACTGGCGCTGTTCCGCCACAAGCTGTCGCTCGATGCGTTCTTCGAAACCGTGCAGCTGGCGCGGCGCTGGACCGCCGCGGATGCGCTCCCCCGCGGCATCGTGCAGGCCGCGGCCGATACCGGTGCGCTGCTCGAAGGCGCACAACGGCGCGCCGCCGAACTGGCGCCGCTCGGCGCCAACCGGGCGCTGTATCGTGGCCAGAAGGAACGGCTGTTCGGCGAGAATGCCGTGCTCAATGGCCCCCATGGCGCTGCCTGGATGCTCGCGCATCTCGACCATTACGGTCACTGAGCGCGTGTTGCAGCAGGATGAGAGAGGTACCGGGGCAACTGCCGTGAGGCCCAACATCCTCTGGATCGTCGCCGACGCTGGCGAGTGTGGGCTGACCCAGCGGCGCGGTCGCCACGTGTGGATACGTTCGAGTCCCTGCTCGGCGGCTGCCTCCGCGGTGCCTCCGCGGAGGGGGTTTCTGAATGAGAATCATTTCGAGAATCCCTCCGCGGAGGGACCGGGCGCCTACCCCGCGGGCTCGAATACGCGCCGTGGCGGGTGAAAGTTGATCGGAAACTCACTCGATGCCATGATGCGTCGACATCAGCGCATCACCAGGTGGAAACATGCGTACCACCGTTGCCATAGACGATGACGTTCTCGATGCAGCGCGCCGGCTGGCTGCAGCCCGCGATCAGTCGTTGGGCGAGGTCGTGTCGGACCTCATGCGTCGGGGTCTCGCTGTCCGCAGCGACTATCCGACTGGCGACGAGGGCTTCCCGACCTTCGCAGTGCGGGAAGACAGCCCTCCTATTACCCTGGAAGACGTCAAACGGGACGAGGACGAGCCGGATTGACGGCCTACCTGCTCGACGTGAACGTGCTGGTTGCCTTGACGTGGCCGACGCACATTCATCATAAGGCGGCACGATCCTGGTTCGACCGGGTGGGCGCTGCCGGCTGGGCCACCTGTCCAATCACCCAGCTCGGATTCGTACGGGTTTCCTCCAATCCAGTAGCCATTCGCGACGCCGTAAGACCGCCGGAAGCCGTTGCCGTACTGAAGCGACTGACCGATCTACCCGGGCACAGATTCTGGCCGGACGAGATCCCGGTGGCGGGATCCGATCCCTTCGAGTCGTTAAGTCTGGTCGGCCATCGGCAGGTGACGGACGCGTACCTGCTGGCATTGGTGCAGCAGCAGGACGGCAAGCTCGCCACCCTGGATCGAGGGGTGGCCAGCCTTTTGCCCGACCGCGAACAAAGGCCCCGCTGGGTCGAATTGATCGAAGCGGATTGAACGGGTTGATGATGGCCTCCCTGGCCAGACGCTCGACGATGTAGTTCCTGGTGACGCCTGCAGCCACGTGCCGCCGTCACTGCCGATCTCCAGCCGCGGCCGCGGGTGCGGTGCCCGGCATGATGGCGAAGTTGGGGTCGAAATCGACCAGCAGCCCAGCCAGGCGCT
Source organism: Pseudomonadales bacterium (assembly GCA_047920935.1). GTDB lineage: Bacteria > Pseudomonadota > Gammaproteobacteria > Pseudomonadales > Azotimanducaceae > UBA7803. Next base: position 8,749 of record JBLRXD010000092.1, on the reverse strand, counting down.
GCAGCACGCCGGCGTTTCCCGTGACCGTGCCGACGCCGGCCATCAGCTGACCGCCCAGGGTGCTGCGGCCCATCATCACCGCTTCCAGATCGCTGCGGTTCATGCGGATGCTGACGTCCGGCTCGGGGTGCTGAAACCCGCTGATGATGGTCATGGTGCCGGCGCTCTGTTCGACGATGAACGTCTCGCCGCTGTCGGGGGTGACGAAGTTCATGATGAACTGCAGGTCTTCCGCCCTGGCCGGGTCGATGCGGATCGCCACGGCTTCCCACCACTGCTGGGTGTCGAGCCCGCGCGCCAGGTCGGGGCTCAATCCGCCGCCCGCTCCGGCGGGCGCCGGGCGGATGCCGGAACGCAACTCCTGGGCGGCCGAGAGGTGGGCGTTGCGCATGCTCGGGCTCTCGTACTGATAACCCAACTGCTCGAACACGTCGGCCAGCAGATCCTTGGCGCTCTGGTTGGCCGGTTCCGCGTAGACCAGCTTGTTGAGTATCTCCATCGCGAGGCGATATTCACCGGTGGCGTGCAGCGCTTCGGCACGGCGCAGAATCGGGCTGGCGCCGCCCATCATCTCGACGTACAGCGGCGCCGAATCCGCCGGCGACAGCGGCGCCAGGTTCACCGGATTGCCGTCCCAGTAGCCGAGATAGCGGTTCAGCACGCCGCGGGCGTTGTGGAACTCCGACCCGTGATACTGACGCACCGACCACTGCTGCTGCAGCGCCTGCGGCACCCGGTAGACGTTGTGGATCTCGTTGATGGTGACCCCGCGGTTGGCGTGGTGCAGCACCTGATTGTTGAGGTTGGCGTAGGCGTCGCGCTGCGCCCGCATGACTTCCTGGATGCGCGCGTTGCCCCAGCGCGGCCAGTTGTGCGACGCCACCATCACCTCGGCTTCCTGGCCGAAAGTGTACAGCGCGACATTGATGTGCTTCGACCAGCTGAGCGCGTCGCGCACCAGCGCGCCGCGCAGGGTGTAGATGTTGTGGATGGTGGCGGTGATGTTCTCCGCGGCCCAGAAGGTCTTCCACTGCGGGAAGTAGGTGTTCATCTCCGCCGGCGCTTCGGTGCCCGGGGTGTTCTGGAACACCATATGAACGCCGTCGATGGTGCGCTCGGCGAAATCGCCGGTGATGACGTCCGTCGGCGCGATCAGACCCATGGATCCGCTCGACAGCGCCTTGCCGATGGCCGAGTCCACCTGGCCGAAAGGGCTCTGCGGCAGCAGGCGACCGTACTGATAGGCCGCCCGCCGGGTCATGGCGTTGCCCGCATGGACGTTCTCGGCCACGGCGTGCTCCATGAAGCCTTCCGGCGCCAGGATCGCCACCCTGCCGGCCCTCACGTCCTGTTCGTCGACCACGCCACGCACCCCGCCGAAGTGGTCGGCATGCGAGTGGGAGTAAACCACGGCCACCACCGGGCGTTCGCCGAGGTGCTCGGCCACCAGCGCCATGGCCGCGCTCGCGGTTTCCCGGGTAAGCAGCACATCGAACACGATCCAGCCGGTCTCACCGCGGATCAGCGTGAGGTTGGCCAGATCGAAGCCGCGCACCTGATAGATAGCGCCAGGCACCACCTCGTAGAGGCCGAAATTCATGTTCAGCGTCGCCTGACGCTGCAGCGACGGATGAATGCTCTGATGCGCATCACCGCTCAGCAGGAAGTCGTAGGCGCCCATGTCCCAGACGATGCTGCCATCCGCCGCGGTGATCTGCCGATCAGACGGTGCGGCGATGAAGCCGCGGCGGTGCTCTTCGTAATCCCGCTGGTCTTCGAACGGCAGCCGGGCGCGCAGCGATTGCTGCAGCGCGCGGGTGTGGTCGGATGCCGGCTTGCCCTTGGGGTTGAAGTGTTCCGGCGCCGTCGCGAGGGCCGTTGCCGCAAAGCAGGCGAGTGCGGCGAGCAGAAGGGTACGGCGGGCAGAATTCAGCATGATGGCTCCGTGTGCGGCAGGTTGTGTTCAGCGTGTTGTGTGAAGAATTGTCGGCCGCTGCCATCTGGAAAGCCAACGGGAAAACACTGCTGCAGCCACCCAGCCCCCTATGCCCGTTGCCGATAGCGGTCTGTCGCCCGGATTGTCAGCTGCCCGAGCGGGCGTTGAACCTGTCTCGCGCAGCGCGCACGTCCTGGCTGGCTGCGGTGAGTTGGCTCTGGTCCGCGTCGGCAAAGCTCGCGGTGCGGTTAAGCGCCCCTGCGGTCGCGTTCACCGCTTCCTTGATCATCTGGGTTGCGATGGCCGGCATCTCCGCCGCGGCGCGTGCCAATTCCTGTGCCCGCGCCGCGGCCTGGCCGTCCGGGGCAATCTCTTCGACCAGGCCCCAGGCGAGGGCCGTGCGGGCGTCCATGCGCTCGCAGAGAATGCAGATCCGCTTTGCCCGGGCAGGGCCGACCAGATTCACCAGCCGTGGCAGCGCACCCCACTGGAGATTGAGCCCGATCTTCACCTCGGGCACGTACAGGTAACAGCTTTCACCCATCGCGCTCGACGGATACGTAGCTGCTGGGCATGGGCATGGAACTCCCGTTGTCGGTATCAGGAGCCCAGCTTATCGTCCTCCCGACCGGACCGACAGCCATCCGCAGCGCGCACTGCGGACGGTTTTAACAAGACCCGCACTGAGCAGCAACCTTTACCACGTTGACCAGTTTGGTTCAGGAGACGAAGCATTGATCAGTATTGCTGCAGCCTCTTCCCGCGTCATGCTGAGGATAGTGCGTCGGCACGATCGCGCCGCGCATCGGTGAGCTCAGGGCGAAGACGCCGTGGTAGCGGGGTAGGTTGATGCGTGGGCGCGGCCGAAAGGATGCGTGTCTTGTCGCTGCCGGCCTCGGCCAGATACTGATCGAGGGTCATCGATACTTGCAGGCCACGCTGATCGTCGGTCAGATTCGGCTCCTCCTGTCCCTGACGCGACAGTCGAATAACCAGAAAAGCGATTCTGTCGCAACAGGGCCGGAATTCCGGCCCTAACACGTCAAAATCGGATTTTCTCGAACTCGAGTGTCGTATTGGGGCCGCAGGCGCGACGGTCATGAACTGAAGCGGCGCCAACGCCACCAAGCGCTCCCCGTAGGCAAAGCCTTTCCGGGCACAAGGCTGCGAGCACCGTCAGGGTGCCGGCGCATCCTCCCGCTTCAGCAGCAGCCACGCGTGGGCGTAGTCGTCGATGTGGCGATTACTGGCATGGTAGTCGTCCCAGTCCCGGTAGTACCCGCTGAGCCAGTCGAGCTGGTAGAGGTTGTCGTGAAAGGCGCCGCCGGTGTCGGCCATCACGGTCAGGCGATAGGTCGGGCGACCGTGCTCGGTGGTCTGCAGCAGCACCACCCGGCCGAGACCAAGCTGAAAGATGTCACCGGCCACCGTCACCCGGGGGCGCACCGGGATCTTGTAATCCGCATCCTTGCCGTAGCCCAGTACCCCTGGCACCTCCTTGAAGTACCAGTAACGCTCCTGCTGCTCGGGGCGGATGGCGCGATCGTAGGCGATGCCGTTATTGCGATGGACGTTGAAGTAGCGGCGCCTGCCGTTGTCATCGACGACCGCGGTCCCCTGCAGCAGCGCGCCTTCGAGGTCCGCACGGCTGAGCCAGATCAGCGCCGGCGCCAGCCGTCTTTCCTCTATCACCCCTTGCAGTACGGCCTGCTTGCCGAATCGGTAACGGGTGATGGCGTCGCGGCGTGCATCGGCCGCTTCCAGGCTGAGCTGCGCCTCGTCGAACGGCAAACCGTGCAGGGCATGGGGATGGCTGGCGCTCTGGCTGGGGCTGCCGGACGCCAGCCGGACATAGTACTTCGTCAACAGAATCTGATCGGCGGGCAGCCGCTGCAGCAGCGGCTTGCCCTCGGCCAGGCTGGCCGCTTTCGCCCGATCCGGACTCCAGTGCAGCCACTCGAACGCGCGCTGGAGAAAGGCCGGATCGTTCAGGCGGTATGGCCCGGACTGGCCCTGGTCGGCCCGATGGACGGCACAGAGGTAGTCGAGCGTCGCCTTGACGCGCGGCAGCGGCGTCCCGAGCAGACCACCGTGAATGGCCGCCGGGTCGTAGTCCGGGCCGCGGTCCAGATAGCGACGGGTCTCCTCTGCCACCTCGCAAAGCGCACCGCCATCCACCTGCCAATGACCCGCCACGGGCGATGGCCCCGTCCCGAACTGCGGGGCGGCCTGCAGACTGCCGGCTGCACAACAGATCAGAACCAGGCAAATGCGAAGGCCCATGGAGCGCGAAGAAAGGAAAGAGTCAGAACCAACCGTCACTATTTACCACTCGGAATTTGATGAGCTGGCCGCGCGTCAGGCCTCCCGGCGCGCAGCGATGAACGACCGCACCATCAGTGCGAGCAGCCCACCGCAGAGCACGAGCATGCCGATGTTGACCGTCAGCGCCAGCGGGCTCATCTGCGCCGCCCGGATGCCAAGCGTCGCTGCCGGGGCCAGCGCGCCGAGCAGCGCGACGAACAGGAGTGTCTGTTTAGGCATGGTCGGAATCCCCGGGATGGTTGACAGCGGCAGGAGATGCAGCGATCAGAGTCGCTAGAAGCAGTTGCAACGCGCCGCTCGGCCGAAGTCAGCGATCGTATCGTGAGGATGGTGCCGATAACGAGTGTTTTCCGAGGCTGCAGCGGCTCGGAAACCCCTCCGCGGAGGGCCGGGCCCTATGTTGGCAGAGCACCAGCCACGGCATGCGCTTTCCTATTATGATCATGATCCACGGCGCCCCCGGAGGGGGCGAATCCATCAGCGGTCAGCGGAGGGGAGATGATGCTGCCGGCTCCAGTCGACGAACGTTACGAGTTCCTTTCGCCCCGCTGGATCGACGAAGCGGTGCAGTTCCTCCAGAGGCAGGTCCCTGCCCGCCCGGCACTTCGGGCCTGTCGATTTTCCATCTGCGAAACCTTTTCGCATCCGCCGCCGGCGCTCGATGATGGCTCCGGCTCGGTTGCCTGGCACTTCGCCATCGATGCCGGCGCTGTCCGGGCGAAACCCGGCCCGCTTCCCGAGGCCGGCCTGAAGGTCACGGGCCGTTATCAGACAGCGCTGGAATATGCGCAACTGGTGAACGCCGCCGGGCCCGAAGCCTTGGCGCGCGGGCACCGGGAGATCCGTCATCGCTGGCCGTCGGCACCGCTGCGGCTCAGCGGCGCGCTGCCGGAGGATCCCGCCGTGCTGGCGCTGCTCGACGAGCTCCACGATCACATGGCCGCTCGCACCGTGGCAAACCCGGACTTCCGTCACCGGGTGGAACAGCAGGGGCTCGAGCGCCACATCGGCCAGCTCGCCGAATCCGGCTACGCGGTCATCGAGCGGGCGATCAGCGCCGAGCTTGCAGACGCGCTCTGCGAGCTGACGGCGGCCGAAGTGACCCGGCACCATCCGCTGACCACCAATGGGCTCATGATGCGCGATCGTCTGTTCGAGGAAGTGGCCCAGCACCCGCTGGTGTGCACCCTCGCACAAAGCGCGGTTGGCCAGAACATGATCCTCGGCGCCATGTCCGGAACCTTCAAACGCCCGGGCCCGGGCGCCATTCCGCTGCACGCCGACTATCCGCTGGTGCGCGATCCGTATCCGGAGTTCGGCCTGATCGCGGTTGCCGTCTGGGCGCTGCAGGACTGGGACAGCGAAGCGGTAGGGCCGACCTGGGTACTGCCCGGCAGCCATCGGCAGCGCCGGGCGCCGCGCCGGGACGAACCGTTGGACGGCGCGGTGCCGATACTCATGCCGAAGGGTTCGGTGCTGCTGATCAGTCACGGCATCTGGCACTGGCAGGGCGATCGAGCGGCCGCGGACGCGCGGGTGGCGATCCACGTCACCTACAATCGGGTGTTCGTTCGTCAGCTCGACGATTTCAGCGCCGTCGGCGACGCGCACTACGCCCGAAATCCCCCCGCCTTCAGCACGCTGCTCGGCTGCGACGATCCGTTCGGCAAGAGCAGCTACCAGGGCCACGACGCCAGACGGTTCGCTTACGCCGGGCGGCACGTGCAGACCTGAGGGGAACAACAACGAACGTCATGCCTGACAAGCAGAGCAACAACATGGCCGAGACCAAGCGACTCTGTGGGCCTGGCGTGAAGCACCGCGCCTCGTCAGGCGACATCCTTCCGCTGCTTCTCCTGTAATGCCTTGATGGCGCTCTCGGCGAGAAACCGGGATCGATTGGATTCCGACGCGTCGATGGAGGAAATCAACCACTTTGGCAGCGTGATGTTGACTCGCTCCGTCTCCGCTGACACGCGACTGACGTCGATCTCCACAACGCCGAATGCGACCGCATCGTCGAAATCGCCGGTTTCCTTCAGGACGGAGAGGTCTGAAGGTCGAGGAAACATCTCACCGTCTTTGGCCATCCCCTCCAGGTGCGCGTAGATGGCCTCACGGGTCTCCTTGAGCGCATCCGAGAGGGTGCGGCCCGCCGAGTGGCAGCCGGGCAGATCGGGCACGACGGTACCGTAGTCAGAGTCGGGGTCTTTGTAGACGACGACCGGATAGGCTTGCATCTGGTCCTCCTACAGCAACTTCACGCCCGCTTGTTGTTCGATCGAACGAATGGTGCCGATGGGCAAATCCTTCTTTGGCTGGGGCACTGTAACCCTGCCTGGTTTGTCCGGGTGTTTGAATTGCTGATGTGACCCCCGAACGTGATGGAGTTTCCAGCCATCCTGCTGAAGGTGCTTGATCACATCGGCGCTTTTCATCTACGGGTAGCTGAAATTGTAGATTTATGTGTACGGTGTGTATACGGGCAGGGCGCCAACGCGGATCTCCAAGACCTGCAAAGGTGCCTGATTTAACGTAGGCGCTCGCCGGATCATCAATGGCAAGAAACTGCCGCTGCGATCAGTTGTGGCAGCTAGGCGTACTGCGGCAGGTAGTGGTGCTCCATGGCGCTGCGGATGGAGCGCGGGATGACGATGGCGCGGCGCGCGTCGAGGTCCATGGCGACGCCCACCGAGTCGTGGATGCTGAGGAGCTCGCCCGTCGACTTGACGAACGCCCAGCGCCGCGACTGGCGGGACTTCTCGGCGATGGCTACGTCGGCGCCGAGCCAGACGATGGCGTCGCCGGCGCGCGGGCGCCCCAGTTCCACGTTGCGGGTCTCGAGCATGGCCCAGCCGAAGCGGTGCCCTTCGTCGGTGTGCAGCACCGGTGGGCCGAACGCCTTCGGATCCGCCGTGTTCACCAGGCGGCGGAACATCACGAACATCAGCTCGACGTCGTCGCGCAGCACGCCGTCCGGGCCGCAATCCTCCGCCTCGATGACCCCCTCGCGGCGGCCGGTCATGCCGAACTCGGTTTGGTCGCCGATCTGCGCCATGAGCGTTTCGAACGCAATGTCGGTTCGCGGCGGATCCAGCGACAGCGAGCGCGGCGCCGCGTAGTCGGGAATCCGCACGCCGTATTGCTCGTTCACCTGCCGCACGGACGGCGGCAGCTCGAGTGGCCGGCGGCTGGCACGATCGCCCAGCACCGTGCCGGTGACGAAGTGGGCGGCGAGTTCGTCCTTCGCCGGATTGCGGATCTCGAAGTAGCAGCGCAGCTGCTCGCCGACGCAGCCCAGCACGCCGCCGTGCACGGTGAGCTCGGCGCCTTCGAACTGCTCGCGGCGGAAGCGCGAGTAGGTGTCGATCCGGCGCAGGGAGGCATGCCGCTCGTCCAGTTCGGCCTCGGTCAGACCGAGCGCCGCCAGCAGCTTCCGGCTCGCCCGGTCCACCCGCGCCAGATAGAAGCGCACGTTGAGGTGGCCGAGGGAGTCGATCTCGTCCGGGCCGACCCGGGAGGCGTCGAGTTGCTGCATGGTGTGTACTTCCTGATGTTTGCGCTGATGCTTGCGGTCGCCGGGAGCGGCCAGCGCGACACTTTACCAAGTCCCGACTGAAGTTCGCAGGCCCCGTAAGTTTCCGGTAATGTTTCCGGTAAGAATGGAGGTCGCCCACATGACGTCATCTCGGAAATCACCAGTGGCAAGCTACCGGCGCCGCATGAAGCAGCAAGGCTTTGTGCGGGTCGAAGTTCACGTCCGCGAAGAGGATGCGCCGTTGCTGCGTAGCGTGGCGCGGGCGCTTGCCGATGCTGAGCGTGCTGGGGAGGCACGCGCCCTGCTTCGGAGCCACTTCATGCCGCCCCCGGCCAAGGGGCTGAAGGATCTGCTTGCGGCCGCGCCCCTCGATGGCTTCGACCTCGACCGATCCCGGGACACCGGTCGAGATGTCGATCTGTGAGCCTGCTGATCGACACCAACATCATCTCGGAAGTGCGCAAGGGGCAGCGCTGCGATCCCAACGTGGCGTCGTGGTATGCATCCGTCGCCGATGCCGATCTCTATCTGAGCGTCCTCGTCCTGGGCGAAATCCGCAAAGGCATCGAGCGCGCCCGGCCGCGCGACCCCGCCAGGGCAGAGCGCCTCGAGGCCTGGCTCGAAGAGGTCGCCGCCGCCTTTGGAGATCGGGTCATGCCGATCGACCACGCTGTGGCCGACGAATGGGGCCGCATGAGCGCCATCAGGCCCGTCTCCGTCATCGACGGTCTGCTCGCCGCGACCGCCAAGGCGCATCGGATGACGCTCGTCACGCGCAACGCCATAGATGTCGAGGGCCTGGGGGCTCGGGTATTGAACCCTTTCGAGGGCTAGCTAGGCTTGGGTCTGTAGGAGCGACCTGGAAGCGGTGGGAGCGATGCCTGCCCGGCCGGCTCAGATCGCGATCTGGAGATCGCTTTTCTGGAACAAACCGGCCCGGAAACTGGGGG
>JBLRXD010000091.1:0-14751 GCA_047920935.1 Pseudomonadales bacterium | reverse complement strand
CCCCCAGTTTCCGGGCCGGTTTGTTCCAGAAAAGCGATCTCCAGATCGCGATCTGGAGATCGCTCCCACGACAGGGTGGTGTCATGATTCCGTAACATGAGCTTTCTAGACTCGCGGCATGTCACAGCGCCGCATCTCATCGGTTCCGCTGCTCGCTCAACTCTGCCTGCTCGCTTGCCTGAAAAGCTGGGCGGGCGACGGATTGCCCGCCGAGGCAGCCGCCCACGGCTACCTGAATCATGATCCGCCGCGCTGGGACCTGGCGCGTGACGCGTTCACGCAAGCCGCCTCCGCCGGCTCCCCCACCGCAATGGCCCATCTGGGTTGGATCCACGAGCACGGGCACGGTGGCGCGGTCAGCCATCCGCTGGCGGCCCACTGGTATGCGAAGGCCTACCACGCCGGCGCCCGGCACCTGGCGCTGAAGCTGGGCTGGTTGTATCTGGGCGGCGACGAAGCGATACGCGACCGGACGGTCGCCGAAAGTTGGTTCAGACACGCGATAGAGGCGGGCGATCTGCCTGCGCACGTTGCATTGGCATCCGTGCTGGTGGCGGACGCCCAAGGGGGCATCGCCCCGGCCCGGGTGCACGAAGCCCGCGAGTTGCTGCAGACGGCGCTCGCTGGCGAGCTGCTCATCGCCAGCTATTTCCTGGCGCGCATCTATCTGGAGGGCATCGGCACCCAATCCGTCGACTATGCCAAGGCGCTGCCCTATATCAGGCTCGGCGCCGAGCACGGCCACCCGCAGATGCAGGGTTGGCTCGCCAGGATGTATGCCGACGGCCAGGGAGTGGCGGTGGATCCATTGGAGTCGGCGAAGTGGTCGCTACTCGCCGCCGCCGGTGGCGATCCGCTGGGTCGGCAGCTCGAGCGTCGGCACCGAGCGGCGCTCAGCACGCAGATGCTCGCCGAAGCGCAGCGGCGCGCCCTGGCGTGGGCCGAGCAATCGTGATCACCATGCCGCGTCTGCTGATCATCTGCAGCTTGGTTCTGGCAGGTCTGTGGCTGGTAGCCGACGACTTCAACGTCACTCCCGGAGCCGCAGAGAACCGCCTGTTGCTGGCCGAGATCAATCGTGAGGAAGGCGTCGCGTTTCGCCGCCGGAACGCGGCCGAGGAGGGCTTCGTCGAACTGCCGAACGGTATGCAGGTGAAGATTCTGGAGTACGGCGGGGGGCGCATTCCCGATCCCGACGACTGGGTTCGGGTGCATTACCAGGGATGGCACATCGACGGCCGGCTGTTCGACAGCAGTCGTCGCCTCGGTCTGCCGGGCACCGTGCCCATCGAGCAGACGATTGCCGGCTGGCAGCAGGTGCTGGCTTCGATCCCCGAAGGAACCAGGGCCCGCATCGTTCTGCCCCCCGAACTGGCCTATGGGCTGGCGGGCAGCGGCTTCATCGGCCCCGACGAAACGCTGATCTTCGAGATCGAACTGCTCGGAATCATCGAATCACCTGCGAGCCAGCACGATCTGCCGCCGTTGGATCCGCTGCAGCAGCCGGTGCCGGGGCTCGGCTGAGGGCGTCGAGTGTCACGAAGATGCCACGTCAGCGTCACGCGTTTGTCACATTGCAGCCGAATACTGCGCCTGCCGTATCACAGGAGCTAAACGGTTATGTTGAGCAAGGTTCTGAAATTGAGCGGGGCCGCAGCACTGGGAATCTCCGCTGCCGTGGCCAGCGCCGACGTCGATCCCGCGCTGCCGGCTTACGACAGCGTTCCCGGGATCTCCGGCAACCTGACTTCGGTGGGCTCCGACACGCTGAACAATCTGATGACGCTGTGGGCTGAAGAATTCGCCAAATTCTACCCGAACGTGAACATCCAGATTCAGGGCGCGGGAACTTCCACGGCGCCCCCGGCCCTGGTCGAGGCGACCTCCAATTTCGGCCCGATGAGCCGGCCGATGCGTGATTCCGAGCAACGCGCGTTCGAAGACCGCTATGGGTATCCGGCAACGGAGGTGCCCGTCGCCATCGACATGCTGGCCGTCTATGTCAACAAGGACAACCCCATCGAAGGGCTCGCCATTCCCCAGGTCGACGCCATCTTCTCCGCGACCCGGTCGTGCGGCCATCCGTCGGATATCACCACCTGGGGCCAGGTGGGGCTTACTGGCGCCTGGGCGAATCGGGATTTCACCCTGTTCAGCCGCAACGCGGTCTCCGGAACCTATGGTTACTTCAAGGAAAACGCCCTCTGCGGTGGCGATTTCAAATCCACCATCAACGAGCAGCCGGGCTCCTCAGCCGTGGTTCGCGGGGTTGAACAGACCATCAACGGCATCGGTTACTCCGGCATCGGCTACATGACCTCCGGGGTGCGGGCGATCCCGCTGTCCCGGGAAGTGGGTGGCGAGATGTTCGAAGCCATCGGTGAGAACGCCGCGTCGGGAGATTATCCGTTGGCTCGATTCCTCTACATCTACGCGAATCAGCACCCGAACAACGGCTGGAATCCGCTGGAACGGGAGTTCTTCCGAATGGTGCTCTCGAAAGAGGGCCAGGAAGTGGTGCACCGCGACGGTTACGTGACCTTGTCTGAGCCGGTGGTGGCGAGGTTTCGTTCGGCGAAAGGCCTCGAGTAATGGCTGATGGCGCCAGTGCGCAAGACCCCGCTGTAGCGCCGACTTCCTGGCTGCCAAGCAAGGAAGCCCGCGAAAAGCTGCGCAAGAAGCGGGGCCTGCGCGACGCCTTCTCGCGTTACGGAGTCGGCTCGAGCGGCATCGGCGTCATCCTCGCCTTGGGCCTGATATTCGTCTATCTGTTCTACGAGACGTTTCCGATGCTCGCGCCGGTGAGCGCGGAACTGCAGGGCGGCTACCCGCTGCCAGGTGGTGACGAAATTGCGCAGACGCTCCACCTGACGCTCGATCGTTATCAGCAGATCGGCGCCCGGTTCACCGATTCGGGCAGGATCGTCTTTTTCGAGGCGGATACCGGGCGGCTGCGCAGCGAGCTGCAGGTACCGCTGCCGCAAGGCGAGCGGGTGAGCGGCTTCGGGCGTTCCGAGAGCCGTCGCAGCCTGTTCGTCTACGGCATGTCCGATGGGTCGGTGCTGCCCCTCAAGGTAGAGTACCCCCAGACGTTTACCGGCGGCATCCGCCAGATCGAGCCTGCCCTGAGCTACCCGCTGGGTGAGGAGCCGATACAGATCGGCCACGACAGCAGTGAAGGCTACTCGGCGTTGGCGGTGGTTCAGGGCCGGGGCGGTTACGTGGTCTCGGGAGGCAGCGAGAGTGGTGCTCTGGCCATGGCGCTGTTCAGCACTCGAACCAATATGCTCACCGGTAAGACTGCGGTCAGCCGTCAGGACTTCGCGCTGCCGTCAATCGGCCGCCCCGTGCGCCAGGTGCTGGTGAACGAGTCGCTGCGGAACCTGTTCGCCATCGACGATCGCGGCCATTTGTTTTCCTTCGACATCGTCGATCGCGGCAACCCGCAGCTGATCGAGGAAGTGGACCTGTTGGGCGAAGGCGTTCGCGTCACCGCCGCCGAATTCCTGGTTGGCTACCGATCGCTCATCGTCGGGGGCTCTGATGGCAGCGTCTCGCAATGGTTTCTGGTGCGCGACGAGGCAACCGGCAGACAGACGATGCAGCGAATCCGCAGCTTTCGCGGCCATGACTCGCCGGTCACGTATATCGAGCCCGAGTACACGCGCAAAGGGTTCCTGACCGGCGACGAGAGCGGGGCGGTGGCCGTGCACTACGCCACTTCCAGCGTGACCTTGAAGACTCTGTCGGTAAGCGATGGGCCGGTCGAGCGCCTTGCGATTGCGCCCACCAACGCCCGAGCGTTGATCAAGCCTGCGAACGCCGGTCGGCTCGAGGTGCTGCACATCGACAATCCGCATCCGCAGACGTCGTTCAGCGGGCTGTGGGGCCGGGTCTGGTACGAAGGTCGTGGCGAGCCTGCTTTCATCTGGCAATCGTCTTCCGCCGATGACGCGTTCGAAGGCAAGTTCAGCCTGGTGCCGCTGTCCGTCGGTACCCTGAAGGCCGCGTTTTTCGCCATGTTGCTGGCCACGCCGTTGGCCGTCATGGGAGCGATCTACACCGCCTATTTCATGTCGACGCCCATGCGCAAGATCGTCAAGCCCTCCATCGAACTGATGGAGGCGCTGCCCACCGTCATACTCGGGTTTCTGGCAGGCATATGGCTGGCGCCCTACGTCGAGAACAACCTGCCCATACTCATCACCGGGGCAGTGTTGATCCCTCTGTCGATCCTGCTGGCTGGGTTTGCCTTCAGCCGTCTGCCGGGTCACATTCGCAATCGCATCCCGCCGGGCTGGGAAGCCGCCATGCTCGTCCCCGTGGTGTTGGTGGCCGGCTGGCTAGTGGTAACGACCAGCCCGTGGGTCGAGGTGACGTTCTTCGACGGATCCATGCGGCAGTGGCTCACCGACGTCGGCATTCCCTACGACCAGCGCAATGCGCTGATCGTCGGCATGGCTATGGGCTTTGCGGTGATTCCGACGATCTTCTCCATTGCCGAAGACGCCGTTTTCAACGTGCCCAAGCACCTCACCCAGGGTTCGCTTGCCCTGGGGGCGACGCCTTGGCAAACGGTAGTCGGCGTGGTGCTGCTGACAGCCAGCCCGGGCATCTTCTCGGCGATCATGATCGGCTTTGGTCGCGCCGTGGGTGAAACCATGATCGTGCTCATGGCCTCGGGCAACAGCCCGATCGTCAACTTCAATGTGTTCGAAGGCATGCGCACCCTGGCCGCCAATATCGCCGTGGAACTGCCGGAGACGGCGGTTGGCTCGACCCACTTCCGGGTGCTGTTCCTTTCCGCGCTGGTGCTGCTGTTCTTTACCTTCGTTCTCAACACCGCCGCCGAAATGGTGCGCCAACGCTTGCGCAGGCGCTATGCGTCGCTGTAACCAAGGAAGAATATCGGGGTTCCCATCATGAGGCAGTGGTGGAGAAGCGGCAGTCCCTGGATCTGGTTGAATGGCGGCGCGGTGGCCATCAGCATGGTCATGGTGTTCGGCTTGCTGGTGCTGATTCTGGTGCGTGGCTTCGGCACCTTCTGGCCCCACGCCGTGCTGGAGACCCGTTATGCCGCCCCCGGCACCGAGCCCGTTCGTGTCGTCGGTGAGTTGCGGCGTAGCGAAACGCTGACGGCTCAGGTGCTGCGCGACGCTGGCGTCGCCATCCCGCAGGATCAATCCTTCGTCACCCGCCATCTCATCAAAACCGGAAACCGCGACGTTACCGGTCGTGACTTCGTCTACTTTCTCGATGACTTCATGGACGAGTGGCGTTATCCGGAAAGCATTACCGTGCTCGAGCGGCGGGAGTGGGGCGACTTTTACGGTGAGCCGCTGCGACTGCTGGAGCAGGAGCAGGTGATCGCTCAGGGTGCGGAGCTGTGGCCGGAGTTCATGCAGCGGCTGAAACGCAGCGACCGGATCTTCGACGAGATTCGCGCCATCGAGCGCGGCGCCATCGGTGATGTCAACTACTCCATGGAACGGGTGCGATTGGATCGCCGTCGGGCGCAGCTGCGGGACAACCTGACGCCCGAGTACCAGCAGGCCCTCGAGGCCCGCCGCGCAGCACTCGACGCCGAGTACGCGGTGCTCAAGACCCGCCTCGACAGCCTCTACGCAGACGTACGCCGCGATTCCATCGTCATGCGAGCCGCGAATGATCGCGAGGTGACCATACGCCTCGCCGACATAGTGAAGGCCTGGCAGCCGAACAACATGTCCGTGGCCGCCAAGGTCGGGCAGTACGCGGGCAACTTCTTCGACTTCATCTTTGGGTATCCGCGGGAAGCGAATACCGAAGGCGGGATCTTCCCGGCGATTTTCGGCACCGTGACCATGGTGCTGGTGATGTCGATCATGGTGGCGCCGTTCGGCGTCCTTGCCGCCATCTACCTGCGGGAGTACGCCCGGCAGGGCCCGTTGCTGAAGGCCATTCGCATTTCCGTATACAACCTGGCAGGGGTGCCATCCATCGTCTTCGGTGTGTTCGGGCTGGGCTTCTTCGTGTACTTCGTCGGTGGCGGCATCGACAGAACGTTTTATCCGGAGGCGCTGCCGGCGCCGACGTTCGGCACCCCGGGGCTGTTCTGGGCGTCGCTGACCCTGGCGCTGCTCACCCTGCCAGTGGTCATCGTGTCCACCGAGGAGGGCCTGGCGCGGATACCCAGCACCATTCGCCAGGGGTCGCTCGCGCTGGGGGCAACCAAGGGAGAAACTCTGTGGAAGGTCGTGGTGCCGTTGGCGACGCCGGCGATGATGACCGGGCTGATCCTCGCCATCGCCCGCGCCGCCGGTGAAGTGGCGCCGCTGATGCTCGTGGGGGTGGTCAAGCTGGCGCCGACGCTACCGATCGACGGCAATTTTCCGTTCGTGCATCTCGAACGCAAGATCATGCACCTGGGTTTTCACATCTACGATGTGGGCTTTCAAAGCCCCAATGCCGAGGCTGCCGAAGCGCTCGTCTACGCCACCGCGCTGATTCTGGTGTTGCTGATCGTGCTGCTGAATCTGAGCGCGATCACCATCCGCAACCGGTTGCGAGAGCGCTATCGAAGCGAGTCGGACTGACCGATCGAGCTCTACCAGACGAACACGCACAGGAAGAAACCGATGATGGAACAACCCATCCACAGCAACGGCATCAGCAGTGCCAACGCCCACTTCTTCGAAGGCGCAGGGCGCCCCAAGCTCGACCAGCGTCTCGAGGATCACTGCCTGCAGGTTCGGGGGCTGGATCTGCATTACGGAACCGAGCGGGCGTTGAAGAACATTTCGATGCAGATCGCCGCACGCCGAGTGACAGCGTTCATCGGCCCCTCGGGATGTGGCAAATCCACGCTGTTACGCTGCTTCAATCGAATGAACGACCTGATCGACGGTTGCCGCATCGGGGGCGAGATTCTGCTGGATGGCAGCAATATCTACGATCGCGGCGTCGACGTTGCCGAATTGCGGCGCCGGGTGGGGATGGTGTTTCAGAAACCCAACCCGTTTCCCAAGTCGATCTACGAAAATGTCGCTTACGGGCTGCGGTTGCAGGGGGTGAACGAGCGCCGGATTCTCGATGACGCCGTGGAGCGCTCGCTGCGGAGCGCGGCGCTGTGGGACGAGGTCAAGGATCGTCTGCAAGACAACGCCTTCGGGCTCTCTGGCGGCCAGCAGCAGCGTCTGGTGATCGCCCGGGCGATCGCCATCGAACCCGAGGTCATTCTGCTCGACGAGCCCGCATCGGCGCTTGATCCGATCTCCACCGCGAAGATCGAAGAGCTGATCTACGAATTAAAGGATCGCTTCACCATCATCATCGTGACCCACAACATGCAGCAGGCGGCGCGGGTGTCTGACTACACCGCCTACATGTATCTGGGAGAGCTCGTCGAGTACAGCGATACCATGACGATCTTCACCAACCCGGCGCAGAAAGCCACGGAAGATTACATCACCGGCAGGTACGGCTGATGCGTCTGCAGTTTGTTCGCCAGGCTCAACGGGCTCGACAGGATCAATAGTTCAATAGGAACAGACACATGGATACCGACAGCGCCGATCTGCGCAAGCACATCTCACAGCAGTTCAACGTCGAGCTGGAAGATCTGCGCAATCGCGTGCTCACCATGGGTGGGCTGGTGCATCAGCAGATCCGCGACGCGACGGATGCGCTGGCGAGTGGGGACACGAGGCTCGCCGAGCGCGTCATCGCCACCGAGGCGCAGATAGACGCCATGGAGCTGAGCATCGACGAAGAATGTTCGCAGATCATCGCGCTGCGACAGCCGGCCGCAAGCGACCTGCGGTTGATTCTCGCGGTGATCAAGGCGATAACCGACCTGGAGCGTATGGGGGACAAGGCGGAACGTATCGCCGTCATCGCGCTCGAACTTGCAGATCACGGCCGGCCGCGCAATCAGCACGATGAGATTCAGGCAATGGCGCGCAACGTGCTCGTGATGCTGCGCGAGGCGCTCGACGCCTTTGCCCGGATGGACATCGAGGCCGCCTATAAGGTGACTCGTGATGACCGCGTGGTCGATCGGCAGTATGAGTCGATCACCCGGCAGCAGTTGACGTTCATGCTCGAAGATCCGCGCACCATCAGCCGTGCGCTGGAGTTGATGCGGGTTGCCCGGGCATTGGAGCGCATCGGTGACCACTCCGGCAACGTTTGCGAGTACGTGATTTACCTCGTCAAGGGCAAGCACATCCGCCACGCTTCGCCGCAGGAGGTGGAGCGACTCATTCGCCCCGAGAAATGATTCGCAGCTTGTGGGATCATCCCGCCTCGGGCCGACGCCCCTTCCGCGAGCGCGCAGATATTCTTGGGAGAAAGATTTGTCATGGCTGAGAACAAGCTTGCCGGTAATGGCGTGGCACTGTTGGTGGTTGCATTAGGCGCAGCGTTGGCCATGCCGGCGTTGAGCGCTGTCAATGTCGATTTGCGCGGCCGCTTCCAGGGCGACGCCGCTTATCATGACGAAGATCGTGTGCAGTTGGACGATGGATTCCTCAACCGGCGCACCCGGCTGGGCGTCAGCGGCGAGGTCGACGACTGGACGGTTCTGATCGAGTACGATTTCGCCGAGAATTCCACCACCGCGCAGGATGTGATTCTCGGGCGCAAGGTCGGCGGCGGCACCCTGTCTATCGGCCAGTTCAAGGTGCCCATGGGGCTGAACGAGCTCACCAGCTCCAACAGCATCACCTTCATGGAGCGGTCTTCGGCCAACACGGCCATTGTCGATGTGCGGCGTCTCGGCGTTGGCTATGACTACATGAGCGGCAACAACGGTTTTCAAACCATGGTGTTCGGGCGTGCCCTTGGTGGCAAGGAACCGGGTGACATGCCGCTCGGCATCGCCGGGCGATTTTTTTTCGGCCCGGCCATTGGCGACAGCGGTCGATTTCACGTCGGTATCTCTGCCGCCTATGAGGATCGTCAGGACTCCACCACCGTGCGTTTTCGTGACCGCCCCGAGGTTCGCCCAGACGGCAACCGGCTGATCGACACCGGCAGCATCGGTGCGGTCAAAGCCACCACCAAGCTTGGCCTGGAGCTAGCCTATCAGGCCGGGCCGTTTTCCGCGGAGGCCGAGTACTTTCGTGTCGATGTGGATACCAATGTCGGCAGCGATCCGACCTTCGACGGCTACCACGTCCAGGGCAGTTACGTGCTGACCGGTGAGGCGCGCGGTTATCGTAACGGCGTGTTCCGCGGCATCAGCCCGGCCAGCCGGGCTGGGGCCTGGGAGATCGCCGCGCGTTTCAGCTCGGTGGATCTGATCGATGGAGGTTTTCAGGGCGGCGAGCAGGAGAATTGGACGCTTGGGCTGAATTACTACGCCTCCAGCAACGTCCGCTTCATGGCCAACTACATCATGGTCGACGTCAAGAACAGCGGCGCCAGCGTTGCTGGGGCGAACGTTCCCGCGGTGATCGTGGGCGATGACTCGCCCAACGTTCTTGCGGTGCGGGCGCAGTTTCACTTCTAGCTGTGCAAGTGAGCAGCGGGAATCCTCCCTGTAGGAGCGACCCAGCGGCCTTGCGGCCGCCGCGGTCGCTTGAGGAGAACAAGGTTCTCCATAAGAGCGATCTCCGGATCGCGATCGGGAGATTGCTTTCATGGAAAACTCCGCTTTTCCTCAAGCGACCGCGGCGGCCGCAGGCCGCTTGGTCGCTCCTACTGGTGGTTGCGGCGCAGGCTTTGGCGGCCGGGCCTGGCCTGCAGTCGCACGAGGTGGCGGTAGATGGTCACCCGTTGCGGGTCTGGGAGAAATCCCCGCCGTCGCCGCAGGCGCGGATGCTGCTGGTGCACGGCCGCACCTGGAGTACGGTGCCGGATTTCGATCTGCAGGTGGCCGGCGAGCAGCGCTCGCTCATGGACGGCCTGGTGGAGCGGAACATTACCAGCTTCGGTGTCGACCTGCGGGGGTATGGCCAGACGCCGCGGGACGCGAGCGGCTGGCTGACGCCGGATCGTGCGGCGGAGGACGTCATCGGCGTGCTGCAGTGGCTGGCCGACGACGGCGCGCCGCTGCCGTATCTGTTCGGCTGGTCTTACGGCGCGATGGTGGCCCAGCTGGTGGCTCAGCGGCGTCCCGATCTCATGGCGGGGTTGGTTCTGTTCGGCTATCCGGTGCGCCCGGGCATCGACGTCGACCCCCCGGAGACGGACGGCCCGGCGCCGCGACGGCCGACCACGGCGGAGGCTGCGGCCTCCGACTTCATCGTCCCGGGGGCCATCAGCAGCCGCGGCATAGCGGCCTTCGTGGCGGCCGCCCTGGCGGCGGATCCGGTGCGCGCCGACTGGCGCCAACTGGATCAGTGGCGAGCGCTTGACGGCGCGGCGGTGCGGGTGCCGACCCTGCTGCTCGAGGGCTACCACGACCCGCTCGCCCTGGACGACGTGCACGCGACGCTGTTTTCTCGCCTCGACACCGACGACAAAACCTGGGTGGTGATTCCCGGCGGCGGCCATGCGGCTTTCATGGAGGCGCCAAGGCGCTACTTCCTTGAGCAGACGGCGACGTTCATCTTCCGCGGACATTGAGGTTCCGCGGACATCGAGGCGCGCGAACCTTTCACCCCTCGCGCTGCCAAAGACAGGTGACTGTTCAATGCGCTTGTGGGCTGCGTCGCTGACATCCCGGCTCGGCCCCGGTAATCTAGACACCATCATCATTGTCATTGACCGGGCGTTCGCTGCGGCGGCGTCAAGGAGCATCAACTCATGAGTGAATCTCAGCAGACGAGCACATCCCGCGCGGAGAACATGCGCAGGTCCAACCGGGAGCTGCTGGCCGAGTGGGCCATCGACGTCAACCAGGATCCCTACGCGCTGCCCCTCAATCGCATGAATCCGGGCCACGCGGATCTGTTCGAAGCCAACAAGATGCTGCCGTATTTCGAGCGGCTGCGTACCGAAGACCCGGTCAACTACACCGAAGACAGCCAGTTCGGCCCGTATTGGTCGGTCACCAAGTACAAAGACATCGTCTACGTCGACACCCACCACCAGATCTTCTCGTCGGACTCCCGGGTCGGCGGTATTCAGCTCGGCGGCCGGGCCGATCCGGAACCCGATCCCATGTTCCACCTGCCCATGTTCATCATGGAAGATCCGCCCAAGCACGATGAGCAGCGCAAGGTGGTGGCGCCCATGTTCTCGCCGCGGCACATCGCCGAAATGGAGGGGCTGATCCGCGAGCGCGCAGGCATCATCCTCGATGGCCTGCCGCGGAACGAGACCTTCAACTGGGTGCGGGAAGTTTCCGTTGAGCTCACCGGCCGCATGCTCGCGACCCTGTTCGCCATCCCCCAGGAAGACCGGGACAAACTCATCCACTGGTCGGATACCACCCAGAACATCGGTAACCCCGAGTTCTTCGAAACGCCCGAAGCCGGCTTCCAGGAGTTGTGGAAGTGCTGGGAATACTTCGACGCGGTGTGGAAGGAGCGAGCCGCTCAGAAGGAGCCGGGGAACGACCTCATCTCCATGCTGGTGCATGGCGAGTCGACCCGGGACATGCCTCCCAACGAGTACCTGGGAAACATCCTGCTGCTCATCGTCGGCGGCAACGACACCACCCGGAACTCCATTTCCGGCGGCGTGCTGGCGCTGAACCAGTTCCCCGGCGAGTACCAGAAGCTCATCGACAACCCGGGCCTGATCGGCAACATGGTGCCGGAGATTATCCGCTGGCAGTCCCCGGTGGCGCACATGGCGCGCACCGCGCTCGAAGATACCGAACTGGGCGGCAAGCAGATCAGCAAAGGCGATAAAGTCGTCATGTGGTACCTGTCGGGCAACCGTGACGAAGAAGAGATCGAGGCTGCCAATCAGTTCATCATCGACCGCGCCAACTCCCGCAAGCATCTTTCCTTCGGCTTCGGCATTCATCGCTGCCTCGGCAACCGGCTGGGCGAGATGCAGCTTCGGGTGCTGTGGGAAGAGATCATGAAGCGGTTTCCGAAGATCGAGGTGGTGGGTGATCCCGTGTACCTGAAGTCGAGCTTCATCCGCGGCATCCGCGAACTGCCGGTGCGCATTCCTGGCTGAGGGCACCTCTCCAGGGTTGTGGGAGCGATCTGATCGCGATCTGGAGATCGCTCCCACATCATCCGAATCTCTCCCACATCATCCGAATCGCTCTGGGCCAAACACGACGCTCGAAATCGGGATTTCCTGTTTTGTCGCGCAAGGTCCAAAAATCCGGCCCTCACGCGACAAAACCGGGTTTCCCGTCACTTGAGTGTCGCGCTGGGGCCACCTTTCCCTCGATGCTCGAGGGCAAGCAGTTCACACGGGATCCACACATTTGGCACCTTGCCCGCCGCCGAGGACCTGCCATAATGCCTCGGCTTGCCATCGCAATCTGCCGGCCTGCGGGACTAGCTCATCTGGTAGAGCGACAGCTTCCCAAGCTGTAGGCGACGGGTTCGAGTCCCGTGTCCCGCTCCACTTTTCGCTCCTTTTTCCGCTTCATACAGGCTGTTGCCAGCGCCCCTCAGAGGTTGCCTTTGTGCTGGCCGCCGTCCACCGACAGGGTGACGCCGGTGATCCAGCTGGCGGGGGCCGACGCCAGGAACACCACGGCGGCGGCGACCTCTTCCGGCCGTCCGAGGCGGCCGAAGGGGATGGAGTTTCTGATGCCTTCGTACATGGGCGTGTTGTGCTCGCGGATGGTCTCCCACATACCACCGGGGAACTCGATGGAGCCAGGCGCCACGGTGTTCACACGGATGTTCTGCGGCGCCAGATTGATGGCCAGGGTCTTGGAGTGGCTCATCAGCGCGGCTTTGACGGCAGCGTAAGCGGGCGGGGAGCCGGCCTCCAGACCGGAGGTCGAGGCAATGTGGATGACCGAGCCGCCGCCAGCCTCGGCGATCCAGGGTACGGTTTTCCAGGTGGCTCGCACAGAAGCCATCATGTCCACGTCGAAGCTGGTCTTCCAGCCGCTCTCGTCGTCGCTGACGCCGAACCCGGAGGCGTTGTTGACCAGCACATGCACTTCTCCGAACGCGGCCTTGACGCCTTCGAGGAAGGCTTCCAGAGAGCTTTTCTCGCCGACGTCGCAGGTGGCGGCGTGGCACTGCACGCCCAGATCTCCGATCTCTTTCGCGGTGGCCTCCAGCGCTTCGGGGGTGCGTGCGCAGATGGCTACGTTGGCGCCCTCGGCAGCGAAGGCCAGGGCGATGGAGCGGCCGATACCCTTGCTACCGCCGGTGACGATGACGTTTCTGTCTTTCAGCCCAAGATCCATGTGCACCTCCTGAATGATGAGTTCTGCATGCTATGCCAATGCCCAGCGCCGAGCGAGCGATCACGGTATTCGGAAAAACATTCAGGTAAATCAACGACGTGAGCGGGCCCGCCGCCATACTGACCCCTGGGCGTGTAGAATCCCGGCCGCCGAGCCGCCCCCGACTTCCGGCTCTGTCATGGAACCAAAGGCGCACTTTGAGCGTGTAGTGTCATATGAGCGTGATCAGATTCACCGGAAACAGCGAGTCGGCGCGCGCGCGCCGCTTCGACGAGCTGGTGCGTCCGTACGTGCTCGGGCTGTATCGAACGGCTTACCGATACACCGGCCGCCGCGAAGACGCGGAGGATCTGGTACAGGATCTGCTGCTGAAGCTGTACCCGCGGCTGCCGGAGTTGGAGCAGGTCGAAGACCTCAAGCCGTGGTTGACGCGCTCCCTTTACAACGCCTTCGTCGACGGCGTGCGCAAGTTCAAGCGTACGCCAGAGTTGGTGGATCTCGAGGCGAGCGAGCTGGAATCGGCTGATGATCCCCACGCCGACCTGGTGACGCTGGAGCAGCGCGGCGCGCTGAATTCGGCCATAGCCAAGCTCAACGCCCCGCACCGCGCCGTGGTGATGCTGCACCTGGTGGAAGGCTACTCCCTGCCGGAACTGGCCAGCATGCTCGGGGTGCAGATCGGCACCCTCAAATCGCGACTCCACCGGGCCAAGGCGCAGTTGCAGGATTCTCTCGCTTTGATGGAACCGAAATCCTCCGACCAGCGTGTAACCCAACATGAACAGTAAAAACGAAGACCTGCTGAAGGCTGCCCTGGCAGCCGAGCCCGTTCCCGAGCCCTCCGACGGGTTCGTCGATCGGGTGCTCGCAAGCGCGGTAGCGGCACAACCACGGCGTCGCTGGCGGGCGCGCTGGGTGGCGGCCGCCGGTGTTGCCATGGCCGCGAGCGTGGCGTTGGCGGTGACCGCCATCCTCACCGTGACCATGGGCCTGCGTGATGCGGTGCCGGTGGAAACGTTGCAGGCCAGCCACCACGGCGAGCCCCGCATCATCAACGTGGTGATCAGCGCCACCGATCGCCGCCAGGACGCCACCCTCACCATCCGCCTTGCCGAGGATCTGGAACTCGACGGTTACGCGGGTCTGAACCTGATCCAGTGGCAAACGGACCTGGAGCAGGGTCGAAATCTGTTGGCTCTGCCGGTGCGCTCGAAAACCGGCAGCGGCGGCGAGATCTGGATCGCGCTGGCCTACAACGGCGCGGCGGAGAAGGAAATGCGCATCGTGGTGGATGCGGGCTGAGGCAAGGAAGCCGTCGAATCATCAAACTCAGGAGAAAGACTATGAACAGATCCAAGTGGCTGGGCTCGTTGGCGGTGTCTGCCGTGCTGCTGTCGGGGCACGCTTATGCTCAGGATGACGACATGATGGAAGTGGGCGACGACGTCGAGGACATCGTCAACCTGATCGCGTTGCCCGACATGGCT
>JBLRXD010000090.1:0-14883 GCA_047920935.1 Pseudomonadales bacterium | reverse complement strand
CACTTCGCTCACCAGCCGGCTCTGCAGCCCGGTGAGTCGCAGCGTCGAGCTGTCGCGAAACTCGCCGCTGGTGCAGTCGGGCAGCAGGCCGCTTTTGTCGCCGACACACACCACCGCCACGTCGGCGGCGCGGGCCGCCGCCACGGCGGCAGCGAGGCCGCCGTCATCGCTGCCGTTGAGGTCGCAGCCCGGCTGATAGTCGACCTCGGCGAATGGCGCCAGAGCCTGCCGCGGCGTGGTCATGGGCACGAAGTAGGGCCCCGGCTGAAAATCTTCCGCCACCGCGGCAACCCCGGGCGTGAGGTTGCTGGCACCCACCGCCGCATCACGATAGACGGTCTCGGCATGGGCCGGGTAATGATAATCGCCGAGCAACAGTCGCTGGTCGTCGGCGGTGGGGCCGATCAGCGCCAGCCGGCAACCGCGGGCGAGCGGCAGCAACGGGTCTGACGACGCTGGCGGGATCTCGTTCTTGAGCAACACCATCGACTGCTCGGCCAGATGCCCAGCCAATGCCCGCGATTCGGCGGTATCGAAGGCTGCATCCGCAGCCGCCTCGTCCACGTAGGGATGTTCGAACAGGCCCAGTTCGAACTTCGCCTGCAGCACCCGTCGAACCGCCCGGTCCACCAGCGCCACGTCCACTTTGCCGGCCTCCAGCAGCGCCTGCAGCGGCTCGCCGAAGCAATCCAGCGTCGGCAGTTCCACGTCCAGGCCGGCAGCCAGGGCGAGCGCTGCGGCCGCGCCCTTGTCGCGCGCCACGCGATGGTGGCGCACCAGCAGATCCACCGCGAAATAGTCGGCCACCACCATGCCGGTGAAGCCGAGTTCGCCGCGCAGCAACTCGTCGAGGATCTCCGGCGACCCCGCCGGCGCCACCCCGTCCACCGAACTGTACGAGTTCATCACGCTCTTCAGGTCGGCCTCGCGAATGGCTGCCGCGAACGGCTCGGCGAATATCTCCCGCAACTCCCGCGGGCCGAGGTGCACGGGAGCGTGGTTCATGCCCCCCTCGGGCAATCCGTAGCCGAGAAAATGTTTGCCCGTGGCGAGCACCCCCTGCTTCAAGTCCGAACCCTGCAGCCCGCGGACATAGGCCACGCCCATTCGCGCGGCCAGGTAGGGATCTTCACCGTAAGTCTCCTCGAGCCGCCCCCAGCGAGGATCACGAGCGATGTCGAGCACCGGCGCCAGCGCCTGCCTCGCGCCTACCGCGAGCATTTCGCTGCGAATGGCGGTGGCCATGGCGCGCACCGACTCCGGTGCCCAGGTGGCGGCCAGACCGATGGCCTGAGGGTACTGGGTGGCACCGCGGGCGCAGAAGCCCGCTACCGCTTCTTCGTGAATGATGGCGGGAATGCCCAGCCGCGTGTGCTCCACCAGCACCCGCTGAATGGCGTTGGCGAAGCGTGCGCTGGCGCCGGGCTGCAGACCGGTGTTGGCGCCGATGCGGGTGATCTGGCCGATGCCGTTGGCCAGCAGCTTCACCGCCCGGGCCTGGTCGAAGCCCTGCTCGCCGACGAGCGCGCTCGACCACACGCAGCCGAGTTGCTGCAGCTTCTCGTGCAGATTGAGCCGCCCCATGAGATCTTTCAGCCGCGCGTCGAGGTCACGCTGCGGATCGAGATACGGCGGCCGGTCGGTCATACCGGCTGGCCCGCGACAGCTGCCGGCTTATAACTGTCCCGCAAGCTCACGGTGCGGTTGAAGGTCTCCGGATCCTGGCTGTCCTTGCAGAAATAGCCGAGACGCTCGAACTGGAAACGCCGTTCCGGAACACCGAGGATGGCCGGCTCGACCACGGCCTGGCGCTCGAGCAGAGACTCGGGGTTCAGGTCGTCCGCCAGCTTGTCCGCGCTCGGCACCGGCACCTTGAACAGGCGTTCGTACAGCCGCACCCGCACCGGCCGGCCGCGCTCGGCATCCACCCAGTGCACCACGCCTTTGGGCTTGAGCCCGCTGGTGTCGGCACCGCTCCTGGATTCGGCCACGTAGCTGCAGCGCAACTCCACCACTTCGCCGGCGTCGTTCTTCAGCACTTGCTCGCAACGGATGATGTAGCCGTAGCGCAGCCGCACCATCCCGCCCGGCGACAGGCGCTTGTACTTCCCCGGCGGGTCTTCCATGAAGTCGTCGCGCTCGATGTACAGGCGCGGGCCGAATGGCAGTTCGCGGTTGCCGAGTTCGGGCCGCTGAGGGTGCCAGGGCGCCTCCAGCGTCTCCCCGTCACCGGAGTAATTGGTCAATGTCACCAAGAGCGGATCCAGCACCGCCATGCCCCTGGGCGCGCTGCTCTCGAGGTCCTGACGGATGCAGAATTCCAGCAGGCTCATCTCCACCAGGTTGTCCTGCTTGGTGACGCCGATCCTGCGGCAGAAGTCGCGGATGGCCCCCGGGGTGACGCCGCGCCGCCGCAGCCCGGCCAGGGTCGGCATCCGCGGATCGTCCCAGCCGTCCACCAGACCGTCGCTCACCAGCTTGTGCAGCAAGCGCTTGGACATCACCGTGTACTCGAGGCCGAGCCGGGAAAACTCGATCTGCGGCGGGTGGAAGTTGACGTTGATGTTGTCGAGCACCCAATCGTACAACGGCCGATGGTCCTCGAACTCCAGGGTGCACAGCGAGTGGGTGATGCCCTCAAGGGCATCGCAGATGCAGTGGGTGTAGTCGTAGGTGGGATAAATGCACCAGGCATCGCCCGTGCGCTGATGGCTGACGTGGCGGATCCGGTACAGCACCGGATCGCGCAGGTTGATGTTCGGCGATGCCATGTCGATCCTGGCCCGCAGCACGTGCTCGCCATCGGCAAACTCCCCCGCTCGCATGCGGCGAAACAGCTCCAGGTTCTCCTCGATGGAGCGGGTGCGGTAGGGGCTGTCGCGACCCGGTTCGGTGAGGGTGCCCCGGGTCTCACGGATCTGCTCCATGGACAAGCTGCAGACGAATGCCTTGCCCTTGCCGATGAGCTCTTCGGCGAACCCGAACAGCTGCTCGAAGTAGTCGGAGGCGTGGGTAAGCCGGCCGTCCCAGCGGAACCCCA
Source organism: Pseudomonadales bacterium (assembly GCA_047920935.1). Lineage (GTDB taxonomy): Bacteria > Pseudomonadota > Gammaproteobacteria > Pseudomonadales > Azotimanducaceae > UBA7803. Next base: position 11,843 of record JBLRXD010000090.1, on the reverse strand, counting down.
GCCACGCCACATCCTCGGCGATGGCTGCCGCGTACTCCTCACTCTCGCGCAGCGGGTTGGTATCGTCGAAACGCAGGTAGGTTACCCCGTTGAACTCTTCGGCCACTCCGAAGTTCAAACAGATGGATTTGGCGTGCCCGATGTGGAGGTAACCGTTCGGCTCGGGCGGGAAGCGTGTCACCACCCCGTCGACCACGCCCTGATCGAGATCCCGGACGATTCTGCTACGGATGAAGTCTCTGAGTTCCTGATTCATTTTCCCGATCACGATACGCACTGGAGGAGGCCGATCATTCTAGCCAACACTGCACCCTTGCGTCCCTTTGCCTACAATGGCAGCCGCAATCTTCTGGAGCACTGCCGTTGCTGATGAGGGTGACAGTTGGCGTCGGCATCGCCGTGGTGCTGGCTTGCCTGGCCTGGGCGCTGGGGGGCAGAACCGACCCGGTGCTCGAGGGTGCAGCCGCACGGCTGGGCGATCGCTGGTATCGACTGATGCTCGACGATCACCACGTGGGCTTCCTGCACACGCAGACCCGGCGCGACGCCCTGGGGCGCTGGCACTTCGGCAGCGACCTGCGATTCGTGCTCACCAGTGGCAACCCGGTCAGAATCGAGGAGCGTCTGCTGTTCGACGCCACACCGCCTTATCCCTTGCTGGCAGCTTCGCAGCGCAGCGAGCGTCCGGGCGACAGCGACGGCACCTACATCGAGCAGCGCCAGGGCCGTTACCACGCAAGGCGCATCGACAGTGACGCCTCCAGCGCCGAACTGGCCGCCCAGCCGCTGGAACTGACGTTTTCACTCGGCGATTACCTCGGGCTGGAAACCTGGTTGCGCACCAGCGATCCGCAACCGGGCAGCACGGTGGCGGCCGCATCCATCGACTTCGCGCGCCGCCAGGTGCTGCCACGCGAGTTCCGCGTGATCGAGAAGAACGCCACCGGCTTCCAGCTCGAGCACGCCGCACCGCTGGATCAAAGCCGCATCCAACTCGACCGGCGCATGCGACCGGTGTACATGACGCTGTCCGGGCTGTTCGAACTGCAGCACGTTTCCAAACAGCAGGCGCTGGCGCCGAGAACCGCGCTGCAGGCAGCCAGTTACTTCGTGCCCATCGACCGGCCGCTGCCCGACCACACCCGCATCGAGGCGCTCGAACTGCTGGTGCACGGCGGCGCTTCCGCCGCCGAACTGTGGCCGGAACTGGCCCACGGCAGCGCCGTGCGCCACCGCGCCAACGCGGTTACCAATCGCCCGCCCTCAGGGGACGAGCTGATGGAAACCGCCGATCACCCGATCTCCGATCCCCGCATTCGCGCCCTGGCCGTGCAGGCGGTCGCCGGCGTCAGCGACGACCGCGAGCGGGTCGCCGCCCTCACCGAGTTCGTGCACGGCTACCTGCGTTACCAGGACGAACCAGGCAGGCGTCACGTGCTGACGCTGCTGGAGGAGCCCGTTGGAAGCTGCACCGAATTCGCAGATCTGCTCACCACCCTGGCCCGCGCACTGGAGATCCCCAGCCGTACCGTGTTCGGCCTGGCCTACGCCGACGAGCGCCCCCCGGCTTTCCGCTTTCACGCGTGGAACGAACTGCTGGTAGACGGCGAGTGGCTGGCGGTCGACCCGACCTGGAACCAGCTGAGGATCGACGCGACCCACATCCCCATGCCCGCCAACGTCGCCCGCTCGCTGCAGCTTCTCACCGGCGGCCTCGGCATCAGCTTCGAGGTCGGAAGCGTGCAGTACGCTCCCTAGCCTGGTTCGCCTAGTCTGGTTTGCGCGGCAGGCGCAGCAGGCCTTCCTGCGATACCGAGGCCACCAGCACGCCGTCGCGGGAGAAGAAATCGGCGTGGACCAGCCCGCGCGCGCCCTCGGCAACACTGGTGCGTTTGTGGAACAGCAGCCAGTCGCCCATGGGCACGTCGCGATGAATCCACAAGGCGTGGTCGAGGCTGGCCATCTGCAGCGCCGAGCGCGGCTGGGTCGCGGCGTGAGGAAGGGCCGCGGTGGAAACCAGCCCCATGTCCGACGCATACGCGAGCAGACAACGCGGCAAGGCCGTATCTCCCTCCGGCACGGCAGCGCAGAAGCGTATCCACACCGGGTTCCAGAAGCGATTCTGCTGCCAGGCGGCGCTGCCCAGCGTGAACACCGATCGCATCTCGAACGGTCGCGCCCGCCCTGCCATGGGGCTCAGCCCGGGCAGGTCGGCCTCGAGCCGCGACGCCACCACCAGGTCGTCCTCGAGTTCGTCCGGGGGCGGCACGTTGGGCATGGCGTGGGCATGTTCGAACCCGCTCTCGCCGATGTGAAACGACACGTCCATGCTGAAGATCGCCTGACCCAACTGGATGGCCAGCACCCGTCGGGTACTGAAACTCGCGCCGTCACGAATTCGCTCGACCTCGTAGAGCACCGGCCGCGACGCATCCCCCGCGCGCATGAAGTACGCGCGCAGCGAGTGCGGCCGGCGACCCTCGACGGTCTGGCACGCCGCCCGCAATGCCTGCGCCAGCACCTGACCGCCGAACAGCCGGAAGCGGCCCCGCGCTTCGTTCAAGCCGCGGTAGAGATTCTGCTCGATGGGCTCGAGCTCGAGTATCTGCAGCAGTCGTGACGCCCGCTGGCGCTGCTCTCGGTGGCTGTCAGTTTTCATGCCACCCAGTATAACGTCACCGGCATCGACGCCGACCCCTCCGAAATGCCACCATCGGCGAAAGTTTCAACAACTCTTCGCCAGAAAAGGAGCCTCACCCATGCAAAGCCGCGATGTCTGTCTGCAGCGTCGTCCTGTAGGAATGCCCACCCGCGACGACTTCGAGGTCGTCACCGTGGCCGTGCCCGACCCGAAGGACGGCGAGGTACAGGTGGAAAACGTCTGCATGAGCGTCGACCCGTACATGCGCGGCCGCATGGTCGACCGCAAGTCCTACGTGCCGCCGTTCCAGATCGGCGAGACTCTGACGGGCGGGGCGATCGGACGCGTTGTCGCATCAGCCCATCCCGACTACAACGAAGGCGACATGGTGGAAAGCTTCTTCGGCTGGCGCGAAGCTTTCACCGCCCCGGCGGCTCAGCTCACCCCACTCGGCAAGCTCGCCGCCCCACCGTCTGCTTATCTCGGGGTGCTCGGAATGCCCGGCATGACCGCCTACGTGGGCCTGCTCGGCGCAGCGTCCATGAAAGACGGCGAGACCGTGTTCGTTTCCGGTGCCGCCGGCGCCGTGGGCAGCGTCGCAGGACAGATTGCTCGCCTCAAGAACTGCCGCGTCATCGGCAGCGCGGGCAACGCCGACAAAGTTGCCTGGCTCACCGACGAGCTCGGATTCGACTATGCCTTCGACTATCACCAGGGCGGCTTGCTCGAGCAATTGCGGCAAGGCGCGCCCAAAGGCCTGGATGTCTACTTCGACAACGTCGGCGGCGACCACCTCGAGGCTGCGCTGTTCCACATGCGCCAGTTCGGCCGCATCGCCCTGTGCGGAGCCATCTCCCAGTACAACGCCACCGAACCAGTGCCGGGGCCGAACAACCTCACCCTGGCCATCGGTCTTGGTCTCACCCTGCGCGGCTTCATCGTCTCGCACTTCAACCACATGGCCGAAAACTTCAAGCGCGACATGGAAGCCTGGGTGACGTCGGGTCAACTGAAGTATCAGGAGACCGTGCTCGACGGCATCGACAAAGCGCCCGATGCCTTCATCGGCCTGTTCACCGGCGCCAACGTCGGCAAGATGATCGTCCGCCTCAGCGACTGACGATCTCGGATTCGCGATCGGGAGATCGCTCCCACACGGTAGAGCTCGCTGCTGCTCCACCGGGGTGAGCATCGTGCGCGGCGGTGAGCGGCAAAGCGGTCGGGGCGGACGTTGGCCGGGGAAGACGTTCGGGGCCGTTAAGGCACGCAGGCTCCCACGGTTCGGGAAAGCGCTGACGCCCGCTGGCCCCGAACGTCTTCCCCGGACGGCGGCCGCCGACAGGGCGATGGGCAACGGCCCACAGGCATCGCGATCAGGAGATCGCTCCCAGAGGGTGATGGGTGAGTGGTGGAGGCTTACAGCGGCCGTCGCAGACCGCTGTAGCCTGGGTGAGGGTCGAGATAGACCTGGTGCTTGACGTAGTCGTCCGGGAACTTGCGCAGATGATGCTTGAGCAACGTGATCGGCGCGAGCAGCGGCAGCTCGCCGCGCCGATAGCTGTGGATCAGCTCGTCCAGTTCCTGCCGGGTGGGGCCGTCCAGGTGCCTCTTGAAGTAACCCTGCAGGTGGGAGAGCACGTTGGCGTGGCCGCGCCTGCCGGCAGGCTGGGTCAGCCCGGCCATGAGGAGCCCGATGTAGCGCTGGGCTTTGGCGTCGAAGTCGTCCTTCAGATCAGCCAGCAGCCGCCCCGCCTCCTGGTAGTGGGGCACGCTGTGGGCCATCAGCAGATACTTGTAACGGCTGTGGAACTCTACCAGGCGCGCGCGAGTCACCCCGGCCCGCTGCAGCGCCTGCCAATGGCCGTAAGCGAACGCCCTGGTAACGAAATTTTCGCGCAGCACCGGGTCGTGGAGACGCCCATTCTCTTCCACCGGCAGGTTCGGCCGCGCGTCGACGATGGCCGCAGCGAACGCGCCGCGACCGCGCATGTCCGGAGCGCCAGTCACCCGCCCGTCCTGGTGGGGGTAAACCTTCACGCGGAACAGGCCGCAGCTCGGCGAGTTCTTCATGAACACGTAAGCGACGACATCGTCGAGGCCGGCGGCCTGGACGCGGCCGTATTCGCGCAGGGCTTCGGTGACGTCCAGGGAGGGATCCTTGACCCCCACCACCCGCGGATTCGCCGGGTCCCCCACCAGACGGATGGGATCGCGCGGCACGCTCATGCCGATGCCCACCTCCGGGCAGATGCCGCGGTATTCGAACAGCTCCGAGAGCACCGGGTGGGGGTAGGAGGATGCGGCGCCGCTGCCGTCGTAGCGCACCGCACTGCCCAGCAGGCACTGACTGATGGCCACCGGCAGCGGCGGCTGGGGACGCGACGGAAACCCGGTTGCCGACTCAGCCACGAGTGGCGAGGAAATCCCACAGGCGATCTGCGCCGAGGCTGGCCAGATGCCGACCCAGGTGCTGCTGCCAGAACGCTTCGTTGCCGTACTCGTCCCGCCACGCCCAGGCGCGACGGGTGAAATGATGCAGCTGGTGCTCGTGGGTGTAGCCCATGGCGCCGTGGATCTGATGCGCGCTTTCGGCGACCACTCCGGCCGCTTCCCCCACGCGAGCCTTCGCGGCTGCCACCTCGAGTTCGAAGCGATCGCCGTCCAGGGCATCGACGGCCGCGTCGGCGGCGCGCGAAGCCGCCGCGACCTCGCCGGCCATCACCGCCAGACTGTGCTGTATCGCCTGAAACTTGCCGATGGCCCGGCCGAACTGCTCGCGTTCGTTGGCATACTGCAGGCTGAGTTCCAGCACCCGCTGCAGGCAACCCGCGGTGGCCACTGCGCGACTCAGCGCCAGGTAAGCGTAGGCAGGCTCGGTGAGCGGCACCCATTCGGCGCCCGCCGGCACCTCGAGCACGTCTCTTGGCTCACCGGCCAGATTGCTGGAAGTACCGACGTCTTCGCCGGCAGCATCCCGATGAACGACCACGTAAGCATCACGCTGCACATCGATGCCGAGCACCAGTTCCGCGCGGCGCCCCCAGGGCACCTCGATGATCTGCTCACCCGCTACCAGGCCGATGGTGGCGAGCCGGTCGCTGGCGCCGAGCCAGCGGTTGGCGAGGAGAATCTCGGCCAGCGGCAGCGGCAGCGCATGGCGGCCGCTCTGGCGGATAACGGCGAAGGCTCCCGCCAGTTCCACGCCGCTGTCGGGCATAGCCAGTTCGTGGAAGCCGTTCTCCCTCAGGGTGGACCATAAAGCGGCCGGAAACTCGCCGCGCTCGGCGACGTCGAGCAGCGGCTTGTCACAGAGATCGGCGAAGATGCGCGCCGCCGCGTCGACGAGTAAGTTGTCGTGGTCCATCAGCGCAGCCCCAGGCCTCTGGCGATGACCCCGCGGAGAATCTCCCGGGTACCACCGCGAATGGTGAAAGAAGGTGACAACAGCAGCGTGTCGGTGAACGCCTGGCGAAACCGCCGGTGGGCGCCGTCGGTGTCGGCAAGGCCGGTAGCCGCCAGCCGCGCCACCTCCGGCAGCAGCTTCTCGAAGTTGTTCCCCAACTCCTTCACCAGCGCCGCCTCGACCTCCGGGCTCTTGCCATCCTCGAGCATGCCGGCCACGGAGATGGACATGCGACGCAACGCCAGCAGGTGCGCGCCGAGCCGGCCGATGGCGCTGGCAAGCTGCGGTTCCGGAGCGTCACCGGCGGCTCGCACCAGTTCGACGAAGACGCGAAACGCCGAGAGGAACCGCTCGGGGCCGCTGCGCTCGTACGCCAGCTCGCTGGTGACCTGGCCCCAGCCCTTGCCGGGCTCGCCCACCACCCGGTCCTCCGGCACCAGCACGTCCTCGAACACGACCTCGTTGAAATCTTCGCCCCCGGCCATGTTGCGGATCGGTCGGATCTGCGCGCCGTCCTCGTGCAGATCGACGATGATCTGGGAAAATCCCGCGTGGCGATTGTCAGACGGCGGCTGCGTGCGCACCAGTGCGATCATGAAGTGATTGCGGTGCGCGTCCGTTGACCACAGCTTGGTGCCGTTGATCAACCAGCCGCCATCCACCGGCTTCGCGGTCGTTCGCACCGAGGCCAGGTCAGAACCCGAATTCGGCTCGCTCATGCCGATGGAGAAGTAACTTTCGCCACGGGCGATGGGCGGCAGATAGCGCTGCCGCTGCGGCTCGGTGCCGAACCGCAGCAGCAGGTTGCCGCTCTGCCGATCGGCGATCCAGTGAGCGCTCACCGGCGCACCGGCGGCCAGCAGCTCTTCGGTGACCACGTAGCGGTCGAAGAAGCTGCGTTCCCCGCCGCCGTATTGCTTCGGCCAGGTCATGCCGATCCAGCCTCGAGCGCCCAACTTGCGCGAGAACTCGGGGTCGTGGCCGGTGGTGAAGTCGGAGTTGGGATGTTGCAGATGCTCGGCGGATTCCCGCAGGAACTCTCGCACCTCGGCGCGCAGCGCCTCACTCGATTCCGGGAGCGTAACTCGATCGAACTGCAGCACTGGGACGCGCTCTGGTAATCAGGGGGATCGCTAAGTTACTGGCAGCGTTCCTGCTTTGCAAACCACCGGGTCGTTGTCCGGGAGCTGCGGCCTCCGTACACTGCGGAAGTCGAACCATCGGAGCCGCAAATGAGCGACAAGCCTACGTACCTGGGTCTGCTGAACGCCATCGCAGTCGGCGAACGCCGCGGCCACGCGGTGCTGTCCGCATGGTGCAGCGTCACCGGAGATCGCGAGCTGGCGAGCGTCCTGAACATGGTCGCCATTCGTGAGCAGGAGCACGCAGCGGCCTTCGAAAAACGCCTTTGCGAGCTTGGCTACGGAGTCAAAGAGACCGCCAATCCGGCCTTCGACGAGTCCCTGGCCGCCGCCCGCTCCAACGCCAGCGACCGGGATAAGTTCCAGCAGGTGCTGGGCTACGGCGCGCGGGAGGAAAACGAAGGCGACGACCCACTGGCTCGGGTGTTCGACGATCGTAGCATCGACCCGCAGACCGGCGCCCTGCTCGGCCGCTTCATCGCCGAAGAACGCGACAGCGAGCGGCAGCTGCGGGCGGCATGGCACCTCACCGAAGCCGCCGCGTCGTCCGCCAACGGGGACGACGATCCGCTGCTCGCCGACATCGCCGCGCGCATCGACCGGCTTGCCGAGACTATCGAGCAATTCAAGCAGTTACGGCGTTAGCCCGCAGTCGCATGGGGAATTCGGCGCTGCATGAGCAACTCGGCCATCGCTTCGCTCCGGTTCTCGACGACCTGGAGCAGCGAGCGGCCGTGGCCGACGGCATCATTGACCGATCCCTGTATCGCATTCTGATCTGCACGCTCTGGGTAAACGTGGTGCTATCGCCAGAAGACGTGGGGTTGGAGGAGGCGCAACTGGAGCCGTTACACGATCTGCTCAACCAGCGAATCGCGACGGTGCTCGGCGCGAACGAGACCCTGACGCAGTCGTTTCGCTACCTCGACAGCAAAGCCGGCGAGCAGGCCATGGCAGCGGCCCGGGTCAGCGCCGACCACCGGGACATGCTGCTCTACTTCGCTTCCATCATTCTCGACCCGGAGGGTCACCGCCGCTGGATGGACGAGATCAGGAATCGCCCATCACCGTAACGATGAGTTCGCGCTCGCCGCGACGGTGGCGATGCTCCCACAGATAGATGCCCTGCCAGGTTCCCAACGCCAGACTTCCTGCCATCAGGGGAATCGACAGGCTGGTGGCCGTGAGCGCGCTCTTGATGTGTGCCGGCATATCGTCGGACCCCTCCACCGTGTGGGTGTAGAGACTGTCGTCCTCGGGCACCAGCCGGTTCAACCAGCCTTCGAGATCGACCCGCACGCTGCGGTCGGCGTTCTCCTGTATCACCAGGCTCGCGGACGTGTGACGGATGAAAAGCGTGACGCAGCCCTCAGTTACGCCGGAACCTTCGACCACCTGCAGCACTTTGTGCGTGATGTCGTGGAGGCCCTGGCCGCCGACGGATAGCTTCAACCTATAGTTCATCAAGCGACCTTAACCGGGCTTGGCCGCCCAGCATAGCCAGCGGAACGCGACGGAAACAATCTCCACGATGATCAAGCAGTTCGAATCGCGGTCCTGGGCAGCCTCCCTTCCCCAATGGCTGAAACGGCGCGACGGCGCCGCACCAGCGCAGGAGGCCGCCGATCAGCCAGCTCCGGCAGCCGCTCTGGGCGACGCACTGCCGACCTACGGCGAGCCGGAGGTAGACCTGACCCTGGAAGTCGACGCTGACGACCGGATCACCCATATCTCCGGGAAAGCTATCGCGTTGCTGTCATCGCAGCCGCAGTCGCTGGTGGGCTCCAGCGTCTACGACCTCGTGCCAGAACACACCCGCAGCCCTCTGGCCAAGGCGGTGAGTTCGGCGCGAACCGAGCACGGCCAGGAACTGCAGCTGCCGGTGCTGCGGCTGCAAAGCGACGAAGGCGACGGCATCCCCACCGCCACCCCGCCGTTGAAGCTGAGCCTACGCGCCCGGCACGACGGCACCCTGGTGCTGCAAGGCCTGGTAATCAGCCAAGGGCGCAGGTCGTCGGTCACCTTGGGCAACAGCGCTGATCGATTCTCGCGGATATTCCACTCCAGCCCGGATGCGATTCTCATCGTGCGCCAGCGCGACGGCATCGTCATCGATTTCAACGAGGGCTTCACCCGGCTGCTGGGCTACACCCGGGAGCAGGCGGTAGGGCAGCGGGAGCTGGATCTCGACCTGTGGGTAGATTCTGCCGAGCGCGACGCACTCTTGAGCGTGTTCACCCGCCAGCGCAGCGCCACCAATCTGGAGGCGCGACTGCGCACCGTCAACGGTGAGACCCTGTCGGTGGAGATCTCGCTGCGCTACATCGAGCTGGACGGTGAGTTGTGCGTGCTGTGCATCGCTCGCGACATTTCGAAGCGCCTGGAAGCGGAGTCTGCAGCGCGTAGCAGCGAAGAAAAGTTCGCCCAGGTATTCACTCAGAGCCCCGACGGCATCGTCATTCTGAAGCACCCGAGCCTGACCATCTGCGACGTCAACCCGGCGTTTCTCGCCGGCTCCGGCTACTCCGCCGACGAGCTGGTGGGCCGGCACATCGGCGTGTTCGATCCGGTCATGGACTCGGGAACGTTGCAAGCCACGATCAGCGCGCTGACCGAAGACGGTCGTATCGCCAACCGCGAGATGGTGTTCCGCAGAAAGAACGGCAACGAGCTGCCTGCGCTGGTGAGTGGGACTCTGACGCAGATCGACGGCGAGGAGTGCCTGGTGTGCATCGTCAGAGACGTCAGTCAGCTGCGCCACGCCCAGGAGCAGCTGCGGCGCAGCGAAGAGCGCTTTCGTGGCGCGTTCGAGAACGCGCCCATCGGCATTCTGCTGCTCGATGCCCAAGGCCAGATCTTTCAGGCCAACCGCTTCGCCGCCGAAATCCTCCACTACCCTCCTCAGGCACTCAACACCGTGCGGATTTCGAGCCTGGTGCCTGAAGACGAACGTGCCGCCATGCAGGAGCAACTCGCCCGTCTGCTGCGCGCCAGCGAGCCCACCTTCCGCTCCGAACGGCGCATGCTGTGCGCCAACGGCACGGAGATCTGGACCAACTGCCACATGGTGCTGCAGCGGGCCAGCAACGGCGAGCCGCTGTACTGCATCATGCAGATCGCCGACATCACCGAGATGAAGTACAGCCAGCAGCGGATGGAGCGCCTGGCGTTTTACGATACGCTGACGGAGCTTGCCAATCGGCGTCTGTTCAACGACCGGCTGCAGCAGGCGGTCGAGCATTGCCGCCGCCACCAAGAACGCGCCGCGCTGCTGTACCTGGATCTCGATCAATTCAAGCGCGTCAACGATACCCTGGGGCACGAGAGCGGCGACGCACTGCTGCGCGAGGTGGCACGCCGACTGCTGCGTTGCGTGCGCAAGGAAGACACCGTGGGCCGCACCGGCGGCGACGAGTTCACCATCCTGCTCTACGACATCGACGCGCCGGAGCATGCCGGAAACGTGGCTGCGAAGATTCTGCGCGAGCTGCAGCGGCCTACCAGCATTTCGGGACACGACCTGGTGATCACCACCAGCATCGGCATTACCGTGCTACCCGACGATGGCCTGGAACCCAACCAGTTGCTGAAGAATGCGGACCTTGCCATGTATCGAGCCAAGGAGAAGGGTCGCGACAACTATCAATTCTACAGCGAAGAGCTGAACACCAATGCAGAGCGCCGGCTGCGCACCGAGTACGAGTTGCGCAGCGCGCTCGAGCGCGGCGAGTTCGAGCTTTACTTTCAGCCGATCGTCCGCCTGACGGACTACGCCATCGTCGCGGTGGAGTGTCTGATCCGCTGGAATCACCCTGAGCGAGGGCTGGTGCCGCCGGACGAGTTCATCGGCATCGCCGAGGATACCGGCGCCATTGTCGAAATCGGCAACTGGGTCATCGAGCAGGCGTGTGCCGCGGGAAGGCTGCTGGCAGATCAACGCGGCGAGCCGTTGTCCATTGCGGTGAACATATCGCCGAGGCAGTTCCGCGATCCCAACCTGGTAGAGAACATCCGCCGCAGCCTGCAGCAGGCGAACCTCGCCGCGTCGAGCCTTGAGGTCGAGATCACCGAGACCATGCTGATGCAGGACGTGGAGGCCGCGGCCAGCATCATCGATCAGCTGCACCAACTGGGCATCCGGCTCGCCATCGACGACTTCGGTACCGGCTATTCGTCCCTCAACTACCTGAAGAAATTCCCCATCAGCACGGTCAAGGTGGATCGTTCGTTCATTGCCGACATCCCTGCAAGCAGCGACGATACGGAAATCACCGCCGCCGTCATCGCCATGGCACACCGACTGAAGTTGAACGTGGTCGCGGAAGGGGTGGAGACCCAGGAGCAGCTGGAATTTCTCGTCGAGCAGCGCTGCGACTACGCCCAGGGCTATCTGTTCAGCCGGGCACTGACTCTGGAAGACACCCGCGTCGCGCTCAAACCAAACCTGCGTCTGCTGCACAACCGCAGCTGACCACGCCGCCGCGAAAGCACTCCCAGGGCAACAACGCTGCCAGCTCCTCAGGCGGCATGACAAAAGCCTGCGCTGCAAGCGCATCGACACAAGGACGCAGCAGTTCCCGCCGCGCTGTGGCGAGCCGCGCCAGGCGGGCCGCATCCTTGGTTGACATCTTCACAGCACCGGCCGCGCCCGGTTGAC
>JBLRXD010000089.1:6471-14950 GCA_047920935.1 Pseudomonadales bacterium | reverse complement strand
GGCGCCGGGCGCCTGCGAAGCATTGGCCGACCCATCGCCGTGTGGCTTGCCCGCGCCGGTTGCAACGTGGTGCTCACCGGAACCGGCCGTGCTCCAGCGCAGTATCCCGCGGACGAAATTGCGGCCGGTTGGCGCGATATTGCCTCGGTGGCTGATGAGGTGCGGGCGGCCGGCGGCAAGGCGCTCGAGCTGGTGAGCGATGTGTCGGACGCTGGCTCCGTGGATGATCTGGTTCGGCGCACGCTGGACGAGTTCGGCCGCGTCGACTTCGTCATCAACAACGCCGGCGCCGCCCGCGGTAACGATCGCGTGCCGGTGGTTGATCTGGCGCCCGAGGATTGGCACAAGGTCATGAACGTAAACCTGAACGGCACCTTCTATATGAGTCGGGCGTTCGGCCGGGCGCTCATCGAGCAGGGGCAGGGCGGCGCCATCGTCAACATCTCTTCCATCGCCGGCAAGCGACTGCCACCCAACACGGCCGCCTACGCGGCGAGCAAAGCCGCGATTCAGGCGCTGACTGCATCCATGGCGCAGGAGACAGGGCAGTACGGTATTCGCGTCAACGCCATCTGCCCCGGGATCATTGACACCTATCGCATGGACGACCTGGGGCGTACGGAAGCGTGGCAGAGCATGATCGACCGCCTCATTCCGCTGCGGCGTGCAGGCACCGGCGACGACATCGCGGCCATGGTGACGTTTCTGTGCAGCGATCAGGGCAGCTGGATCACCGGCCAGTCGTACAACGTCGACGGTGGAAGCGTGGTGCAGCACTGATCGGCTCCGGCCGGCGGGAGTGCAGCAGGAGGCAACCGGCGCCTACGACTTCGGGGGCCGGATCACTTCGATCCGAGGGCGGTGGAGTTTTCGGATCCGGAGGAGCGGTTGCGGAGGATGTGGGAGTAAGCGGCGAGTGGAGCGCGTCCTGCAGGCTCCAGGCGCAGGAAGTAGCGCGGCGGAAAGCCCATCTGCAATCGGGAGCGAAAACGCAGGGGAAAGCGCTCCATCAGGTAGTCGTGCTGCGGCCCTTCCATCGGCACGGCCAGAAACTCACCGGTTTCGCCATCCATGGTGATCTGCACCTGGGGATTCGCCAGTGCTTGTCGGTACCAGGCCCGTGGCCAGTGGTTCACCGCGACATACAGGCTGCCATCATCATCTACAAGCCGCGAGAGCACACGATCGTGGTTGGATCCATCGCTCTTGGTGGTGACGATCACCAGCGACGTCGGCCCCTGCGGCTGATCCCGGCCCAGCTTCCACTCGAAATGAGCCACCCAAGCGACGTATGCCACCACCAGCGCGGCAAGGACCAGCAAAGCAGCCTTCGTTAAACCACTCATCACGCCTCCCCCTTTGCGACGAATTCGTCATTGGCAGATTGCAGTGACCTAAAATCTGCTGTGGTTCGATGATATGCCGTCCGATCAACGCCTTGAAGCGTGATGTGTGCCAATGAATTCTTGCTGCTCATCCGGGGAGCGCGTCTCGGCTGTTCTCCCGGGGATCGCTGACGCCGCAAAGGTGGCCAGTACACGACGCTCGAATATGCGGTTTTCCGATTTTGTCGCGTCAGGGCCAGAAATCCGGCCCTGACGCGACAAAACCGTGTTCCCCGTTATTCGACTGTCGCGCTGGGACCATCGCAGAACCTCGCCGATCAAGGGATCGCGTCATGACCTTATCCCGAAAGTCGCCGGATAGTTCCCCGAGCAGTTCGGTGATGGCGCCCGACGCGGCAGATACACGACGGCAGGCACCCACCGCGGCAACCCGCGCCGCACCATTTGCCGTCGCACCACGCATTGCCTGTTCCAGGCGCTCGCGACGATCCACGCCGTTCTGCGCCATCAGCTTGGCGTTACCCGCACATGAAATAACCGCGTATCCTTGGCACGGATTCCCTCACGCCCAGGACACGCAATGAAACTCGCCGCCATCATCACGCTGTCGCTCGCCGTGACCGCAGCCCTGTTTCTGCTGGTCGCCGGCCCAGGCACCCGGCTGGAGGTCTGGTCCTTCGGCACTGGTTTCACGCTGATGCGCTGGGCTCTGGCCGTCGGTCTCGGCGCTGCCGCCCTGGCGCTGCTGCTGCTGATCATTCCCAGGACGCGGCGCGGACAAGCAGCGACGCTGGCCGTCGCGCTGGTGATTGGCCTGGCAACGGCCTGGGTGCCGTGGAGCAACTACCAGACGGTGCAGTCGCTGCCCTTCATCCACGACATCAGCACCGACCTCGAACAGCCGCCGGGGTTTGTCGACGTGGTGCCGTTGCGGGCTGACGCGCCCAATCCCGTCGCGCATCCGGGCGCGGAAACCGCCGCGCAACAACGGCAGGCCTATCCCGACATCCGCCCGCTCGAACTGGATCTCGCGCCGCAACAGGCCTTCGAACGGGCGCTGGCGACCGCCCGCGCGCAGGGCTGGGAGATCGTCGCCGCCGTGCCGGCGGAGGGCCGCATCGAGGCGACCGCAACCACCTTCTGGTTCGGCTTCAAGGACGACGTGGTCATCCGCATTACGCCGGCCGGAAACGGCAGCCGCCTGGACATTCGCTCCAAGTCGCGCGTGGGGCGCAGCGACGTCGGCGCGAACGCCGCGCGGATCCGCGCCTTCACCACCGGTTTCGCGCGCCTCGATTGAGGATCGGGCGTGCATCCCGTCCTCCAGTTCGTACAATGTTTGAAATCGGCTTATAGTTTTTCGAGCAATCAGAAGAGATCAGCATGAATACGAAAGCAAAACTGGACGTAGACAGCACGCCGCTTGCGCAGGTCGATGTCAGCCGGCCGGAGCTGTTCGGAACCGATAGCTGGCAGCCCTGGTTCGCGCGGCTGAGACGGGAGGCGCCCGTTCACTATCTGGCCGACAGCGCGGTTGGTCCCTTCTGGTCCGTGTCCAGCCACGCGCTGATCAAAGAGGTTGACACTACGAACACGGTCTTTTCCTCATCGGCCGATTACGGCGGCATTGCCATCGTCGATCCGCCGGTCGCTCGGGAAGGGCAGATTCAGGGGCGAAGCTTCATCACCATGGACGAGCCGCAGCACATGCCGCAGCGGATGGCCGTCGCGCCGACGGTGGCGCCGAAGAATCTGGCTGAGCTGGAACCGCTCATCCGGGAGCGGGCGATCGACATTCTCGAGAACCTGCCGGTCGGCGAAACCTTCAACTGGGTGCAGGAAGTCTCGGTCGAGCTGACGGCGAGGATGCTCGCCACCCTGTTCGACTTTCCCTACGAGGAGCGACGCAAGCTGATCTACTGGTCGGATCTGGCGACAGCGGTGCCGGAAGTGACCGGCGATTACAGCATCGACATGAACAAACGCTACGAGGAGCTCATGCAGGCTGCCGCAGCGTTCTACCAGCTCTGGGAGGCCAAAGCCGGGCAGCCGCCGACATTCGATCTGATCTCGATGCTGCAGCACAACGAAACCACGGCGCGCATGAACGAGAATCCGGAGCAGTTTCTCGGCAACATCCTGCTGCTGATCGTGGGCGGCAACGATACGACCCGCAACAGCATCAGCGGCGGTGTCATGGCGCTCAACCGGTATCCGGAGGAATATCAGAAGCTGCGCGATAACCCCGGGCTGATCCCCAACATGGTCTCCGAGATGATCCGCTGGCAGACGCCGGTGATCCACATGCGCCGGACCGCGCTGCAGGACTACGAGCTCGGCGGCCAGCAGATCAGAAAAGGCGACAAGGTCGTCATGTGGTACCTCTCCGGCAATCGCGACGAAACCGTGTTCGACGACCCCGACAGGCTGATCATCGACCGGCCGAATGCCCGCGCTCACGTCGCGTTCGGTTTCGGCGTGCACCGCTGCATGGGCAACCGCCTGGCGGAAATGCAGCTGAGGGTTCTGTGGGAGGAGATCGTGAAACGCTTCCACACCGTGGAAGTGGTGGATGAGGTCGAACGGCTGCCCAACAACTTCATCCGGGGAATCAAGAACGTGCCGGTACGGCTGCACCCGGTTTAGCGGGCGCTGTCAGATAGCTGCCATCTGCAATGCCTTCGCGGGCAGGTCGTTCTTATCTTTGAAATAATGGTAGACGCCCCCGCGCGTCACACCGACATCATCCAGCGACACGTTGTCCAAGCCGCGCTTGTTGAAAAACTCAGGCCCTGTTCAACCAGCACCTTGCGTTCGCCCTTCAGGACTCCCGTGTCTGTGATCACGGCTTCACTGTCAGCGCTTGGTGAGAGGGACTCGCCGAAATGGATGTAAATGGGTGTAGTATTGGTGCGTGCTGAAAACCGACACCCTCCAGATCACCCCGGAGATCCTGAGCCTCATTGCCGGGATCGACGAGTTCAAGGGCGCCTGGCGCGCCTTGGGCTCTCTTGCGCCTGATCGCCTGGCGGCGCTGCGACGAGTGGCCATCATCGAGAGTATCGGCTCCTCCACCCGCATCGAGGGTAGCAAACTGTCCGACCGGGAGGTGGAGCAGCTGCTGTCGAACCTGGAGGTCATGCGCTTCGCGACCCGCGACGAGCAGGAAGTGGCCGGCTATGCCGAGCTGATGAGCCTGGTGGGATCAGACTGGCAGGACATCCCGTTCACCGAGAACCACATCAAGCAGTTGCACCAGATTCTGCTGCGCTACAGCGAGAAGGATGCCTGGCATCGCGGCCGTTACAAGACCAACTCTAACAGCGTCGCTGCCTTCGACCAGAACGGCGCGCAGATCGGTATCGTGTTCCAGACGGCGTCGCCGTTCGACACGCCCCGCCGGATGACGGAGTTGGTAGCCTGGGTGAATCAGGAGCGCGAGTCCGCCCGTCTGCATCCGTTGCTCATCATCGCCCTGTGCGTCGTCGTGTTTCTGGAGATTCATCCCTTCCAGGACGGCAATGGGCGCCTCTCCCGCGTACTCACCACGCTTCTGCTCCTGCAGGCCGGCTACGCTTACGTGCCTTACAGTTCGCTGGAAAGCGTGGTCGAGCAGAGCAAGGAAACGTACTACCTGGCTCTACGGCAGACTCAGGGCGCGATCCGCACAGAGACACCGAACTGGCAGCCGTGGCTGACTTTCTTCCTACGCTCGCTGGCTGAACAGGTTCGGCGGCTGGAAAAAAAGGTCGAGCGCGAGAAGATCGTGCTGGCGGAGATGCCGGAGCTGCAACTCCAGATCGTCGAGTTCGCCCGCGAGCATGGGCGTATCACCATCGGCGAGACGATCAAGCTGACCGGGGCAAGCCGCAACACGCTGAAGCAGCATTTCCGGTCGCTCGTCGAGCGCGGCACGCTCAACCAGCACGGCAGCGGCCGAGGGGTTTGGTACGACCTGCGGTGATCAGGGGGCGCGGGTTCGATTCCCGTTACGGGCCAGCGGATGTCGAGCGCCCTAAGGACTCTCAGCACCGTCGCGGTTCGCGATTACCCTGTTTCGAGGGGCGCTTCCCGACATATGCTCTGGCTCAAGCATGAGGATCCCCTGGAGGAGCGCATCTCGTTCGTTCAGATGTTGTGGGACGAAATCAGCTTCGCGCTGCACGGGCTATCGCATCATCCGGCGAGCTTACAGGGGTGACAGCAGGCGGTGCAGGCGGTGCAACGGAGCGGCCCAGCGCGCCTCCCGACGCGGTCTCCGGCTGCACCGCGATCAGCCCGCCAGGCGCGCTGTCTCGGCAATCAGGAGATCGGGCAGATCGCCTGGATTCCTCGCAGCGCTGGTCAGCATGTGTTGTACGGCGGCGCGGTGTTCGAACTCCAGCACCCAGATGGCCTCCATCACGACCAGGACGGGCACCCAGTAGGCCTCACGCTGCCGCTCCGCGTTGGCAAACAGGCCGCGAACGGTACTCGCCTGTGCCGGGTCATCATTTGCTTAACCCGGTTCGTCCTTCCGGACAGCGAGACCGCGGCGACGCGCGGCAGCGGGATGGTTCTGCTCGAGGCGCGGCCCACGCCCGAACAGTTTCTCGCGATAGGTTCCCGGCGCGTACGCCTTCTTGAAGGCCCCGCGGCGCTGCAGTTCTGGAATCAGGTGATCGACCACGTCGCTGAAGGTTTCCGGCATAACCGCATAGGCGAGGTTGAAGCCGTCGAGGTCGGCTTCCGCGGCCCAGGCTTCGAGCTCGTCGGCGACCTTGCTGGCGCCCCCCACCAGCACGGAACCACCGCCACCGAGCCCCACCGATCGGGCAATGCTGTCCAGATTCGCGTGCTCGCTCGGGCCGCCGCGGGTGAACGCCGCTGCCGCGCTCTCGATCGCGTTGCTGCTGGCCGCGCTGGCCGCCACGAGCTCCGGTTTGGAGAAGTCGATGCCCGTCCAACCCGCCATCAACGCCAGGGCCCCCGAGGTGCTCACGTACTTCCGGTAGTCTTCGAACTTCGCTTCCGCTTCCTCGTCGGTCGCCCCCGTGATCACCGTCACCAGCCCGAAGACGAGCAGGTCGGAAGGCGCGCGGCCGCACTCGACGGCGAGCGCGCGAAGCTTTGCGACGGCGGCCGCCGTCTGGCTCCGGGAGTTCCCGGCGACGAAGACGCACTCGGCGTGCCTGGCGGCGAACGCCGTGCCTTTCGCCGATGAACCGGCCTGATACAGCACCGGGGTGCGTTGCGGTGACGGCTCGCAGAGGTGCACCGCGTCGACCTGGAAGTACTCGCCGTCATGCGTCACCCGATGCACCTTGCCAGGATCGGTGAAAACGCCAGCCTCGCGATCGCGACGCACCGCATCGTCTTCCCAACTCCCTTCCCAGAAGCGGTACTGGATGTCCATGAACTCTTCGGCGATGTCGTAGCGGGTGTCGTGTGCGACTTGCCGTCCACGCCCGGCACCCTTGGCGCCGCTGTCGAGATAGCCGGTGACGATGTTCCACCCGATCCGCCCCGCGGTGAGATGGTCGAGCGTCGACATCCGTCGGGCGAACGGCAGCGGCGGCTCATGCGAGAGGTTGACGGTCACCGCAAAGGCCAGATGCTCAGTGACCTGAGCCATGGGCGGAATGATCAGCAGCGGGTCGTTGGTCGGAACCTGCACCGCTTCGCGCAGGGCGGTGTCCGGGCTGCCGCCGTAGACGTCGTAGACGCCAACGACGTCCGCCAGAAAAAGGCCGTCGAACTTGCCGCGCTCCAGCAGGCGCGCAAGCTCCACCCAATGGTCCATGCGCCAATACTCCGCCGACCGGTCGCGCGGGTGCCGCCAAAGCCCCTGAGACTGATGCCCCACGCAGTTCATCGCGAAGGCGTTTAGTCGAAGTTCGCGGGGCATGTCTCCTCCTGGATCCTGGCGGCGGCGCCGTCAGCGACTACTATAAGCCCCGACAGCGGAACAGAAACTGCAGAGACAGCAAACCCTATGCGCCAGCAGGTCGCCTTTGCCAATCCCGCGGAGAATGCCGTGGCCTCACCCGATCGGACGTTTGCGCTGCTGCTCGCCGCCGCAGCGCTGGTCGGTGTCGCTGTCGCCGTCAGCATGGGGAGGTTGCCGGCGTGGGTGATGCTCGTGTATGTCACGGCAAGCCTGCTGGCGTTTCTGGCATACGCGTTCGACAAGTCCGCGGCACGACGTGGTCGCTGGCGGGTAAGCGAGCAGACGCTGCACCTGTTCGCGCTCGCGGGCGGCTGGCCGGGCGCGCTCGTCGCCCAGCGATGGCTGAGGCACAAGTCGAAGAAGGCGTCGTTCCAGTTCACCTTCTGGGTGACGGTGGTGCTCAACGGTGCCGCCCTGGGGTGGCTTTACCACGCCGTGGCAGGCTGAGCGCGGGCGGCTGGCGATCACCGCAACCGGGCGATCACCTCCTCGCCGATACGCTTGGCCGCCACATAGTCGTCGAAGCGGGCGCCGCGACGTTCGCCTGACGGCCTGCCTGGCCAGCGGCAGCGGATTGGTCTGGGACAGGGATCTTCACGCCGCTGCCGAGCGGCCCCAGCGCGCCAGTCGAATAGCGGGAAACCCCCTTTTGTCGCGTTAGGGCCGGATTTCCGGCCCTAACGCGACAAAATCGGAAACCCGTGAATTCGAGTGTCGGGTTGGGGCCGCTTTTGCGGCGTCAGCGTGAGCTCACGCCGCGGGTGAGGGTCAGAGCATTTTCAGGAAGCGCAGGATCGCGTCGTTGACCTGCACCGGCGCTTCCTGCTGAGTCCAGTGACCGATGCCGGGAATCAACTCGTTGATCAGCAGGTTCGGCACATTCTCCGGCAGTTTCTTGAGAGCTTCCGCCGCCATCAGGATCACGCCGTCGCGCTCGCCCGCGACGAACATGGCCGGCTGTCGGATGCTGGTGGGTGCGCCCGCGGTGCGGGACCAGGTGAGATCATGATTGCGATAGTAATTCAGCGGGCCACGCATGCCGCTGGCGGCGAACTCGGCGGCGTAGAAATCCAGATCGGCCTCGCTCAGCCAGTCTGGCAGCACGGCAGGGCTGGGCAGATCCGACAGCAGATCGGCATCCGCCGGTTTCGGCTTCAAGCCCGACAGATCCGCATCGCCGCTGCCAAGATAGAGGAACTTCCGC
>JBLRXD010000089.1:0-6371 GCA_047920935.1 Pseudomonadales bacterium | reverse complement strand
TCACCACTTCCACCTGATTGTAGGCGTCGATGGCGGCCGGTCGATCGCTCTTGCCGTAACCGCGCATGTCCGGGGCAACCGCGTGGTAACCGGCCGCTGCCAATGGCGCGAACTGGTGGCGCCAGGAGTACCACGACTCCGGGAATCCGTGCAGCATCAGCACCAGCGGTCCTTCGCCCTGCTCGGCGATATTGAGTTGAATGCCGTTGGTGGCGATGCGGCGCTGGGTGATGGCGGACGTGGTCATGGCGTTACCTTGCAAAGGGGCTCCGCCAAAGCTAAGACGCGTTCTGCCAAATAGCAAAGACGATCGGTTACCATCCCCCTCACCCAACCGCATCCAGCCGCTCATGCCGCCACGCCGACAGCCCGATCTGTTCGAGTCGATACCGACCGCGCCCACCGCCCGCGATCTGCGCATCACGCGTCAGGGGCGAAAGCCGCTCGGTAAGGCCCAGCAGCGCTTCAATCGTCTGTCAGCCAAGGTGCAGAAGCTGCGCGACGAGTTGGCTGAATGGAGCGGCTTCGAGACGCGGCTGCGGCAGCAGGTTCTGGAGCGACTGCTCCCCGTGATGGACGAGATGAGCCTGGTCCGCCGCAACCTGATCCTGCAGTGCGCCGATACGCTGGCCGGGCAGGTCGGCGGAGGTGTCAAGAACGCCGCGGAGCGGCGGCGGCTCACCGCCTTTCTGATCGAGCTTTGCCAAGCCCACCTGTCCGACGCCGAAGACGACGAAGCGATCATTGCCGTGCATGACCGGCACGCCGACACCGCGTTTGCCGACGTGCTGGCCGAGGAGCGGAAATGGGCGCAAGTGGTCGATGAAGAGTTCGGCGACGACCTCGAAAATCTGTTCGGCGCCGGGTGGGAGGCGGATCCTCGCCCTGATGAAGAGCCGGCATTCGCCGAGGATGATCGCCAGAGCGCGCGGCGCAAGGCCGAGGGCGCCGTGCGTGAGGCAAGCCAGTCAGTTCGCGAGGTCTACCGCAAGCTGGCGAGCGCGCTGCACCCGGATCGCGGCACCGACGACGCCGAGCGCGAACGCCGTCATCAGCTCATGCAGCGCGTCAACCAGGCCTATGAAAGCTCCGATCTCCTGGGGCTTCTGACCGTGCAGCTCGAGATCGAGCAGATCGACGAGGACCATCTGGCAACGGTGCCCGAAGCCCGCCTGCAGCATTACAACCAGGTGCTGCGTGAGCAGGTGAAAGAGCTGGAGCAGGAACTCGCCCACGTCTACGACCACATCCACGCAACCATCCCGGACGCGCCGCCGAAGCCCACTCCGGCCGGGCTCGAGGTTGCCTTCGAACACGCCGTGGCCGAGGCGCGCAGCGACCTCGACGAGCTGCGCGCCCACGCCGAGGACCTGCTCGACCCGCGCTATCGCCGCCAATGGCTGGGCGATTACGAGGGGGAGCGAAAGGAAGACGAGCGGGAGATGCGCGAGCTGGAGGCCATGCTGCTGGCCGACGACGACGAACTGATCGACAGCTTCTTTCCCGACTACGCGCCTGAGAAGCCCCAACCCAAGGCCAAGCGCCGCCGGAAGCGCCGTTGAGGCCGGGGAGGTGACGATCGTGGTCAGCGGAAGGAGGTTGACGATGCAGATCCCCAGCGCCGCTGGCGCGATCAGAAGTCCGGGTTGCGCAGATAGGCAATGACGGCACTGCGCGTCCATCCAAGTCGAGCAGACGACGGGCGGGCATGCAGCCGAGCCTAGACTCAGCTAAGGGCTCAGTCAAATGAGTCGCGGGCGCCTCACTCGATGTCGCTCTGTTCCTGCACCAACGGCGGAAATCCGGCGGGTGGGAGACGATGCGCCGTCAGCTGTTCGTACCCGTACGCGATCCGGAAAATGGCCGCCTCATCAAAGGGCCGGGCAAGTATCTGCAGACCGACCGGCAGTGCGGGGTCAACGAAACCCATCGGTACCGATGCCGCGGGCATGCCCGTTGCCGGTGCGACCAGCTGGGAATTGTCGCCGCGGTAATCCTCCTCCGCGCGCGCAAGCAAGGCTGGCGGGTTGTTCCAGGTCGGATACACGATCACCTCCACCGCCGCGGCGTCCATCGCCGTCAGCACCGAGGCGCGAAATGCCTGGCGCCCGGGGTGATCCGGAAACGTGGGGCAGGGCGACTCCCAGTCATCCGGGGCGACGTCGAGGGCATGCTGGGCGAAGAACTCGAGGTTTGGACGCACGTAGTCAGAGTGCCGGCCGATCTCCAGCGCCTCGAGCACGTCGACAAAGGGCGCTCCGTCGCCCAGCGACTGCAGGTAGCCGCGCATGTCGTATCGGAACCGGGGGCAGAAGTTGTTGGCGTGCAGGTGCGCCTCCAGATCATCGATCACCAGCGGATCCACCAGTTCAGCGCCTGCGCGGCGCAGATCGGCGAGCGCCGCCTCGAAGCGCGCGAGCACCTCGGGATCCGCGTCCGGCACGTCGGTCAGTGCCCGCAGCACGCCGATGCGCGCGCCCGCCAGCGCGCCGGCATCCAGGTAGCGGGTGTAGTCCTCCTGGGGGCGGTTGCGGCTCAACTCGGTGAGGGGGTCCGCCGGGTCATAACCGGTCAGCACGTTCAGCAATCGGGCCGCATCAGCCACCGTACGGGTAAGCGGCCCGCCAACGTCACGGTCGAAGGCCAACGGAATGATGCCATCCCGGCTGATCAGTCCCAGGGTCGCGCGAATGCCGAACAGGGCCAGGTGCGAGGCCGGCCCGCGGATCGAATTGCCGGTATCCGATCCAAGCCCGGCGGCCCCGAAACTCGCCGCAACCGCCGAGGCCGTTCCACCCGAGGAGCCCGCCGGAACGCGATCGAGGGCATAGGCATTGGCGGTGACCCCGCGGGTCGAACTTTCCGTCCGGCGCGGGCTGAAAGCCCATTCAGCCATATTGGTCTTGGCCAGAATGATGGCGTCGGCCTCGCGCAACCGCCTGACCATCCAGGCATCATCCGGCGGCACGCTATCGCGCAGGGTGATCGATCCGCCGGTGGTCGGCAGATCGTAGGTGTCGAAATTGTCCTTGATCAGCATGGGCACGCAGAACAGCGACCCTACGGGCGCACCGGCGGCCAGCCGCGCATCCAGCGCGCGGGCCGCATCGAGCGCGCCTGGGTGCACCATGCTGATGGCATTGAGCCCCGAGGTCTGATCGTACGCCTCGATACGGGCCAGATACGCGGACACGATCTCCGAACAGGAGACCGCGCCGCCGGTGAGCGCAGCCTGCAAGCCGGCGATGCTCGCTTCGGTGACCTCGAAAAGTGTGGTGCCTGCAGAGGTTGCGGGGACCGTCGGAGCCGTGTTGTCCAGTCCGCATGCCGCGAGCATCAGCATGGCGCTGAGCGCTGCCGCCGCGCGGACAGGCCGGATTGCTTTTGCGCGTTGCATGGTTTCGAGTCCTCATCGGTCATCACCTTGTTGGCGCCGCTGTCGCGCTGTCATGCCTTGTGGTGCGCGAGTTCACTGCGGCGACTCAACGGCTCGATCATACCGGACCGGCGGCCGAAGGCTGAACCAGCACGGCGGCGGCCGAGGGGTTTGGTCGGTCTGGATGAACTGAGCGCTGGCCAGGTGTGGGCTTTTGAAAGCCAGGGCGCGCTGACGGGCGTCTTCTAGAGCGTTTGATTGCAACGCAATCATTGCCTAACCTTGCGCGGTCGGCGGATTCGGTCGCGGAACCTGACAATTTGGTCGCAGAGGGTAAAGTCCGGATGATGCAGACGCAGCGCCTTGCGCATCGCGGTATAGAAACCGCTTACATTGATGAGGGCGAAGGGCCGACGGTCCTGCTGCTACATGGATTTACCGGCAGCAAACTGGACTTCTGTGACGAGGTGTCGCGTCTGGCGCAAACGCACCGCGTCATCGTGCCTGACAACCGCGGCCACGGAGAGTCTACGAATACGGGTGATGCGGACTCTTACCGAATCACCACACTGGTGGAAGACCTTGCAAGCTTCGTTGCCGCACTTGGGCTCTCCCGAATCCACCTGCTGGGACATTCCCTGGGTGGCATGGTCGTCATTCGTTATGCGCTGACTGCGCCGGCGCAACTGGCGTCCCTTATTCTGATGGACACGTCTCCCGCTCCCATGACCATGCCCGCAAATGCCCGCGAGGCGTTTGCAAAATCACTTGGGGCACTGGGTGTTGACGGCATGATCGCGATGATGAGAAGTCGCCCGGCACCCCAGCAGATCCAGAATGGTATCAACCAGATTGGCGAGGAGGAGTACTGGCACCGTATCGAAACCAAGCTGAAGCAGATGGACCCGATTGCATTCCACGCGCTCGGCATGGAGCTCTCAGGCGTGGATGGTGTAAGTGACCAGCTGCACGCACTGGCACTGCCAACCACCATTATCGTGGGCGAAGCAGACGACCCGTTCATTGGTCCCTCGCGATTGATGGCAGAAGCCATCAAAGGTGCAGTGCTCGAGATTATCGAAGATGCCGCGCACTCACCCCAGTATGAAAACCGTGACGCCTGGCAAGCGGCGATTGATCGGCACCTGGGCCGCGTTTTCTCGGCTTCGCGAGGCTAGGCACGGCAGACACATAGGACAGGGCGGTGCAGCCCGCCGCTGCCAACGGCGCGAACTGCGTGGTCGAGCAGAGCAAGGAAGCGTACTACCTGGCGCTACGGCAGACTCAGGGCACGATCCGCACCGAGGCACGAGGGGTTTGGTACGACCTGCGTTGAAGATGACGGGCGCGGGTTCGATTCCCGTTTCGGGAGCTGAACTGCCCTGGTAAGCAGACGCGATTGATCTACAGCAGGCGCGCGCGGCGCGGAAACCGCTCGACCAGCCGCCGGTCTGCGCTGTAAAGCGGCACATCGAGATAGTCGGCCAGGGTGACGAACTCGCAATCGTAGGCCGAACAGCCAGATTCAGCCGCCAGCCGAAGTACCTCGGCCGAGTCGACGGCAAATTCGCGCCCATTGAGCAATTGCTCCGCCTCGGTCTGGATGGACTGAGCGCTGGCCAGATCGAGCCGCTGGGCGCGAATCTGGGTGGCCAGCACGTTGAGAAGCTCACTGCGCCACAGCAACGGTGCAGACCACTCTGAATCGGAGCGCAGCAAGGCCTCGGCTGCCGCTGTACGGTCGCCCGGCAGGTAAAGATAAGCGATCACGTTGGTGTCGACGGTAATCACTCGCGCCCTCGGTCGATGGCGCTGGCGATGTCCTCGATCTTCAATACCGGGCCGGTGAACTGCTCGCGCAGCCTGCGGGCTTCGCCCAGTCGGCTCTCGATATCGACCGGTCGGGGTGCGAGCGCCTGTTCGAGGCAGGCAATGATCTCGTTGTTCATGCTCCGATGGTGGCGCTTCGCTGCCAGCTTGATGCGCTGGTAGATCGGGTCGGGGATGTTTTTCAGGGTGATGGATGTGCTCATGAACGGAATACCGGGAAACCATTTTGGTGTAATTATGGTATTCCTGTGCCCTGGAAGACTCAAGTCGGTGGATAGATAAGTCCCGGCTCCTATCGTCAGGTGGCGACGAGGTGCGCACGGAAGCAGACGGACTCGGGCATCTGGTGAACCGCGTGCGCTGAAGCCGAACGAGCCCGTTGCGCCGGCCAGGCTGTCATATTTTCGTTGTGAAGCTTATGCAAGATATCGGCGCCCGAACTTGGAGGTGCCCATGGACACTAGAGCCAGTCCCGCTTCCGCTGAACAGGCCTAGTCGGCGAATGTGCCTGGCTTTTCTGACATTCGCCTTCGACAAGTCCGCGGCTCAAGGAACGGGTCGATCAGCAAGCGATCGCCGGTCGCAGCCGGTAGCGCGGGATACTGGCAGGGCGAAGCGGCGGTGCAGGCGGTGCAACGGAGCGGCCCAGCGCGCCAGTCGAATAGCGGGAAACCCGGTTTTGTCGCGTCAGGGCCAGATTTCCGTCCCTGACGCGACAAAACTGCAGTGCCGCGAACTCGAGTGTCGGGTTGGGGCCACGTTAGTACGGCCGCTGCGGCAGCAGGTTGCGGCTGTTGGTAGCAAATAGATCTGTCCGGTTTTGTAGCACATGAATTGTCCGCTTTGGGTGGTCCGCCGGCGGGCGAGCCGTAAGGTGAGCTCGGCCGCCGGCGGCGGGACCACGCAGCGGTTCACGCAGCCCTCTTCCTCCTGGGTGACCGGCGTTCACGTCCACTCGCTGCACGCCTACTTCCTGCGCCCGGGCCGCGCGCGCAGCGACATCGAGTGCCGGGTGACGCGCAGCAAGGAAGGCCGCAATTTTCAGGTGCGCGAGGTGACCCGCGATGCAGATTGTCATTAACTGCGCCACTTTTAGCACTTGAAACTGGTGCAGTTCGATAAACCGCGCCATAATTGCGCCACACGCACGTCGAACGGCGCCAAA
>JBLRXD010000088.1:0-15011 GCA_047920935.1 Pseudomonadales bacterium | reverse complement strand
CTAGCTGGATGCAGTCGCTTTCGCAGAATCCGATAATACCGCTGCCCGCCGCCTTCAAAGGGCTCGGGCAGCGGTCGTTCGTTCCATCGACCCTTCCCGGAAATCCGGGCCCTGAAGCGCTTGATCCCGCACCCGCTTCAGGCACATGTCAGGATTGAACAGGCTCTCCTTGCCGATCGGCCTCAATCCAGCCGCAGCCGTACCTTCAGGTGCTTGACGCCCCCGATGAACCCCGATCGCAGACGCTCAGGCGGCTCGATGAGCTCAATCTCCCGCATTCGTGCGAGCAACGTTTTGAAGACGGCCCGCAGCTCGTTGCGCGCCAGATGCGCGCCCAGACACAGGTGCTCACCGATGCCGAATCCGATCTGCGGATTTTTGTCACGCTGAACGTCGAATCGCATCGGTTCGGAAAATACAGTCTCGTCGCGATTGGCAGATGGGTAAAACAGCGTCAAGTGCTCGCCCGCCTTGATGGACACGTCGTGCAGGGTGACGTCGCGGTTCGGCGTACGGCAGAAGTGAATCACCGGACTGGTCCAGCGCACCATCTCTTCGACCAGCGAATCGAGCAGCTCGGGCCGCTTCTGCACCAGTTCGAGCTGGTCGCGATGCTCCATGAGCGCCAGCACGCCACCGCTCGTGGCATTTCTCGTCGTCTCGTTGCCTGCCGCGATCAGCAGAAACAAGTACGACAACAGCTCCAAAGGAGGAAGATACCGACCTTCGATCTTCGCGGTGGCCAGCACCGTTGTCAGGTCATCGCGCGGATGCTTGCGGCGGTCTTCGACGAAGTCGTTGCAATAGGCGAATACCTCCTCGATCGCGCGCTCCGCCAGTTCCCGACCCGTTGTTCCGTCCTCACGCCGAAACTCGGGGTCGTTCGCGCCGACGATCTCGTTCGTCCACCGGAAGAACTGGTCCCGATCCTCCTGCGGAAGCCCCATGAGCTCCGCGATGACGGCCAGCGGCAGGATCGCCGACACGCGCGTGACGAAATCCATTTCCGTCTCGTCCGCCACGCTGTCGAGCAGATCCTCCGCGACGTGATCCAGCCGGTGCTGATCCTCGTTCAACCGGCGCTTGGTGAAGTACCGGCTCATGAGCTGACGGTAGATACGATGGTCGGGCGGATCCATGTTCAATAGCGTCCGCACGCGTGAGATCAGGTCTTCCTCGGCCTCCGGCTGAACGGAGAGCAGTGGCGCGTTCTCGAACACGCTCGGCTGCTTGGAGATGTTGACTATGTCCTCGTAGCGGGTGACCGCATAGAAAGGAACCAGCTTCGGGTGCTTGCAGTAGGCGATGGGACGGTCGCGGCGCAAATCGGCCCAGAACTCGTGGGGGTAGCCATTCTGCTGGTAATAATCGGGATCGATGATCTCGATGGGAGCCGTCGGGGTCTGCATGTCGTCCTCCAGTGTCATTCGTCGGTCACGGTAATGGCGAGCCTTGGGCAGAGCTGGGCCGCCGCTTCCACCTTGGCCCGCAGTTCCTCACCTGGATGCTCCTTCAGCAGCATCAGCTTGTCGTCGTCCGTGAGCTGAAACACCTCCGGGCATTCCATCACGCAGAGTGCGTTCGCTTCGCACAGCTCCATATCAACGATCACCTTCATGATCATCTCCCTGATCCCATAAACCTGTTGTACTTTCGCACATATGTGTTAAAAGTAAAGCTGTTGCGTCAGCCGGCGATCCGCCCCCGGGAAGGAAGGAATCTTGTCACTGCCATCAGCCAACGTCGTCAAGTCCGCGGCACGTGTGCTGGAGATCTTCGAGCTATTTGATGAGCTGCGCAGGCCAGTGTCGATCAATGAAGTCGCCGAACGCCTCGGCTATCCGCATTCCAGCACCGCCGCTCTGCTGCGCAGCCTGGAGAGTCTCGGTTACCTCGAGTACCACGCGACCGAGAAGGAGTTCTTTCCGAGCATCCGAATATCGATGCTGGGACAGTGGGTCGAGCATGAGAGTCTGCCGGTCAAGGCTGTGCAGCGGCTCATGCAGGAGCTGCTCGATGCCACGCAATGCACGGTCATCGCCGCCATCCGGTCCGGCGTGCACGTGCAGTACATCAAGGTCATGCAGGGCACGACCGCCATCCGTTACCACGTCAAGCCGGGCACCCGAAGGCTGCTTCACGCCTCCACTCTGGGTCGTGTGCTGCTCAGCCAGTACGACCCGCGGGAAGCCGGGCGCCTGCTCCAACAATCCATGGCCCGCGACCCGGACTGCAAGGCGTCACCCGATGACCTCTGGCGCGCGATCAAGCAGGCACGAGAGCACGGCTTTGCCGTCTGCACAGGAATGATCGTGCCCGGCGCCACCATGGTGGGCATGCCGATGAACCTGGACCGGAGCGGCCGGCCCGCCGCGGTCGGTCTCGCCGCGCCGGAAGAGTGGATCGCCACGAGGCGCCAGGAGTATCTCGCCGTGCTGAGAAAGACGCTCGACCGATACGCTACGCCTGCGGAGAAGCGCGCGTGAGCGCGCCCTCGGCCATCCCGGCCATGCCTCGACCGCGCGTCGAGACACGTCTGTGCCAGTTGCTGGGAATTCAGCACCCTATCGTGCTGGCCGGCATGCCCGGAATCGCCGGGCCGGAGCTCACCGCCGCCGTGTCCAATGCCGGCGGATTGGGCATGCTGGCTATTCATGCTCATATGCCAGACGAGCTTCGCGCCCTGATCCGCCGCACCCGCGAACTCACCGACAGACCGTTCGGCGTCTTCCTCACCCTGCCGGATTCCCGGTCCTGCGAATTGCCGCGCCCGGGGCAGCGTGCCCGCCTCCCCGCAGACGAGTTGGTCGACTGTCTCGAATTCGCCGAATCCTTCATGGAGCAGCACGGTCTCGAGCTTCAGGACGAATCCGGACCGCCGGGCGCCATCCCACTATGCACGCCCGCATTTCTCGAGGCCCACCTCCAAGTAGTGATCGAGGAACAGGTGCCTGTCTTCTCTGTAGGCCTGGGAACGCCGCTTCCCGATCTCGAGGCGCTCCACGATCACGGTATCCTGGTGATCGCCCCGGCCGGAACGGTCCGGGACGCGGTGCGGCTGGCAACCGCCGGCGTCGACGTGGTAGTCGCTCAGGGCCACGAGGCCGGCGGACCGAACACTCCGGTCGGTACCCTGCCGCTCGTCCCTCAAGTCGTCGACGCCCTCGGACCCGGGCTGCCCGTTCTGGCCGGCGGCGGCATCGGTGACGGGCGCGGTGTGGCGGCCGCGTTGATGCTCGGTGCACAGGGCGCGTGGATCGGCACCGCGTTTCTCGCGGCGCACGAGGCCCGCCTGCCGGACTTCCAACGATGCGCGCTGATCGGTGCCGGCGACGACTCCACGGTCGTGAGCCGATCCATCACCGGTCAGCCGCTGCGGACATTGCGCTCGCGCTGGACCGACACCTGGGAGCGCACCGAGCTCGAGCCGCTCGCCGCACCCTACCAGGCCCGCATATCCCGCCCGGTGCTGGCGGCCGCCCTAAGCAGCGGCCGCGCGGACATCCACCCAGGCACCGCAGGCCCGGCCGCCGGCATGATCCGCTCCATCCGGCCCACCAGCAAAATACTCGCCGACCTGGTGTCCGGCGCGCGCGCGGCACTCGACCAACCATTCGATGTCGTCGCTCACCCTCCCCCCCTCGCTCAGCAGCTTCGGAGAATACCCTCATGAGTTATCCCATCATCTCGGCGGACTCCCACATCACGGAAGCTCCGAACACGTATACCGACTACATCGACAAGCAATGGCGTGACAAGGCGCCGCGCATCGTGACGACCGAGAGCCAGGGCGACGTGTTCGTCATTGACGGCATGGAGCGCCCCATCGCGCTCGGCCTGGTCGCCGCCGCCGGCAAGGACCCCAGCGAGCTCGCAGAAGGCGGGGTGCGGTTCGACGACCTGCATCGCGGAGGTTGGGATCCACACGCTCGGCTCGCCGAGCAGGATCAGGACGGCGTGGCGGCAGAAATCATCTACCCAACGGTCGGCATGATGCTGTGCAACCACAACGACTTCGCCTACAAAGATGCCTGCTTTGCGGCCTACAACCGCTGGATCGCGGAGTACTGTGCCACCCACCCGGCCCGTCTGTTGGGCTGCGGTCAATCGGCTGCGACGAATCCGCAGCGCACGGTGGAGGATCTCCGGGAGATCAGGAAGTTGGGCCTGCGGGGGGTCATGCTCTCTGGAAACCCGGGGGAGAAAGACTTCGACGACCCGGTCTGGAACCCGGTCTGGGAGGCGGCCATCGAGCTCGGTCTGCCGGTGTCGTTTCACATTCTGACCATCCGGGGGTCGAACCACTACCGCGGCCCGCGCATCAACAGCTTCCTGTCTATCATCCGCGGCAACCAGGACATCATGGGGACGCTGATCTTCGGGGGGGTATTCGAGCGTTACCCCGATCTGAAGGTCGTCTGCGTGGAAGCGGACGCAGGCTGGGTTCCACACTACATGTATCGCATGGATCACGCCTACAAGCGGCACCGCAGTTGGCTCGCGCCCGGCGTCACGCTGTCGAAGTTGCCGAGCGAATTCTTTGCCGATCACATCTACACCACGTTCCAGGACGACTGGGTGGCCTTTCGCTCCGCCGATCAGATGAACTGGCGCCGGCTGATGTGGGCCAACGACTTTCCCCACTCGGATTCGACCTGGCCCTGGTCACAGGAGATGCTGGCCGAGCACACGGCTCAGCTCACCGACGAGCAGAAACGCGCCATCCTGTGCGACAACGTCGCCGAACTCTATGGCATCGACCTCGGCACACTGCAGGCCGCGGCCTGAGTGAGAGCCCGGCTCAGCAGATCGAAAACCACTTTGGAGGACCGATGCATTTTGGACTGAGCGAAGAACAGACAATGCTCCAGGACATGCTGTGCCGCTGCCTGGAGGATCGTCTCGATCTGGAGACATTGAATCGCATGGCCGGCCAGCCATGCGACCCGGAGCTGTGGCGGGCGCTGGTGGACCTCGGCGTCACCGGGGTGTTGATCCCGGAAGACCACGGCGGCTCCGGGCTCGGCATGCTGGAGGCGGAGGTGATTGCCGAGTCCATGGGGCGCTCGGTGGCGCCCGTTCCCTATCTCGGTACCGCGGTGCTGGCGCCGCTGGCTTGGCAGCTCGCCGGCACACCTGAGCAGCGGGAGCGACATCTCGCACCGATTGCCAGCGGCGAACATCGCTATGGCGTCGGCCTCACCGAGGTCGCCGGAACGCCACGCCACTTCGGCAAGGTGACCCTCGAGGACAATCGCGCCTGGGGACGCTGCTACTTCGTGCTCGATGCGAGCGACGCCAGCCATTTTCTGCTGACCGCCAACGGAGATACGCTGGTAGTCATCGAGCGTGGTGCGGAAGGCGTGTCGATCGAGTTGCTGAACGACGTCGACCATAGCCGCAGCTTTGCCGTCGTCGGGCTGGAACGCACACCGTTCGAGACCGTCGGCGAGCCTGGGCGTGCGGCACAGGCCATCGACGTCCTGCTCGCTGCGGGGCGGCTGATGCTCGCAGCCGATACCTTTGGCGCCGCCGAGGTCATGCTGTCCAAAGCCCGGGATTACTCGATGGAACGCTTCCAGTTCGACCGGCCCATCGGCTCGTTCCAGGGCGTCAAGCATCTCCTGGCCGACATGGTCACCGATCTAGAGCCCTGCCGCTCGCTGATCTGGTACGCCGCCCACGTCTTCGACGCACAGCCGGCGGAGCGGGTCCTGCACGCCTGTCACGCCAAATCCCTGGCCTCCGAGATCGGCAAGTTCATCGCCCGCTCCTCGATCGAGATTCACGGCGGGATGGGCTTCACCGAAGAGCTGGGCCTGCACCTCTGGTACAAGCGCATCGAAGCGAACCGCCAGCTGCTCGGGGGCCCCGAGACCGTTCGCCACGCCGCCGCCGTCGATCAGGGCTGGGTCCAGCCGTTGACCGCCACCGCCACCTGAGGAGTTTTCCATGGATCTGAGCTACGGCCCGGAATACGACGACTTTCGCGCTGAAGTTCGCGAATTCTGCCGCAACCATCGTCCGGCGGAGCATCGCAGCCGCGGTATACCAGGCGTCACCGAGCGCCCGAGCGCCGAGGTACTGGCCTGGCAGGCCAAGCTCATCGAGCACGGCTACGCCGCTCGCACCATCCCCAAGGAATACGGCGGCTACGGCGCCAAGCCCGACATCATCGAGAATCGCATCATTCAGGAGGAATTCCTGACCGCCGGCCTGCCCCTCGGGCTCAGCAATCAGGGCATCTCGATGCTGGTGCCGACCCTGCAGGAAGTAGGTACAGCAGAGCAATGCGCCACCTACATCCGCCCGACCATCTATGGCGAGATGATCTGGTGTCAGGGTTATTCCGAGCCTGGCGCCGGCAGTGACCTCGCCAGCCTGCGCACCCGAGCGGAGCTCGATGGCGACGAGTGGGTCATCAACGGCCAGAAGATCTGGACCAGCTCCGCCCACGTCGCCGATATGTGCTTCATCCTGGTGCGCACGGAACCGGATGCGCCGAAGCACCACGGCATCAGCTATCTGCTGATGCCCATGGACCGGCCCGGCATCGACATCCGTCCGCTCGTCACCATGACCGGAGACGCGACGTTCAACGAGGTGTTCCTCAGCGACGCACGCATCCCGGCAAAGAACATCGTCGGTGCCCGCGGCCAGGGCTGGCACGTGGCCAACGTGACGCTCAAGTACGAGCGCGGCATGCTCGGCAACGCCGGTCAGGGACAGAGCGGCATTAAAGGCCTGGTGGAGCTGCTGCAGGAGCAAACTGCCGGCTCGGGCAGTGCCATGGACCTCGACCACTACCGCGACCGGCTGCTCAAGCTTCAGGGGCGTACGCTGGCCAACAAGTACCACGGGATGCGGCTGCTGTCGCAATCGATCAACGGCGAGCAGACCGGCGTGGAGGGTTTGATCACCAAGCTCTCTGCAACCGAGCTCGCGTACGACATCTATTCCCTGGCCGTGGACGTGCTCGGAGAGACCGGCACGCTCTACGACGGCAGCCCCTACCAAGCGGAGCGGGATTGGCAGAAGAGCCTGCTCGGCTGCTTTACGGGCATCATCGGCGGCGGCTCCGCAAACATCCAGCGCAACATCATCGCCGAACGTGGTCTGGGGCTGCCGCGTGAGCCGCGAGTGCGGTTCGACAACGGTCGCTGGGAGATGATGCCGTCCGCGAGCAACAAGGGAGGTAACTGATGGCCGCAAAGGCGCTGTCGCCGGACATGGTGGGGACCGAGTTCGAGCCCACCACGGTAAGCTGGAACGAAAAAGACGTGATGCTCTACGCCCTGGGAGTCGGCGCACGGCCGAGCAGGGATCTCGATTTCATCTACGAGGGGCGGGGGCCCAAGGTGCTGCCGACTTTCGCCGTCATTCCCGGGATGCGGGCCATGGGCAGCATCAACAAGGTGGTGGAGCTCCCCATCGCGCGGATGCTGCACGGAGAGCAAGGCATCACGTTGCACCGGCCGCTTCCGCCAAGCGGCGAGCTGACCATGACCAGCCGAATCTCGGAGATCTGGGACAAAGGCAAGGCGGCCGTCATCGGCGTCACCGCCGATTTCAGCGACGCCGACGGCATCGTATTCTCGACACACTCCACGCTGTTCTGGATCGGCGGCGGCGGGTTCGGCGGCGAATCCGGACCCAGCACCCGCGACCTCAATCAGCCGCCGGACCGCGCTCCCGATCACGCGGTACGGGACGTGACGAGAGAGGAACAGGGCGCAATCTATCGCCTGAGCGGCGATCGGGTCGCGCTGCACATCGATCCCGAGTTTGCGCGGAAGGCGGGCTACGACAAACCGTTCATGCACGGACTGTGCACCTACGGCTTCGTCGGCCGCGCCGTGCTGCACGAGCTGTGTGGCAACGACCCCGCGAACTTCGTGAGTCTCGAGGGGCGATTCTCCGAGCGCGTGGAGTTCGAAGACGAGATCATCACCCGCATATGGGTCGAGGAACCGGGCAGCGCCGTCGTGCAGGCCGTGACCCAGGACGGCAAAGTCGCGCTGTCTCAGGCCCGAGCCCGGTATCGCGCGTGAGCACGTTCGCCGACCTGTTCCAGGCCCGCCGACAGAATGGATCCTGGACGTTCGAGCTCGAAGCGCGGTTCAACGGCGCCTTCGGCGGCACCAACGGCGGCGTTGCGGCGGCGGTCTCGGTACACGCCGCCCGCGGCGATCGGCACGAGCTGGTGCCTGCAGCCATCGATTGTCATTTTCTGAAGGGCTGCCGGCCCGGCACGGCGACCGTGACGACACGGCCGCTGAGCGAAGGCCGCACGCTGACCGTGATCTCTACCGAGACGCGCGACCACGCGGGAACGCTCTGCACCGCGGCGCTGGTGACCCTGGTGAATCCCGACCAGCTCGAGCAGGCTATCAGGGCTCTACCGGCGATCTGCGTACCGGCAGACCGCTCCACCGAGCCGCAACCATGGCGACACCCGAAAGGCCATCGAATCCCATTGATCGACACCTTCGCACCCGAAATCGTCGCCCGATCCGGCGACAGCACGACGACCCGCATCCGTCCGGGGTTCGATGTCTGGGAGGCGACCGCCGAGGCGGTGTGCATCGCTGCCGACATCTCGGTCGGGCCGCCGGTGGGCCAGGCAGTAGGCGGGCGGGCGTCGTTGCCGAATCCGAATCTGGCCCTGCGCTTCTCCGGCGCCCGCTACGCAGGATCCCACTTGCAGAGCTGCTGCCGGCTCGCCCAGATCGAGGCCGGCCTCGCGGGCACCGAGATCCGGGTAGGCAGCGACGAGATACTGCTCGGCACCGGCACCTCCATGACCACGTGCCTGCCGCTGCCCGGATCCAGCGGCCGAGGCGGCGGATAGACGTGGCCGGGCCGCTCGCAGGCGTGCGCATCGTCGAGATGGCCGGCATCGGCCCCGGGCCGATGTGCGCCATGCTGCTCGCCGACCTCGGCGCCGAAGTCGTCCGTGTCGACCGCGTGGCGCCCGCCGATCTCGGCCTGCCGCGGGAGCCGGCGGCGGATCCCCTGCTGCGCGGCCGCCGCTCGGTTGCCGTGGACCTCAAGCAGCCGGAAGGGGTGAGCACGGTCATGGCGCTGGTGAGCCGGGCGGATGCCTTGATCGAGGGCTTCCGCCCGGGGGTGATGGAGCGGCTCGGCCTGGGGCCGCAGGCCTGCCTCGCCGAGAATCCCCGTCTGATCTACGGTCGCATGACGGGCTGGGGGCAGGACGGCCCTCTTGCCCAGGCGGCCGGGCACGACATCAACTACATCGCGCTGGTGGGCGCCCTGGATGCCATCGGCCGCGAAGGCGAGCCGCCCGTTCATCCCCTGAACCTGATCGGCGACTTCGGGGGCGGTGCGCTCTATCTGGCCATGGGCGTGCTCGCCGGCCTCATCGAAGCCGGCCGCTCCGGTCAGGGTCAGGTGATCGACTGCGCGATGACAGACGGCGCCGCGTCCCTGATGACGCTCTTCTACGGTATGAAGCACGCCGGGCGCTGGCGCGAGCGCCGCGGCACCAATGCCATCGATGGCGGCTCGCACTTCTACAACGTCTATGAGACGCGCGACGGCAGGTACGTCTCCGTGGGCGCGATCGAGCCGAAGTTCTACGCCGAGCTGCTCGACAAACTGGGGCTCGACGCCGCGGACCTGCCCCCTCAACACGACCGCACTGCCTGGCCGGACATGAAGGCGCGGTTCGCCGCCGTGTTCCGCACCCGCACCCGGGACGAGTGGTGCGAGTTGCTCGAGGGCAGCGATACCTGCTTTGCGCCGGTGCTGAATCTCTCGGAGAGCCTCGAGCACGCGCACAACCGGGCGCGGCAGACGTTCGTGTCCCCGGGCGGCGTGCCGCAACCGGCGCCGGCGCCCCGCTTCAGCCGCACGCCCTGCGAGCTCACCCGGCCGCCCGCCGCGTCCGGCGGGGACTCCCGCACGGTGCTGCTCGACTGGGGGTTCGATGCAGATCGCGTGCGGCGCCTCGAAGAGGCGGGGGTGATCCGCCAGGCCCCCGAAACGCCACCGGACTGAGGAGACGATTCATGCGCAAGCTCGGCCCCTACCCACTGCTGGACGTGACCCTGGACCACGACCACGTCGCCACCGTCGAGCTGCGGAACGGCGACCACAACCATTTCAACATGGACATGCTCACCGGCCTGGCGGACGCGTTCGAGGCGCTGGACGAGGAGCCGGAGTGCCGGTCCATCGTGCTCGCTGCCGCCGGACGGGCCTTCTGCGCCGGCGCCGACTTTCAGGGCGGACGCCAGGGGGCCCAGCCGGCAGGATTGCGCAGCTCCCGCGGCGAGGGCGTCGACGGACACCTCTACGCGCAGGCGGTCAGACTGTTCGGCAATCGCAAGCCCATCGTCGGAGCCATCCACGGTGCCGCCGTCGGCGGCGGGCTCGGGCTCGCCCTGGTGCCCGACTTCCGCGTCGGCTGTCCCGAGTCACGCTTCAGTGCCAACTTCACGCTGCTCGGCATCCATCCCGGGTTCGGCCTGAGCTATACGCTGCCCCGCCTGATCGGCGTGCAGGCCGCGTGTGACATGTTTTATACCGGCCGCCGGGTCAAAGGTGAGGAAGCGCTGGCGCTCGGGCTGCTGGACCGGCTGGTCAGCCGGGACCAGGTTCGCGAGGCCGCGCGGCAGAAGGCGCTGGAGATTGCCGCGGCAGCGCCGCTTGCCGTGGTCTCGGTGCGGCAGACCCTGCGCGGGCATCTGGCCGACGAGGTGCGGCGGGCCACGGCGCACGAACTCGAGGAGCAGAACTGGCTGCTCAAGACGGCAGACGCGCGCGAAGGCGTGCGCGCCGTGGCCGAGCGCAGAACCGGGAGGTTCATCGGACAATGACGAGGTCAGCCGCCGGGGAGCGGACCCTGCGAGGCCGCGCCGCCATTGCCGGCGTCGGCGAAACTGCCTACTACAAGCGCGGCGCCGCCGAGGATCCGGAGTTCGTGCTGGCACTGAAGGCGATTCTGACCGCGGCGAAGGACGCCGGCATCGATCCGCGCGAGATCGACGGCTTCGCCTCTTACAGCAACGATCGTAACGACCCCTCCCGGCTCGCCGCCGCCCTCGGCCTGCCGGAGCTGCGTTTCGCCAGCATGCAGTGGGGCGGCGGCGGCGGCGGCGGATCCGCTGCCGTGGCAGCCGCGGCGGCGGCCGTCGCCACCGGCATGGCTCGCTGCGTGGTGGTGTTCCGCGCCCTGGCCCAGGGCCAGTTCGCCCGCTTCGGCCAGGGGCCCAGGCTTCCGGGCGTCTCGGGCGAACCCGCCTACACGGTGCCCTACGGGCTGATGTCGCCGGCGCAGATGTTCTCCATGCGGTGCATGCGCCACCTGCACGAGACCGGCGTGAGCCGCGACACCTACAAGGCCGTATCCCTGGCCGCCTATCACCATGCCCAGAACAATCCCCGGGCGGTCATGCGTGGCCGGCCCCTGTCCCCTGAGGCCTACGACGAGGCGCGGTGGATCGTCGAGCCTCATCGCCTCTACGACTGCTGCATGGAAAACGATGGCGCGGCGGCGCTCATCGTGGTGCCCGCCGAACGTGCCCGCGACCTGCCGAACACGCCGGTGTACCTGCTGGGTGCCACCACCGGGTCCGAGCACCGCGCCGGCGCCCCGTGCCACAACGCGCCGTTGTACGCGACCGCCTGCTTCACCACGCTGGCGCCACGGCTCTACGAGATGGCCGAGGTGACGCCCGGGGACGTCGACGTGCTGCAGAGCTACGAGAACTTCACCGGCGGCGTGGTGATGTCCATCATCGAGCACGGCTTCTGTACCCCCGAGCAGGCAAACGAGGTGCTCACGTTCGAGAACCTGATTGCGCCCGCCGGCCGGCTGCCCCTCAATACCAGCGGCGGCAACCTGGCCGAGTGCTACATGCATGGCCTCGAACTCGTCATCGAGGCCGTGCGGCAGATCCGTGGAGATTCCCCGAACCCGGTGCCCGGCGCCCGGGTCTCCATGGTTACCTCGGGACCCATGGTCACCCCGGCGAGCAACGCCATCTTCGGCGCCGAGGAGGTGCTGTGAACGCCGCAGCGAATCATCTGCCCGCAGGCCTGCCCGCTCCGCGTCCAGCCCGCGACGGCCTGGATGCGCCCTACTACGAAGCACTGCTGAGCGGCAAGCTGCTGATCCAGCGCTGCACTGCCTGCCGCGGCTGGCAGTGGGGGCCGGAGTGGATCTGTCACCGCTGCCTGTCCTTCGACCTGGACTGGGCCGAAACCGAACCGGCCGGGCGCATCTTCAGCTGGGAGCGGGTCTGGCATCCGGTGCATCCGGCGCTCGAGCAGCACGGCCCTTATCTGGTGGTGCTGGTGGAGCTGCCTCAAGCGGACCACGTCCGGCTCGTCGGCAATCTACTGGGCGACCCCCACCAGCCGGTGCGCATCGGCGGCGCCGTCGAAGGCGTTTTCGAGCATCACCCTGACGGAGAGCCGCCGTACACACTGCTGCAATGGCAGCTCACAGGTTAGCCAACCTGTACTTCCCGAATTCAGGAGGATAGTCATGGAAGCGAGAAAGATCGAAGTCAACGAACCGAACCGCTGGCGCCTCGACACGCCGGGTGCCGAAGGCTGGCCCCGGACTGCGCGGCCCACGGACCCGGACAAGCTGTTCGTGGTCTCCGCCGACGGCCACGTCAACGAGCCGTCCAACCTGTTCTACGACCGCATGCCCGAGCGTTTCAAGAGCCGCCTGCCACGGGTGGAAACCGACGAGCAGGGCGGCAAGTGGATGGTCTCCGAGGGCTTCCGCAAGACCAAGCTGCGCGAGAGCATGTTCGAAGGTGAAGACCTGGCGCGCAGCCAGGCGGGCCGAGACCCGCAAGAGCGGCTGGCCGACCTCGCCATGGACGGCGTCGACGCGGAGATTCTGTTCCCCAACAAAGGCCTGATGATGTGGGCCACCCGCGACGCCGAGTTCGCCCAGACCATGTGCCAAGTCTGGAACGAATGGGCCTGGGAAACCTTTGGCAACTACAACGACCGGCTCTCGCCGATGGCGTGCGTGGCTACTGCCGACATCGAAGGGTCGATGCGAGAAATCGAGAAGTGCGCGAAGCTCGGGTTTCGCGGCCTCTGCCTGCCCTGCAAACCGATCTTCGGCCCGCACGATCACGACGATCTGAACTACAACCTGCCGGAGTTCGAGCCGCTCTGGGAGCTGATCGAAGACGTCGATCTGCCGATCACGTTTCACGTGTCCACCGGCCGCGACCCCCGGGCGTCGAAAGGGCACGGCGGTGCGGTCATCAACTACGTGTCACACTCGCTGTCGCCCACCATCGAGCCGCTGGCCAACCTGTGCGCCTCCGGCGTGCTCGAGCGGCACCCGAAGCTGCGGTTCGCCACCATCGAGGCCGGCATCGGCTGGGTGGCGTGGGTGCTCGAGGCCATGGACGAGGCCTACCGCAAACATCACATGTGGGCACGTCCGAAGCTCCAGGCGCTGCCATCGGAGTACTACCGCCGCCACGGTTTCTCGAGCTTCCAGGAAGATCCCGTGGGGCTCGCGCTGGCGGAGCCGTTCGATCTGGTGGACAACTTCATGTGGGCCAACGATTATCCTCACCACGAGGGTACCTGGCCGCACTCCCCCGAGGCCATCGAGCGGACCATGAGCGCGCTCGAGCCCGAGTCGCGGGAGAAAATCCTCGGCGGCAACGCGGCGCGGCTGTTCGGGTTCCGGCCTCAGACGGCCGGTTGAAAGCGGGTCATGGACCTTCAGCTCACCGCCGAGCAGGATCTCCTCGTCGGCATGGTACGCCGCTTCGTCCGTGAGGAGATCCTGCCGCTGGAGCTCGGGCTCGACCCCGACGCCGACAGCCTCGATCCGGAAAACCACGCCCGGCTGGTGGGGCTCACCCGCGGCATGGGGCTCTACAACCTCGGCGTGCCGCCGGAATACGGTGGGCCGGAAGTCGATCTGGTGACCCACGTGCTGCTCGCCATCGAGATGAGCCAGCACCGCGCCGGCCTGTACGCGCCCTGCTACGGGGTGTTCGGGGGCATGGGCCTGGCGCAGCTGTTCGAGGCCACCGACGATCAGAAGGCGCGCTACCTGTACCCTGTCCTGCAGGGGGAAAAACGCGGTTTCTTCGGCCTCACCGAAGCTTCCGGCGGCAGTGACCCGGCACGCGCGATCCGTACCCGGGCCGTCCGCGACGGCGATGACTGGATCATCAACGGCACCAAGATGTTCATCAGCGGCGCACACCGCGCCGACTTCGGCCTGGTGTTCGCCCGCACCGACCCGGACAAGGGGCGCGGTGGCATCACCTGCTTTCTAGTCGATACCGACATGCCGGGGTTTCACGTGCGCCGGGTGATCCCGACGCTGCGCGCCGCCCATCCTGCCACCGAGCTGGAGCTGGTGGACGTTCGCGTGCCACATCGCAACGTGCTCGGGGAAGTCAACGGCGGGTTCGCCATCGCCAACGACCGGCTCACCCGACAGCGCCTGCCGTACGCCGCCGGCTGCATCGGGGTCGCCGTGAAAGCCCACGAAATGGCCCTCGAGTACGTCCCGCAGCGGGAGACCTTCGGTGCCCCGCTGGCGTCACGCCAGGCCATCCAGTGGATGCTGGTGGACAACGAGATCGACATCCGGCAAGCCACCTGGCTTACCCTGGACGCGGCCCACAAGGCTCAGCGCGGCGAGCCGTTTCGCACCGAAGCCGCCATCGCCAAGCTGGTGGCAAGCGAGGCCGGCGGGCGGGTGGTAGATCGATGCATTCAGATGTTCGGCGGCTACGGCGTGACCAAGGACTTCCCCTTCGAGCGCTGGTACCGGGAAATGCGCATTCGCCGCATCGGCGAGGGGCCGAGCGAGGTGCAGCGGCACGTCATCGCCCGGGATCTGCTCGGCGCGTCGTTGCGCTGATCTCCAGGTCCTGAAGCAGCAACTCCGCCACCGCGTCCGGGACCTCCATCGGCAGCAGATGGCCGCCCGCCATGGTGCTCACCCGGCCACGGGGCATCTTTGCCGCCAGCGCCTCGTA
>JBLRXD010000087.1:0-15047 GCA_047920935.1 Pseudomonadales bacterium | reverse complement strand
CACCAGGCGGGAGCGCTCGGCGGCGGCCCAGACGTCATCCTGGTCGATCACGTTCGGCGACTGAACCGCGACGAGGGCGTGCCGTTCGCGGCTGCCGTGCGCCGCGGCGCCGAGGAGCGCCTGGTGCCGATTCTGATGACGGCGCTGGCCACGGCCCTGGCGCTGGTGCCGCTGGCGCTGGCTTCGGGACAGCCGGGGAGCGAGATACAGTCGCCCATGGCGGTGGTCATTCTCTGGGGGCTCGTGAGTTCGACACTGCTCAACATGCTGGTCGTGCCGGCCATGCTGCTGCGATTCGGTGGCGGACGACGCGACGCGGAGGCCGAACTCGTCGAGCAGCCGGCTTAGCCGGGAGATTACGATCAGCTGCTGATCAGCTCTCGGATTTATCTTCTGACAGTGCCGCCAGAACCTCAGCGTGAATGTTGAAGCTGCCCGCGTCGCGGAGAACCATGCGCACCCGTCGCACGGAGCGGCAGCTGGGAAGTGTGGCGATGATGGTTTCGAGCGCTACCCGGGCTGATTCCTTCCACGGAAAGCCCCCATGGCCCGTGGAGATGGCTGGGAAGCCGATCGACGCAACTCCATGCTCGTGTGCCAGCCCCAGGGCTTGGCGGTAGCAGTTCGCAAGGAGCGTGTGTGGATCCGGATGTTCGGTGTATCTCGGTCCGCGACAGTGGATGATGTAACGGTTGGGCAATCCATAGGCGCGAGTGATCACCGCGCTCCCGGCGTTCAGTGGGGCGTATCGGCGGCACTCTGCCGCCAACGCCTGGCCGGCTTGCCGGTGCACCGTTCCCGCGACCGTGCCCCTTGCCCCCAGATCGCTGGAAGTGGAGCTGACCACGGCATGCAGCCCGGGCTGGGCGGCGATGTCGCCCACCACGCATTCCACCTGCGCGCCCTTGAACCAGCGGATCTCGACCTTGCTGATCGCCGAAGAGTCTGTTGCCATTGCTGCTACCAGACACTCCCCTGCCGCAGCAGCGGCGTCAGGACGCCGAGGGAGCGGGGCCGGCTGATAAGAGGACCCTGCGCCTCGTCACAGCCGAGTTTCTTGAGCAGATTGATCTGGTCCATTCTCACCAAACCTTCCGCCCCGACTCGAATGCGACGTTCGTGCGCCAGGGCACACGCCCGTTCGAGTTGGTCACTCACCTCGCCATCGATCGACGCGCGCGCCACCAGATTCTCATCCAGCTTGATGCCGCTGATACCGGTCCAGTCCTGCACGTACGAGTGCACCGCGCTGTTGAAGTGATCGAGGATCACGGAGATTCCGAGGCCGTTGACGTGCGCGACGAGTGCGCTAAGGGAGGTGGATGCCTCGACGAAGGCCGTTGCCGGCACTTCGAGCGCGAGGCGCTCGGGCGGTACCTCGACCTTGTGCAGAAACTCGATGAGTTCCTGGCTGTGGAGCCTGGCGGTGACATCTGTCAGGTTCACCCGCAGCGGCAGTTCGACGCCGCTGCCAGCTAACTGCTGAAGGGCTTCGATCGCATTATTCAACATCGCCTGGTCGAGCAGCCATTCGGCGTGCGCCTGGCGCGCGCGCGCCAATACCTCGCGTGCAGAAGCGGGGGCCCCGGTTGGCACAACGCTCAGGCGCGCGCGCGCCTCCACGGCGACTATCGTTCCGGTCGCCAATTCGATCACTGGCTCGAAGAACGCGGACAGTTGCCGTTTGCGGACGGCGTGGGCGAAACTCGATTGAATCATGCACTGAACCTTGGCTATTCGACAGGTCACCGCAGACGCGAAAAGACCGTCTTCGAAAACGGTGCGTCAGGCAACTCGAGCGGAAAGACGTGCTCTTGTCGGACCAGCCGAGAAGGAGGGTCAGAACAGGGAGACCGAATGGCCGACCAAAGTGCCTCGGCGCTCTGGGTGGCAGTCACTGTCACGGGGGTGCGACGCGCGGATGTTAGCGGGCGAGACGGCTCATCTCAACACCCTAGGTAAAATCAATGGCGTTTACGGCATACACGCGTCCTCCAGGTTGGGCTACCCTGGGTCGACTGAAAGGATCAGGAACCGATCTTGGACAGAGCGGCCCCGGAACAGAGACTGGCATTCCTCGCGGCCCGCTCCGCTGAGGCGCAGGAAGCGCTCGCCCATTTCACGGCGCGGTACGGGAATGTCGCGCCCGAGTCAGCCGATGTGGTGGTGGCATTGGGCGGCGACGGATTCATGCTGGCGACGTTGCACCGGGCATGGCAGTGGGGCGTTGCGGTGTACGGCATCAACTGCGGCAGCGTCGGGTTCCTGATGAACCATCACGAGATCGATGGTTTGCGGCAGCGGCTCGACCG
Source organism: Pseudomonadales bacterium (assembly GCA_047920935.1). Taxonomy (GTDB): domain Bacteria; phylum Pseudomonadota; class Gammaproteobacteria; order Pseudomonadales; family Azotimanducaceae; genus UBA7803. Next base: position 12,735 of record JBLRXD010000087.1, on the reverse strand, counting down.
GGTTGAGCCGATGATTCTCAATCCGTTGCGGATGCGAGCCACGACCACGAGCGGAGAGGCGGTCGAAGCCCTGGCCATCAACGAGGTCTCGCTGTTACGCGAGACGCGGCAGACGGCGAACCTGCGTGTGAGTATTGATCATGTCGTGCGCCTCACCCAGTTGATCTGCGATGGGGTGCTGGTGGCCACGCCTGCGGGCAGCACCGCGTACAACCTCTCGGCTCACGGCCCCATCCTGCCACTCGACGCCGGGGTGCTGGCGCTGACGCCGATTTCGCCGTTCCGGCCGCGACGCTGGCGCGGGGCTCTGCTGCCGTTGACGGCACACATCCGGCTGGACATTCAGCAGCCCGAGAAGCGTCCCGTGAGTGCCGTCGCCGATTTCCGCGAGGTGCGCGATGTCGCCTCCGTCGAAATCGAGTTGGCGCGAGAGATTCAAATGACACTGCTGTTCGATCCGGAACAGCATCTGAACGAACGCATTCTCCAGGAACAGTTCTTACCGTAGGTCGGGCCGCGAACGCCGTGTACTGGCCAGTCGCTGCTCGACCCTGACGATAGGCTGTCGCGACCCCTATGCGCTTTGCGCGTAGCTGGCGACTTCTTTGATGGAGAGCTTGATCCGACCCCGCTGGTCGACATCGAGCACGACCACGTCGATCTCCTGCCCCTCCTTGAGATAGTCTTCCACCCGCTCCACGCGCTCTTCGGCGATCTGCGAGATGTGCAGCAGGCCATCCTTGCCCGGCAGGATGTTCACGAACGCACCGAAATCCACCACCTTGGCGACGGTGCCGCGGTAGATGGTGCCGGGAACGGCTTCCGCCGTGAGCGCAGCCACCCGGTCGACGGCTGCCTGCAGAGACTGCATGTCGGCTGCATAGATGCGCACGCTACCGTCGTCTTCGATGTCGACGGATGCACCGGTCTCTTCGGTGATGCTGCGGATGGTGGCGCCGCCCTTGCCGATGACGTCGCGAATCTTGTCCACCGGCACGTGCAGCACCGTCATGGACGGCGCGTTTTCGGAAATGCTCTCGCGCGAACGATCGAGCACCTTGGCCATCTCGCCGAGAATGTGCAGGCGTGCCGCACGCGCCTCGTTGACGGCGACTTCCATGATCTCTTCGTTGATACCGGTGATCTTGATGTCCATCTGCAACGCGGTAACACCATTGGCCGTGCCGGCCACCTTGAAGTCCATGTCGCCCAGGTGATCCTCGTCTCCGAGGATGTCGGTGAGAACGGCGAATCGCTCGCCATCCTTGACCAGCCCCATCGCCACGCCAGCCACCGGCGCTTTCATCGGAACGCCGGCGTCCATCAGTGCCAGAGAGGTGCCGCAGACCGTGGCCATGGAGCTGGAGCCGTTAGATTCCGTGATCTCGGAGACCACACGAATGGTGTAGGGGAACTCTTCCAGGGTGGGTAGAACGGCTTCCAGGGCGCGGCGCGCGAGTTTGCCGTGGCCGATCTCGCGGCGCTTGGGGCCGCCCATGAAGCCGGCTTCGCCGACGCAGTAGGGAGGGAAATTGTAGTGCAGCAGAAAGTTGTCTTTGTAGGTGCCTTCGAGGGCCTCGATCAGGGCGGCGTCGCGCATGGTCCCGAGGGTCGCGACGACGATGGCCTGCGTCTCTCCGCGGGTGAACAGGGCGCTGCCGTGTGTTTTCGGCAGCCAACCCGCTTCGATCACGATGGGGCGCACGGTGCGTTGATCGCGGCCGTCGATGCGCGGCTCGCCGTTCAGCACCCGCTCGCGAACCAGCGACTTTTCGAGGCGTGAGAACGCGTCCTTGACATCATCCGTGGCATGCTCGGCGTCGTTGCCGCCGGAAAGTCTCTCGATCACCTGCGCTCTCAGCGCCGTTACCGCCGCTTGCCGAGCGCTCTTGTCGGTGGTTCGATAAGCTTCACCAAGATCATCGAGTGCCATGGTGCTGACGGCCGCGTCGAGCGCTGCGTCCCCAGCGGGTGCTTGCCACTCCCATCTGGGCTTGCCGGCCTCCGCAGCGAGGGCCTTGATGGCCTCGATGGCCACCTGCATCTCCTGATGCGCAAACAGCACCGCGCCCAGCATCACGTCCTCGGCAAGTTCCTTCGCCTCCGACTCCACCATCAGCACGGCTTCAGAGGTACCGGCCACCACCATGGAAAGTGACGACTCGGCAAGGTGCGAGTAGCTGGGATTCAGCATGTAGGTGCCGTCCTGATAACCGACCCGGCAGGCGCCGATCGGCCCGTCGAACGGAATGCCTGATACGGCCAAGGCCGCCGAGGCGCCCAGCAACGACGCGATGTCCGGATCTTCGTTGTTGGCAGCGGACATGACCGTGCAGACTACCTGGACTTCGTTCATGAAGCCCTTGGGAAACAGCGGCCGGATGGGCCGGTCGATGAGACGACAGGTCAGGGTTTCCTTCTCGGACGGGCGCCCTTCGCGGCGGAAGAAGCCGCCGGGAATCTTGCCTGCGGCGTAGGTCTTTTCCTGGTAATTCACGGTCAGCGGCAGGAAATTCTGCCCGGCGCGGGCGTGCCGAACCCCGACGGCGGTGCAAAGCACCACGGTGCTGCCCATCGTCACCAGCACTGCGCCGGTGGCTTGCTTGGCAATGCGGCCGGTTTCCAGGGTGACCTGCTGCTCGCCGAACTGAAACTGTTGGGTTGAACTTTTCAACACGTATACCTCTTCTGTAGCGAAATTGAGTTCCGCTGTTTTGCTTGCATATGGGCGCCGGACATGCGGCGCCTTAGAGGAAGAGGAACGCCCCAGCGGAGCGCATCGATATGGATGCTGCGCTATTCCTGACAGCCACTGCTGGGCAGCGTGCACGGTAAGAGCACGGCGCGACAGTGTCTGCAAACGGGGGAGTATTCGGTAGTAGGGGCGGTGGCCGGAATGACCATGGCGGGCCGACGACTCTCCAAGTTCATACTGGAGTTTGCTTTCTTTCTCTCTTTCTTGGCGGCGATGCTATAACAATTCCGAACAAATCGCGAGCGCTGGCTACGTCCGGGCCAGGCGACCCCGAAACGCGTCGACGACGTGCAGCAGATCCGGGGTAAGGTACGACACGACCCGGTCGGCGATATTCTCCGGAAGGCCGTACGCCGCCTCGGCCACGCCACCGGCAATGCAGGCAAGCGTATCGGTATCGCCCCCCAGCCCCACCACCGACCGCACCGCCGTCTCCCAATCGCCGACATGTAACGCTGCTGCCAGAGCCGGCTCGACCGTGCCCGCCGCGGAAACGTCGAAGCCCCGCGGCAGCAGAGCCGACCCCGGGTCGAGATCGTAGCCGAACTCCGACTCGAGCCTGCGGCGGACGTCACGCGCGGAATGGCCATTTAGCAGCAGGTGGATGGCCCAGGCAACCGCTTCCGCAGCGGCCATGGCATCGGCATGATCATGGCTCACCGCCGCCTGGGCGCGGGCCATGGCGCGCGCATCGTCGGCGCCATCGGCAAGCCAGCCGATGCCGGCAACGCGCATGGGCGCGCCGTTGCCCCAACTGCCGTAAGGCGGAGCGTCATCGGCCATGGCCCATCTCAGGAACATCCCGCCGTAGCCACGGTCGGGGTAACGGCGGACGTAACGCCGCAGCGAGGAGGCGAAGTCTTCCTTACGCAGCAGAGCGTCCGCCACCGCCAACGTGCATACCGTGTCGTCGGTGAACCGGCAGCCTCTATGAAAGAGCTCGAAACCTGGCGGTGGCGAAGGATGGCCTTCGAACCGGGATCCGACGATATCGCCGCCAATTGCGCCCAGCATCAGCGACCGAGGCTCAGACCCGGCGCTCGGCGCCCGTCGGCTCGGAGACTTTTTTCAGGGCCTCGCCGGCCGCGTCTGGCTGCTCATTCCGGGCCAGGTCGCCCAGCGAGACGATACCTACCAGCCGTTGCTCGGCATCCAGCACCGGCAGCCGCCGGATCTGGTGCTCGGCCATCAGCCGGTTCGCCACCTCGAGCGAGTCGTCTGCCGAACAGGAAATGGCGTCCGGGGACATGGCGTCTCGCACCTTCATGTTCTGCACGTCGCCTCCCCGAGCCACCGCGCGAACCGCGATGTCACGGTCGGTGATCATTCCGGCGAGTTTGCCATTCTCCAGAACCGGCAGTGACCCCACGTCGTCGTCGCGCATCTGAATTGCCGCCTGCGTCAGCCCCTGGTCGGGCGTGATGCTGTCGATTCGGCTGCTCATGATGTCCCTGATCTGCATGTGTCTCTCCTGGTATTCGTTCAGTTCCATTGAACCGGATGCAATCACCGTACCCGCGTTGCCTGCTGTGCGCGATGTTGCTATGGTCCGCGGCTATGCCGCCCTAACCCTGCTTCAGAAACTTCCGATAGCGTCGGCCTCTTCGGCCGCGGCTTCGGCCGCGGCTTCGGCCGCGGCGCCTTGTCGAAAACCTCGGATTGTCGGCCACCGCCCCGGCGCTGGCTGACCTGCCTGAACATTATGGCCAACCCAGATGCTGAACATCGAGACCACTTCACCGCCGGATGCGCATCTTGCGCACGAGTGTCGGCGCCGCCGTACCTTCGCCATCATCTCCCACCCGGATGCGGGCAAGACCACGCTGACCGAAAAACTGCTGCTGTTCGGCGGCGCCATACAGCTCGCCGGCACGGTCAAAGCCCGCAAGACGGGGAAGTTCGCTGCATCCGATTGGATGGCGGTGGAGCAGCAACGGGGCATCTCGGTGAGCAGCTCCGTCATGCAGTTCGAATACGACGCCCACGTCATCAACCTGCTGGACACGCCAGGGCACCAGGACTTCTCGGAGGACACCTATCGGGTGCTGACGGCCGTGGATGCCGCGCTGATGGTGATCGATGCCGCCAAGGGTGTCGAAGCCCAGACCGTCCGGCTGCTGGAGGTGTGCCGGCTGCGGAACACGCCAATCATCACCTTCGTCAACAAGATGGATCGTGAGGTGCGGGATCCCGTTGAGCTCATCGATGAGATCGAGGATGTGCTGAAGATCCGCTGTACCCCCATCACCTGGCCGGTGGGCATGGGCAAGGCGTTTCGCGGGGTGTTCCATCTGCTGCGCGACGAGATGCACCGCTTCCGTCCGGGGCAGGGCAACGAAAGCGTCGAGGTGGCGTCGGTGCATGGGGTCGATGATCCCGCCCTCGACAAGCTCTACCCCATGGAGGTGGGTTCGCTGCGGGAGGAGGTGGAGCTGGTGCGAGGGGCCTCGGATCCATTCGATCAGCAGGCGTATCTCGACGGCGTGCAGACGCCGGTGTTCTTCGGCTCGGCCATCAACAACTTCGGCGTGCGGGAGCTGTTGCGCTCGGTGATCGAGTGGGCGCCGCCGCCGCAGCCGCGGGACGCGGGCGTGCGAGCTGTCGATCCGCTGGAGTCGACGTTCAGTGGCTTCCTGTTCAAGATCCAGGCGAACATGGATCCCCGGCACCGCGACCGGATCGCGTTTCTCCGGATCTGCTCCGGGCGGCTGACACCGTCGACCCGCGTGACTCAAGTGCGGGTCGGGCGGGAGTTCAAGATTCTCCACCCGCTGACGTTCATGGCCAATGAGCGCACTCACCTGGATTACGCCGTCGCCGGCGACATCGTCGGCATTCACAATCACGGGCAGTTCCAGATCGGCGATACGCTCACGGAAGGGGAGGCGCTGGCATTCAAAGGCATCCCGTACTTCGCTCCGGAGTTGTTCATGCGGGCGCAGCTCAAGGACCCGCTCAAGGGCAAGCAACTCGGCAATGCTCTGAAGGAGCTGGGTGAGGAAGGCGCCATCCAGGTGTTTCAGATGGCTCGCGGCGGACCTCCGGTGCTGGGCGCCGTCGGGCCGCTGCAGTTCGAGATCGTGAGCCACCGGCTTGCTGAAGAATACGGTGTCGCAGCCGTGTTCGAGCCGGTGCGGGTGCAAGCGGCGCGGTGGGTAGTGGCGCCCGGGCAGCTGCGGGAATTCGAAAAGGCCAATCACGACCGCCTGGCTACAGACGTCGACGGGAACCCGGTATTCATCGCCGAGTCGAACGCTATTCTGCGGCTCACCGCCGAGCGCTGGCCCGACGTCGAACTTCGCACCACGCGCGAGCACGGCGAACAATTGAATCAGGCGAAGTGACCAACTGTAGTGACGGCAAAAGAACCTTTGGTAACGACCGGCGAAGAAGCCATCACCGTCCGATCCCGGGAGCAGGCGCATCTGGAACAGGTGCGCGCTCGGCTGAACCGCGCCATCGCGGAATTCAGCCGCCGCCTGCGTGACTACGCCACCGAGATCCAGGAGCAGAAAAACTACCTCTGGAGCAGCCGTGACGAGATGGACCACATCGAGAAAATCGCTCAGCGGCAGTCCATCGAGCAGGCGGTGAACAGCGGTGATTTCGTGCTGGCGCAAAGGCAGCGCCTGCAGAAATTGCTGGCCTCGGCCTACTTCGGCCGCGTCGACGTGGTGCATTCCGCCGACGACTCGCCGCAACCCGTGTACCTGGGCATTCACCACTTCCGCGACGATGCCGACGGAGAAAACGTGATCTACGACTGGCGCGCTCCCATTGCCAGTCTGTTCTACGACTACGAAACGGGGCCGGCGCGCTACCAGGCGCCTCAGGGTGAAGTCTGCTGCGAGGTGCGTTTGAAGCGACAGTTCCGCATCGAGCACGGCAGTATCGAGCTGATGATCGACAGCGCTGTGAACATGGTGGACGACGTGCTGCGGGACGAGCTGAGCCGCACGTCGGACGAAAGCATGCGCAACATCGTCGCCACGATTCAGCGGGATCAGAACGCTATCATCCGCAATGATGCAGCCCGCGAGCTCATCATTCAGGGGGTGGCTGGGTCTGGAAAGACCTCGATCGCGCTGCACCGCATCGCCTATCTGCTGTACCGGTTCAAAGATACGCTTTCCTCCGAAGACATTCTCATCGTGTCGCCGAACCGGGTTTTCGCCAAATACATCGCCAACGTCCTGCCGGAGCTCGGCGAGGAGACCATCAACGAGATCGGCATGGAGCAGGTGGCGGACGAACTGCTCGAGGGCAGCTACCGGTTCCAGACCTTCTTCGAGCAGACCACGGCGTTGCTCGAGCGCGGTGACGAGGCGATGAAGCGCAGGCTGCGGTTCAAGGCTTCACCGGACTTTCTCCGTCAGCTCCAGCGGTATGCGGATCACGTGGAGAATTCACGGTTCGCCGCCGAGGATGTATGGGTTGCGAAAAGACTGGTGCCGGCCTGGTTGCTCGACGAGATCTTCCGCAAGCACCGCGGCATGCCGACGACCGAACGCCTCGCTCAGCTGGCCCGCGAGACCGAGCAGAAAATCGGCATTCAGTACAACTACGACCTGCTGCCCGAGCAGCGCAAGATGCTGAAGGAGGCGCTGCAGGGGATGTTGCGACAGCGCACCCTGCGCGATACCTACAAGGGATTCTACGACTGGATCGGCCAGCCGGAGTTGTTCAAATCGGCAGGGCGGCTGGAATACGCCGATGTGTTTCCGCTCATTTACCTGAAGATGCAGCTCGAGGGCCTGCGCTCACCGTACCGCAAGGTGAAACACCTGCTCGTCGACGAGATGCAGGATTACACGCCGGTGCAGTATGCGGTGCTTGCTCGGCTGTTTTCCTGCAACAAGACGATTCTGGGCGATGCCCGTCAGGCAGTGAATCCGTACAACTCCTCTTCCCTCGACGATATTCGGCGAGTGTTCGGGCAGGCCTATTGCGTCAACCTCAACAGGAGCTACCGCTCCACCTGGGAGATTACCCGGTTCGCCCAGCGAATCTCCCCGAATCCCGATCTCGAAATCATTGAGCGCCACGGCCCGGAACCGAAAGTGCTGCGCTGTCAGAGCCGCCAGAAGGAGCTCGAGGCGGTTCGCGCGCTGGTGGGCGAGCTTCTCGACGCCGGGCATCAGACGGTTGGCGTCATCTGCAAAACCACGAAGCAGGCGGCCAAGCTCATGGAGGCGCTGGAGGGCCACGTAACCGGCCTGCACCTGCTGCGGGAAGACGCCCGGGTGTTCGGTACCGGCGTGAGTGTCTGCACGGCGCATCTGGCCAAGGGCCTGGAATTTGACGCCGTCGTCGTACCCGGGGTGGACGAATCCACCTACAGCACCGAGATGGACCGCAACCTGCTCTACGTCGCGTGCACGCGTGCGAAACACGAGCTCGCGCTGACCCATGCCGGCCCCGTCAGTCTGTTGCTGGAAAGCAGCTGAGACGCCCGGCGCCGCCGATAAGGCTTACGAACATCGCGTCCGACGGATCACCTGGAATACCTCAATTGAGGTAGTGAGCCCCGGCCCCCGCTGGACTATGTTGTTTTTTGGGGTTTTGATCGGGGCGCAACATGGCAACGAACTGGCGTACGTTCATCGGCTTGCTGCTGGTGGCCGGGCTGAGTCATGCAGATGACGCCTTAGTTGCTCAGGTGCGCGACGGCGAACGGCCCGGCTCTGCGGCGCTTTATCTGGTCGCCGCCAACGGGGCCGGCTCCCGGCGGCTCACGCCCGAGGGCTTCGATCTCGACGTCGACGGTGGTTTCGCCGTCAACAGGGCGGGCGACGTGGTGTTCGTCGGCCCCGGCGGCGCGCTGTACTGGACAGACGGCACCCTGGTGGTGCCGTTCGTTGCGCTTCCCGCCGGTGCGTCCCGGCGCAGCATTCGCCATCCCGCCATCAACGATGCGGGCGATGTGGCGTACGCGGTGTACGACCACGATCTCAGGCACGATGTGCAGATCAATCTGTTCGACGGCTTCCGCACCCTGCCGGTAGCCGTGGTGGGAGATCGCCTGTTCGAGTACCGAATCCACCGGGTCGAGAAGCCATTCCTCACCAGCGCCGGTGTGATCGGCCTCTGTGTGGGCTTGCAAGACCGGCACGGCAAGCTGATCAAGCCTGCGGCCGTGATCTTGAATTCTACCGATGCGACTTCGATATTCCTCGAATTGGATGGAACCAATTCTCCTCACGCAGCGTGTAACTAGGTGAACGCAGTCGATTCATCTAAATCAGGAGAATTCCATGAACAAACTCAACTGGCTCGGGGCTTTGACGGTAACGGCCGCTCTGCTTGCCGGCCCCGCATACGCTGACGAATCCACCGACGTCGGCGACGACGTTGATGACGTGCTGAGTCTGATCGAATTGCCGGAAGACGCTTCCGATACCGCTCGGGAGGCTTCGGCGAAGGGTCTGGATACCGCCAATGCCGCTCGTGAAGATGGTCGCGCATTCGGTCAGTCGATGGCCGAAGGCCGCGGCGAAGCCGGTCGCGAACGCGGTGAAGCGGCTCGGGACGCTCGTGAAGGCGCCAGCGACGCCGCCAAGGAGGCCCGCGACAAGGCCGCCGACATGCGCCCGGACAACGCTGGCCGTCGGTAACCCGGTCAACCGTTGACGTAGCAACCAGCGCGGCCGATGTTCGGCCGCGCTTTTGTTCTTCCAGCACCGTTGATCTGCGCGTCACCGCCAGCGGGGCGAGCCGGCGGCGCCGCCGCCGCGTGTCAGGCAGCGCCGGTGGCGCTCACCGCACGCGCGCGGCGGCGTTCGACCAGCTCGTAGAGGGCCATGCCGGCCAGCATGGCGGCGACGAAGGCCAGTGCTTTGGGCTGGCCGGCGCCGAGCGCGACCAGAGCCGGCCCGGGGCAGAAGCCGACCAGGCCCCAGCCGATACCGAACCCGAGGCTGCCGAGAATCAGTGGTTTGTCCAGCTCGCGCTGGCTCGGCAGTCGCATCGGGTCGCCGAGCAGGCTGCGCTTCCGCCGGCCGGCCAGGGTGAACGCGAGCAGCCCGACCGCGATGGCTCCGCCCATGACCAGGGCCAGCGACGGGTCCCACGCCCCCGCCAGATCGAGAAAGCCCAGCACCTTGGCCGGATTGGCCATACCGGAGACCAGAAGGCCGATGCCGAAGATCAGCCCGGTGACGAATGCGGTGACGTTGTGACGGAACATGGTCAGCCTCCCAGAAGATGGCGGACGACAAAGACCGTGCCGAAGCCCGTGCTCATGAACGCCGCCGTCGCCACCAGCGAGCGGGGCGACAGCCGCGAAATGCCGCAGACGCCGTGGCCGCTGGTGCAACCGGCGCCGTAGCGCGTGCTGACGCCGACGATGAGGCCGGCTGCGATCAGCAGCGGATAACCGGCATCGATGCGGATTTCGGGCAGCGACGCTGCGGCCAGCCACATCAGCGGGGCCGCCAGCATGCCCCCGATGAATGCCACCCGCCAGCCGATATCGCCGGTGGCAGGCCTCAGCAGCCCTCCGATGATGCCGGATATACCGGCGATGCGGCCGTTGATCAGTACGAACATGGCTGCGGCGAGGCCGATCAGCAGGCCGCCGATCAGCGCCGACACCGGGGTGAAAGATGCCCAGTCGATGGTCATTGTCTGCCTCCTTGTTTTCCGGCGGCACCTTTGGCCGGTGCGCAATAAAGCTCGTAGAGGGTCTTAAGCAGGCCCAGCGCCCTCTGGTCGGCAACCCGGTAATAGATGTTCCTGCCCTCGCGCCGGGTCTCGACCAGGCCTTCGCGACGCAGGATGCCAAGCTGCTGGGACAGGGTTGGCTGCCGAATCTGCAGCTTTTCCTCGATGTCGCCGACACAAAGCTCGACCTGGCTGAGCTGGCACAGCAGCAGCAGCCGGTCTTCGTGGGCGAGGGCGCGCAGCAGCGCGGTGGCCTCACTCGCACTGCGGCGCATCTCCTCGATATCCAGTTTGAACATTGCCACTCGATACGCTGCCAGTTGGCCGAACGACATTATACATTAAGATAATATATCGTAAAGCTAAGTAAGTCGGACTCGGCCCCCTGGAAGCGCTGTCGTGCCTAAAGGTAGTCCCGGGGAATGCGGCGATCCCAGTTCTGCGAAAATATTCGCTTTTTGCCTTCCCAGGCGTCGAGTTCGGCCTCCAGAAGAAACTCGGTCGTCGTCGAGGTCGCCCGCGTCCGGGTGCGGATGCGAATCTGCCAGTCACCACGGCGGAACTCGCGCTCGGTGCACGTCTCACCCTCCACCGAGTCGATCTGATCGTCGTGGCTGCGGTACCACTCGTTGGTGATGGCGCTGACCTCCAGGTCGATGTCGTTGATCCGCCAGCTGCCGTTGTCCTGGATCACCTCGAGTTCCGAGGTTTTGCGCGCCAGATCGCGGTGCACCAGCCAGTTGTGGTGGGCGGGGCGCAGCAGGGTGGTGTTTAGCGGTGGCGTGCCCTCGGGGGCGTTGAAGGGGCGCAGGCGGGCGTCGTCCGCCGTGGCCGGGCGAACCGGCAGCAGCAATCGGCTGCGGGTCGGTTCCAGCGCGAGTTCCACGGCCGCCGGCGGCGGCCAAGCCAGCGGCCAGTACGACCCGCTCACCGCCAGTCGCAGCCGGTGGCCGGCCGGGAAGGTCTGCGCCACGTAGTTCATGGCGACCCGAACCCGATAGCTGCGCCCGGGCTGCAGCAGTTCCGGATGTTCGTTGCTGTGGCGATGGGTGAGGTTGAGCAGGCCGAAGGTCACCCGGGTGGCCTTGCCGTCGGGCAGCACGTCCTCGAGTCGTACGCACACCTGGGCCACCGGCTGGTTGACGGAAAGCACCAGATCCAACTCCGGCGTGCCGAGAATCTCCAGGGTTTCCGGCAGCGGCGCCGAGGTGTAGACCAGGGCGCCGCCGTCTTCTTCGCGCTGGTCGTAGGGCAGATCGGGTGCGGCCGCGTAGGAGCACCACTTGCCGGAAAACAAGCCGACCGAGAGCGGTGACTGCATGCGATCGACGCTGGCATCCGGCTGCCGGTCGGCCTCGCCCGCCAGCAGAATGCGATGCCGCGCCAGCGGCAGCGCCAGTTCGCCCACGTTGGCGGACGGCCACCGGCGCTCCGCGACCCAGCGGCCGGGGCGCTCGGCATAACTGGTAGCCGGGGGCACGCTGTCCTGCATCCAGGCCCGCAGCATGGGTTCCTTATCGATGCCGTTGTCGGCGTCCTTGAGCCAGTGATCGAACCAGCGCCGCATCTCCTGCAGGAAACCGATGGCGGGGCCGGGGATGCCGACGTGGGGATACTTGTGGCCCCAGGGCCCCACCAGCCCCTGCCGGGGCACCTCGAGGTGTTCCAGCAGGCGGAACACCGCGTTGGTATAGCCGTCGGCCCAGCCGCTGACCGCCATCACCGGGCAGCGGATGGCGGAATAGTCTTCGCACACCGAGGCGCGCTTCCAGAAGTCGTCGCGGCGCTGGTGACGCAGCCAGATGTCGAGCCACAAACCGCTGCCGGCCAGCCGGTCGAGCCACAGCTGGCGCCAGCCATCGCCGAAGATCAGCGGATCCGGCGGGCAGGTGGTGTGGGCGAACATGGTGGTCGCCTCGGAGAGATTGTCGGCCAGCAGGCATCCGCCCATGTAGTGCATGTTGTCGGCGTACAGGTCGTCGGTGGCGCAGGCGGCGACGATGGCGCCCAGCGCCGGCGGCTGTTCCGCTGCGATCTGCAGCGCGTTGAAGCCGCCCCAGGAGATGCCGAACATGCCCACCTTGCCATCGCACCAGGGTTGCTCCGCCGCCCAGGCAATGGCCGCCACACCGTCGCTCTGCTCCTGCTCGAGATACTGATCGCGCAGCACGCCATCAGAGTCGCCGCTGCCCCGCAGGTCGATGCGCAGGCAGGCATAGCCGTGGCCGGCCATGTAGGGATGGTTGATCTCGTCCCGGCCGCGAGTGATGTCGCGCTTGCGATAGGGGATGTACTCGATCAGCGCCGGTACCGGGTGG
>JBLRXD010000086.1:2232-15110 GCA_047920935.1 Pseudomonadales bacterium | reverse complement strand
GGCGACCCAGTCCCGAGTCATGCCGTAGCGGATCACCTTGATGCCGCCCGCGTTTGTGGCGATGTTGCCGCCGATCTGGCTGGAGCCAGCGGAGGCGAAGTCAACCGGGTAGCACAGCCCGCGGGCCGCGGCGTACTCCTGCAGCGTCTGGGTGACGACGCCCGCCTGGCAGCTCACCAGGCGATCGGCGGGCTCGAAGCCGAGAATCCGGTTCATGCGGTCGAACGACACCACCACCTCGCCGTGGCTGGCCACCGCACCGCCGGACAACCCGGTGCGTCCGCCGGAAGGCACCAGGGCCAGACCCTGGGCATTGGCAATTCGCACCAGCCGCACCACGTCGTCGATGGACTCGGGAAACACCACCGCGCTGGGCGCCACCGGAAAGCTCCGGGTCCAGTCGCACCCCCACTTGGCCAGGGCCTCGGCATCGCGACGCACCTGCCTGGGTGAGAACTGTTCATCGAGCACTTGGGACATTCTCGTCTTGTTCCTCCACTGGGGTTGCTAGTATATGCGCCCTCTCGGCAGCGGACCCAAACCCCTTGCGCAACACTTCCTTCGACAAAGACAAAATCAAAGTGCTCCTGCTGGAGGGCGTGCATCCTTCGGCCCTGCGCAACCTGGAAAGCGCCGGCTATCGGAACATCACCGCCGCCGGCGAAGCGCTGCAGGGCGAGGCGCTGGCCGCGGCCGTGGCCGACGTCCACATGCTCGGCATTCGCTCTCGCACCCAGCTCGATGCCGGCGCCATCGCCGCCGCCCGGCGGCTGATGGCGGTCGGCTGCTTCTGCATCGGCACCAACCAGGTCGACCTGAGCGCGGCCACCATCGCCGGCGTGCCGGTGTTCAACGCCCCGTTCTCGAACACCCGCAGCGTCGCCGAACTGGTGCTGGCGGAGGCCATCCTGCTGCTGCGCGGCGTGCCCGAAAAGAGCATGCGCATGCACCAGGGCGTCTGGCAGAAGAGTGCACGGGCGTCGTTCGAGGTGCGCGGCAAGGTGCTGGGCGTGGTGGGCTACGGCAACATCGGCTCGCAACTCGGCGTGCTGGCGGAAGGCCTCGGCATGCAGGTGATGTTCTACGACGTGGTCAAGCGGCTGAATCTGGGCAACGCCCGCCAGGTCGACAGCCTCGCCGAGCTGCTCGCCCTGGCCGACGTGGTGACCCTGCACGTGCCCGCGAACCCGCAGACGCGGATGATGATCGACGCCGAAGCGCTGGCGCTCATGAAGCCCGACTCGGTACTGATCAACGCCTCCCGCGGCAACGTCGTCGACCTCGACGCGCTGGCGCAGCGGTTGGCTTCCGGCGGCCTGCTGGGCGCCGCCATCGACGTCTTTCCGGAAGAGCCGAAATCCAACGACGAACCGTTTCGCTCGCCTTTGAAAGGCATAGCCAACGTGCTGCTCACCCCCCATATCGGCGGCAGCACCCAGGAGGCGCAAGAGAACATCGGCCTCGAGGTATCCGAGAAGCTGGTGCGCTACAGCGACAACGGCTCGACCCTGTCCGCGGTGAATTTCCCGGAGGTGGCCCTGCCTGCGCACCCGGGTCAGCACCGGCTGCTGCACATCCACCGCAACGTACCGGGGGTGCTGTCGGCCATCAACCAGGTGCTGTCGGATCATGCGGTGAACGTCACCGGCCAGTACCTGCAGACCAATGCGCAGATCGGCTACGTGGTGATCGACGTGGAATCCGCCTACTCCCGGCCGGTGCTGGCAGCGTTGCGGTCGGTTCCGGACACCATCAAGGCCCGCGTGCTGTTCTAGCCGTCCGGCGTCGGGTCGTCCTACCAATCCGGCAGGCGCGGTGCTTAAATCCTGATCCGCTTCATCAGGGGGAGACAGCATGACCGGCAACCGCACCAGACGCCTCGACTGGCCCGCCCTGGCCCTGGCCGCCTGCCTGCTGCTGCCCGCCGGCCCTGGCCACGCCGCCGCCAGGGGCGGCGAAGCCGGCTTGCCGATGACCAAACCTGAGCGGGTGGGCATGTCGGCAGAGCGGCTGGAGCGCATTTCGCAACTGACCCGACGGTACGTGGAGGAGGGCAAACTGGCAGGCGCGGTGACCCTGGTGGCGCGGCGCGGCAAGGTGGTGCACTTCGATGCGGTGGGCCAGGCCGACCTGAACGCCGGCACGCCCATGACCACCGACACGCTGTTCCGCATCTACTCCATGACCAAGCCCATCACTGCGGTAGCGGCGATGATGCTCTACGAAGAGGGGGCGTTTCAGCTGTCCGATCCGATCGCCAAGTTCCTGCCCGAACTGGCCGAGCTGGAAGTGCTGCAGGAAGACGGCAGCCGTGTCGCCGCCGCGCCCATCACCATGCAGCAGTTGCTGTCACACACCGCCGGCTTCAGCTACGGCTTCAATCCGCGTGATCCGCTCGACCAGCTGTATAGAGAAGCGGCGCTGATGCAGAGCGCAGACCTGAACGAGTTCGTCGACCGTCTGGCGACGCTGCCGCTGAAATTCCAGCCGGGTTCGCGCTGGCACTACAGCGTCGCGGTGGACGTCACCGGGGCCATCGTCGAACGCATCAGCGGCCAGCCTTTCGATGAGTTTCTCACTCAGCGCCTGTTCGAGCCTCTGGGCATGCGCGACACGTTCTTCGGCGTGCCGCAGGACAAGGCGCAGCGCTTCGGCACCAACCACCGCTACGACCGCGAGGCCGGCGCGCTGGTGGTGCTGGCGGAGGAATCTTTCGTCCGCTACCAGGACCCAACCCTGTTCTCCGGCGGCGGCGGCCTGGTTTCCACCGCCGCCGACTACGCCCGCTTCGCCGAGATGCTACGTGCCGGCGGCAGCCTCGACGGCGAGCGCATTCTCTCCCCCAAGACCATCGAGCTGATGACCATGAACCATCTGCCGACCCTGGTGAGCGCCAGCGGCTCCGGCGAGACCCCGGCCGTCGGCGCCCTCGGCGGCTACAGCGGTGCGGGCTTCGGCCTCGGCTTCGCCGTCGTCACCGACGTGCCCGCCAACCGGGTCATCGGCTCGGTGGGGGAGTACAGCTGGGGCGGCGCCGCGGGCACCATCTTCTGGGTCGACCCGGTGGAGGAGCTGCTGGTGGTGGCCATGATCCAGCTCATGGGGTCGCCCTGGGGCCTGCGCAACGAGATGAAGGCGCTGACCTATCAGGCCATCACCGAACTCAGCCCTCGCTGAGCGCGGCTTCGATGGCCTGGAAGATCTGCTGGCGGATGGCCAGGGACTCGTTCACCAGGTGGTGGCGCGCCTCGGGTATGTAGACGATCTGCGGCTGGAACAGCCGGCTGATGACCTTCATGTTGTAGCGCCAGTCGACGGTGCGGTCGGCGCGCCCCTGAATCACCAGGGGGGCGATGTCGGTGGGCGGGTGCGCCTCGAAACGACGCCGCCACGCCTGCATGGCGGTCACCCAGCGCACCGGCAGGGTGCGCGCCTGGAGCGGGTCGCGGTCGCGGAGAAACTCCAGGAACTCCAGATTGTCGGCGTTGCGGGTAAAGGTGCGCGGCCGTTCCGTGATCAACCGCCGGGCAACCTCGTAGACCAGCCGGTTCACCGGCCACAGATGCGGCCGCACCAGCGGCGCCAGCAGCAACACCTTGGCGAACGGCACGGTGGCGGCGCTGTAGCCGTTGGCGAGCAGCCACTCCATGGCGATGGCGCCGCCCGTGCTCTGGCCGAACAGATACCAGGGCTTGGGCAGGTGATCCTCGAGCGCCACCAGACAGGCGCCGAACGCCGCAACGTAGTGGTCGAACGTCTCGATGTCGGCCGGGGCGCCCGACGACAGGCCGTGGCCCGGCAGATCGAACGACAGCACCGCCAGACCGTGGTCGAGCAGCCGGCGGATCAGGTGCCCGTACAGGCCGGTGTGGTCGTAATAGCCGTGGATCACCACGGCGGTGCCACGCGCGTCGGCCGGCATCCACAGGTGCGCGGCCAGACGGTGCTCGCCCGACTCCACGGCGCCGAAGTCGTGCCTCAAGTCGGGAAATTCTTCCACGAAGTGGATGTCGTAGTGGCGCAGGTAGGCATCTTCCGCCGGCGTCAGAATCACCGGCGCCCCCGGGGTCAGCAGCCGCAGCCCGGCACGCAGTGCGATAGGATCGAAATCGGCCAACGCCGCGCTCAGTCCTCTGCCCGTCGGGCGAGCACCGCAACCGCCGGCAACTTCTTGCCCTCGACGAACTCGAGAAACGCGCCGCCGCCGGTAGAGATGTAGGAGATGCCGTCGGCCACGCCGTATTTGTCGATGGCTGCCAGGGTATCGCCGCCGCCGGCGATGGAGTAGGCGCTGCTGGCGGCAATGGCCTCCGCCAGAACCCGGGTGCCCTCGCCGAACTGATCGAATTCGAACACGCCCACCGGGCCGTTCCAGAGGATGGTGCCCGCACCGCCCAGGCGCTCGGCCCAGCGTCGCGCCGTCTCCGGGCCGATGTCGAGGATCATGTCGTCGTCGTCCACCTGATCCGGCAGCTTGACCACCGCCGGCTCGTGCTCGTCGAACCGCTTGCCCACCATGACGTCCAGCGGCAGCGGCACCTCGACCTTGGCGGCGATGCGCCGCGCCGCCTCCAGCAGATCCTTCTCGTACAGCGACTGACCCACCGGGCGCCCGGCCGCGGCGATGAAGGTGTTGGCGATGCCGCCACCGACGATGATCTGATCGGCGACCCCGGCCAGGGCGCCCAGCACCTCCAGCTTGGTGGAGACCTTGGCGCCGCCGACGATGGCCACCAGCGGCCGCCGCGGCTCCGCCAGCGCCTGTTCCAGGGCGTCGAGTTCGGCCACCAGCAGCGGGCCGGCGCACGCCACCGGCGCGAACTTCGCGACCCCGTGGGTGGAAGCCTGGGCACGGTGCGCGGTGCCGAACGCATCCATCACGAACACGTCGCACATGTGGCCGAGCATCTGTGCCAGGGCGTCTTCGTCATTGCTCTCGCCGCGCATGAAGCGCACGTTCTCGAGCAGGGCGATCTCGCCGGGGTTGATGCGCGCGCCGGAGAGCCGCCAGTCACGGATCAGCGGCACCGGGCGACCGAGCAGTTCGCCCAGCCGTACCGCGACGGGCGCGAGGGAGTACTTTTCGTCGTAGCGGCCTTCCTCGGGCCGGCCCAGATGCGACATGACGATCACCGCGGCCCCGGCATCCAGGGCCTGCTGCAGGGTCGGTAGCGCCGCCCGAAGGCGCGCGTCGCTGGTGATCGCGCCATCCTTCATGGGCACGTTGAAGTCTTCGCGGATCAGCACCCGCTTGCGGCGCAGATCCAGCTTGGTCATCTCCTTGCGGGGATAGCGCGGCTCGGTCATGACTCATTTGCCTCCTGTCGCTGCCACCACGCTGCGCAGCGCGGCGGCCACATTGTCCTGGGTGATGCCCAGCGCCTCCATCGCCTGGGGCCCCGGGGCCGATACACCGAACCGGTCGATGCCCACCACCTTGCCGTCGAGGCCGACGAACTTGCACCAGTAATCCGGATGCCCGGCTTCGACCGCCACCCGGGCGCGTATCGCGGCGGGCAGCACCGACTCGCGGTAGGCGGCGTCCTGGGAGAGAAACACGTCGGCGCTGGGCATGGACACTACCCGCACCTGGATGCCTTCGACGGCCATGACCTCGGCGGCCGCCACGGCCAGCGCGACTTCGGATCCGGTGGCTATGACGATGGCGTCCGGCGCGTCGCCCTGCTCCGCCCGCAGCACATAGCCGCCCCGGCAAACCGCCGCGAAGGTTGCCGCATCACGGGCCTGGGGAACGGTTTTCTGGCGGGTGAAGATCAGCGCCGTGGGCTGATGCTGCTGGGCGATGGCCGCCTCCCAGGCCACCGCGCTTTCCACGGTATCGCAGGGGCGCCACACCGACAGGCCCGGCGTGGTGCGCAGGCTGGTGAGCTGCTCCACCGGTTGGTGGGTGGGGCCGTCTTCTCCCAGAGCCACGGAGTCGTGGGTGTAGACGAAAACGTTGGGGATCTTCATCAGCGCCGCCAGCCGCACCGCATTGCGCGCGTACTCCATGAACACCAGAAATGTGCCGGAGAACGGCCGCAGCCCGCCGTGCAGCAGCAGCCCGTTGGTCATGGCCGTCATGCCGAACTCGCGCACGCCGTAGCTCACGTAGCGGTCGTCAGCGGCGCCCTTCCAACGGGTGCCGTTGGACTCGCTGAGGTCCGCCGAGCCGCCGAGCAGCTCCGGCAACGCCTCCGCCAGGGCGCCGATGCAGCGCTGGGATGCCTTACGGGTCTCGAGTGGCTCCATGGCTGCCTGGGCTTCCGCGGCCAGGGCGCGAATCGGCCCCTGCCAGCCGTCGGGCAGCTTGCCTGCCGTGCGCCGCAGCAACTCGGCGGCCAGTTGCGGATGCTCGGCACGGTAGCGATCGAACAGCGCCTCCCAATCCTGCTGCAGCGCGGCGCCCCGGGGGCGGCCGTCCCAGTCGCGATACAGGTGTTCGGGGATCTCGAACGGCTCCGAGCCCCAGTTGAGGCGCTTGCGGGCGGCCGCGATCTCGGCCTCGCCCAGGGCGGCGCCGTGCACGTCGGCGCTGCCCTCCTTGTTGGGAGCCCCGAAGCCGATGATGGTCTTGGCGCAGATCAGCGTCGGGCGATCGTCGTGCGCCTGCGCCTGCGCGAGAGCCGCGTGCACGGCCTCGCCATCGTGGCCGTCCACGTCACGCACCACCCGCCAGCCGTAGGCCTCGAAGCGTGCGGGCACGTCCTCGGTGAACCAACCCTGCACCCGGCCGTCGATGGAGATGCCGTTGTCGTCGTAGATGCACACCAGCTTGCCCAACCGCAGCGTTCCCGCCAGCGAGGCAGCTTCATGGGACACGCCTTCCATCAGGCAACCATCCCCGGCGATGACCCAGGTACGGTGGTCGATGACGGGATAGCCGTCACGGTTGAACGTTGCCGCCAGCAGCCGCTCGGCCAAGGCCATCCCCACCGCGTTGGCGAAGCCCTGACCCAAAGGACCGGTGGTGGTTTCCACCCCGGGGCACTCGCCGTACTCGGGGTGGCCGGCGGTGGGCGAGTGCAGCTGGCGGAACGACCGGATATCATCGATGGACAGGTCGTACCCGCTCAGGTGCAGGGCCGCGTACAGCAGCATGGAGCCGTGGCCGTTGGAGAGCACGAAGCGGTCGCGGTTGATCCACTGGGGATCCGCCGGGTTGTGCTTGAGCACCTCCCGCCACAGCACCTCGGCCACGTCGGCAAGGCCCATGGGAGCGCCTGGATGACCTGAATTGGCGGCCTGCACCGCGTCCATGGCGAGCGCCCGAATGGCATTCGCTCGATCTGTTCTGGATGACATGGGGACCTTCGATTGACCGCGGTGGCGTTTGGGGGCGCTATTCTCCCCGCTGGGCCCTGCCGCTGCAATTCGCAGCTGCGCATTGCCGTCACTCGCGCGCTTACAACGTGCTGGAACGAGCGCGGACCGGTTGCCTCGACGCTGGGTTACAATCCGCCGCCTAGCAACAGAACTTACAACAACGAGGGGACGATCCTTCATGAGCGATTACAGCCTGTTCACTTCCGAGTCGGTCTCCGAAGGGCATCCGGACAAGATGGCCGACCAGCTGTCCGACGCGGTGCTGGACGCCATGCTGGAGCAGGACCCGGACTCCCGGGTGGCCTGCGAGACCCTGATCAAGACCGGCATCGTGGTGCTGGCCGGCGAGTACCGGTCGAAAGCCGAAGTGAACCTCGACAAGCTGGTCCGCCGCGTCATCCGCGAGATCGGCTATTCCGGGCTGGAACTCGGCTTCGACCCGGAAGAGTGCGCGGTGATCAACGCCCTGGGCCGACAGTCGGCCGACATCGCCATGGGCGTCGACGAATCCGAGCAGCACGAGCAGGGGGCTGGGGATCAGGGCCTGATGTTCGGCTACGCCAGCAACGAAACCGACGTGCTCATGCCAGCGCCGATCACCTACGCTCACCGCCTGGTCAAGCGTCAGGCCGAAGTGCGCCGCACGACCTTGAAGTTCCTCCGACCCGACGCCAAGAGCCAGCTGTCGTTCCGCTATGACGAGAACTCCCACCCGATCGGTGTCGATGCGGTGGTGCTCTCGACCCAGCACGACCCCGACATCACCCAGGCGATGCTCCAGGAGGCAGTGATGGAGGAGATCATCAAGCCGGTGCTGCCGAGCAACTGGCTGTCGAAGGACACCAAGATCTTCATCAATCCAACCGGCAAATTCGTCATCGGCGGCCCGGTGGGCGACTGCGGGCTCACCGGTCGCAAGATCATCGTCGACACCTACGGCGGCATGGCGCGCCATGGCGGCGGTGCGTTCTCGGGCAAGGATCCTTCCAAGGTCGACCGTTCCGCCGCCTACGCCGGTCGCTACGTGGCCAAGAACATCGTCGCCGCCGGCCTTGCCGACCGCTGCGAGATCCAGATCAGTTACGCCATCGGTGTGGCCGAACCCACCTCCATCAGCGTCAACACCTTCGGCACCGGCACGCTGTCGGACGCGAAGATCATTCATCTGATACGTGAACATTTCGATTTGCGGCCCAAGGGGCTGATCTCCATGCTGAACCTGAAGCGGCCGATCTATCGGGCCACCGCCGCCTACGGGCACTTCGGGCGCACCGAGGATACTTTCACCTGGGAGCGCACCGATAAGGCGGAGGCACTGGCCGCAGCATAACCAAGGGCGGTCATGAGAGACGAACACCAGCGACGCGTGCGGCTCAGCTTCGAGTTTTTCCCCCCGCGCCACGAGGGCGGGCAGCAGAGCCTGCAGAAGGTGGCCGCAAAGCTCAACGAGCTCCAGCCGGAGTTCTTTTCCTGCACCTACGGGGCGGGCGGGTCAACCCGCGAGGGCACCCGGGACACGGTGCGCCAGCTTGCCTCCCTGGGGCTGCCGGTGGCGCCCCATCTCTCCATCGGCGGCGACTCCGAAGCCGAGGTGGCCGCCGTGCTGGACGGCTATCGAAACATGGGGGTGACCCGAATCGTCGCCCTGCGTGGCGACCTGCCGTCGGGTATGGGCCGAGCCCGCTTCGTCAACAACGCGGAAACCCTGGTGCGCTGGATTCGCGACCACTCCGGCGATCACTTCCATCTGGAGGTCGCGGCTTATCCCGAGACTCACCCCGACGGCCGCTCGCCAGCGGACGACCTGGAGTTCTTCCGACGCAAGGTGGCGGCCGGAGCCAACAGCGCCATCACCCAATATTTCTACAACCCCTACGCCTATTACGACTTCATGGAACGCTGCGCCCGCGCCGGCATCGATCTGCCTGTGGTGCCCGGGGTGATGCCGATCACCAACTACGAGGGCATCATCCGCTTTTCCGACAACTGCGGCGCTGACGTCCCCCGCTGGCTGCGCAAGCATCTCGAGGCCCTGAAGGACGACGAGCCGAGCTTGCGTGAGTTCGGCGTCGAGGTGGTAACCAGGCTGTGCGAAGACCTGCTGGCTGCCGGCGCCCCGGGGCTGCACTTCTACACCCTGAATCGGTGGGGAGCGAGCATCGCCATCTGCCGCAATCTGGGGCTAGCGCCCTGACCCCCACCCGGTGAAGCACCGCCTCTACGTTCGCGGGCCACTGGCCGCTGATCAGCCCCTGACTCTGGACCGGGACCGGGCCCATTACCTGACCAGGGTGCTGCGGCTGCGCCGTGGTGAGCGGCTGGTGTGCTTCGATGGCAGCGGTTGTGCCTGGGAGGCCAGCCTGCTCGAGGCCACGCCGCGCACCGCGGTACTCGCCATCGGCCCGGTGATCGCCGAGGAGCCGCCGCCTAGCCCGCAACTGCATCTGGTGCAGGGGCTGCTCAAAGGCGCATCGATGGATGCGGTGGTGCAGAAATCCACAGAGCTTGGCGCCACCGACCTGTGGCTGATTCGTGCCGAGCGCAGCAACGCGGCCACGGACGCAGAGCGGTCGGCGCGCAAACTCGAGCACTGGCAGCGGGTGGTGGAAAGCGCCGCCGAACAGTGCGGGGCCTTGCACCTGCCACGGCTGCATCCGCTGCGCGATCTGCAGGCGTTTCTTGCCACACCACCGTCAGCGACGCTGATGATGCTCGATCCTGGCGCCGAGCCGCTGCCGCTCAGCGTGCCGCGAGCCGCCGTTGCTTTGCTGATCGGCCCCGAGGGCGGTTGGAGCGATGGTGAACGGCAGGCGGCGCTGGCGGCCGGCGCCAGCCGCTACGGGCTCGGCGCCCGGGTGCTGCGAGCGGAAACGGCGCCGCTGGCGGCGCTGGCGGCACTGCGTCACGGCTGGGGCTGGGGCTGAGCTGGCCCCAGCGCCGGCCCTCCTGGCCTCGGAAAGCGCGGCTCAGCGCGCCGAGCGCAGCCCCGCCACCTGCTGCTCCAGGTATTCGAGGCTGGGAATGGACGCGGATTCGGTGCCGACCCGAACGGCCCGCGCCTCGGCGCGGCCGAGGCGGCGGTCGTGGTTGACCAGATCGCCGTCGGCGAGCTGCAACAGCCGTGGCAGGCCCTCGACGGCCAACGCGTAAAAGGACGCGCCCGCAGCCACGCCGGTACGGTTCATGACCACCAGGCAACGGCCCCGTGCCGGCCACTGCGTCCGCGGCTGGTTGAGGCGCTCGAAGCGGATCACCGGCACCACCACGCCACGCCAGCCTAGAGCGCCGAGGCACCAATCGGGCGCCCCTGCCACCGGCTTGATGCGCCGCCACGGCGTGATTTCTGCGATGCAGACGCTCGGCAGCAACAGCTGACCGTCGTGCAGCGGCATCAGCACGCAGGAGAGCTCCGCGGTTTCGGTCGCCGCTGCGCTCGCCATCTTCGGTCTGGGTGCCGCCGTCATCGGCTCAGCCTACCAGCTCGTCGATGGTCGCCAACAGCTCACTTTCCTGAAACGGCTTGCCGAGAAAGCCGCTGACCCCGAGTTCGGCCGCATGCTGTTGGTGCTTGGCCCCGGTTCGGGAGCTGATCATAACCACGGGTAGATCGCACAACTGATCGTCGTGACGAACCTGGCGCAGGACTTCGAAGCCATCCATGCGCGGCATCTCGATATCGAGCAGCATGATGTCGGGGCTGCGCTCGGAGAGCATCGCCATTGCTTCGACGCCGTCCTTGGCAACCACCACGTCCATGCCCTGGCGCTCGAGCAACCGCGACGTGACCTTGCGCACCGTCACCGAGTCATCCACCACCATTACCCGCAGCGCGCGTTTGGCACCGATGGAGCCACGCTTGCCCATGGCGAGACCGGTGCCGCTCTGAGTCCGGATCAGCGCCAGCAGATCGAGGATCACGACCACGCTGCCATCGCCGAGAATGGTGGCCCCGGAGATGCCGCCGACGCCGGCAAACTGCGGCCCGAGGCTCTTCACCACGATCTCGCGGCTGCCCTGAACTCCGTCCACATGCACGGCTACCGCCTGCTCCCCGGAACGCACCAACACCACAGGCACGGAACCCTGCTGCCGCTGAGGTCGGTACTCGCGGCCGAGGAAGCCGCCTAGATACTGGACACGATAGGCCAAGCCAGCGTACTCGAAGGTGTGGCCGTCGGGCGCGTAGAGCCGCTCGAGCTCCTCCGCAGACAACAGCACGATGCCCTCGATGGTGTTCAACGGAATGGCGTACAGATCCTCACCGACGGAAACCATCAATGCCCGGTTGACGGACACGGTGAACGGCACCCGCAGCAGGAATCTGGTGCCCTTGCCCCGCTCGGTGAAGATGTCGATATTGCCGCCGAGCTGCTTGACCTCGCTGCGCACCACATCCATGCCGACGCCGCGGCCGGAAATCTGGGTCACTGCGGCGGCGGTGGAGAACCCGGGCGCAAGCACGAACTGACTGATCTCGTCATCCTGAAGATCTGCCTCCGGTGCCATCAGGCCCCGCTCCACGGCCTTGGCGCGCACCCTTTCCACGTCGATCCCGGCACCGTCGTCGCTGATCTCGATCACCAGATCGCCCCCTTCCCGGGACAACCGCAGGTCGATGTGACCGGCATCCGCCTTGCCCCTGGAGCGGCGCTCCTCCGGGGTCTCGATGCCGTGATCGACGGCGTTGCGCAACATGTGCTCGAGCGGCGGCAGCATGCGCTCCAGCAGGCTCCGGTCGAGCTCGCCTTCGACGTTGAAAGTGCGCAGCTCGACGTTCTTGTCGAGCTCCTTAGATACCTGGCGAACGGTGCGCCGCAACCGCGGCAGCAACCGGCTGAATGGCACCATGCGGCTGCGCATCAGGCCTTCCTGCAGCTCGGTGTTGACCCGCGCCTGCTGCAGCAGCAGGGCCTCCGCCTCCCTGGCCTTGTGGAGCAGTGTGTCCTTGAGATCGAGCATGTCGGACGCGCTCTCGGCGAGGCTTCGCGACAGCTGTTGCAGCTGTGAGTAGCGATCCATCTCCAGCGGATCGAAGTTTTCATACACTGGCAGGGCAGCGTGCTCGCTGCGAAACAGCATCTGCCCCTCGGCTTCGATGTCGAGGCGGCGCAGCTGCTCGCGCACCCGGTCAATGGTGGTCTCCATTTCATCCAGAGCGACTACGAAGTCGCCCATGCCCTGCTCCACGCGACCGCGAATGATGCTGCTTTCACCGGCCAGGTTGACCAGCGACTCCAGCAGGCCGGCACCGACGCGAACCATCTCCCCGGGCCCGCCGGATTCGGTGTTGCCGGACTCTTTGCGGCTGGCGCTGGCGGCCACTCGCGGCCGCGGTACGCCCGCATGCGCCTCAGCCTGAGCGGCGGCCGGCAGCCGGGTGACGTTGTCACGGTGCGCAACCGGCAGATCGGTCTCCTGACCGGCGACTTCGGTTTCCTGACCGGCGACTTCGGTCTCCTGACCGGCGACTTCGGCCTCCCGGCCGGCGACTTCGGTCTCCTGACCGGCGACTTCGGTCTCCTGACCGGCGACTTCGGCCTCCCGGCCGGCGA
>JBLRXD010000086.1:0-2132 GCA_047920935.1 Pseudomonadales bacterium | reverse complement strand
GACTTCGGCCTCCCGGCCGGCGACTTCGGTCTCCTGACCGGCGACTTCGGTCTCCCGGCCGGCGACTTCGGTCTCCTGACCGGCGACTTCGGCCTCCCGGCCGGCGACTTCGGTCTCCTGACCGGCGACCATATCCTTGTATCTGGCAACCAGAGCTGCCAGTTCGTCGTGACGCCCATGCAGCTGCCCGAACAGCGCCATTGGCGGCCGCTCGGTGCTGTCCTGGTACTCGATCAGCAACGACTCCAGGTCGTGCGTCTGGTCGCCCAGTCGCGACAACCCGGACAACCTGGCTCCCCCTTTGAGGGTATGCAGGGCGCGCAGCAGGTTTTCCAGATGCAACCGGTTTTCTGGCGCGTCCGACCAGTCGCTGATGCCCCTGTCGAGCGCCTCCAGAAGCTCATCCGCTTCTTCGAAAAACACGCCGATGATTTCGTCGTCGACGTCTTCCAACTGCAGTTCGGGAACAGCGGCAGACAACGACGCCGCAACCTCCAGGGGCACAGGCTCCGGGGCAACCTCCAGAGCCTCGAGCTCTATCGGCTCCAGCGCCAGCTCGGGCTCGGTCGCGGCCGCGGCCGCGGCCAGCAGATCCGCCGCAGCGTCGTCTTCCTGAGTGTAATCGCCATAGAGATCGAGAGCCTCGGCCGCGGGCTCGCGACGGGGTACGAGCGCGTCGACCGCGCTGTGCAGCGCCAGCGCCGGGTGCGGCCGCTGATCGGCAGCGATGGCGTCGATGTGGGCCAGCAGCTGCTCGTGGGCCTGACGGAAAACCTGATGAGCAGGGTGGTCGAGCGTCTCGAACTCGAAGCGCTCGTAGGCGCACGCCAGCACGCCGGCCAGCTCGGCGACCGCCTCATGGCCGTGCTGCTCGGCGACGGCGCGCACCTGGACCAGCGCCTCCCGTAACTGCTGAGCGAGCGCCATGTCCATCGCGCCATCACGCCACGCAGCGAGAAAGTCCGTCACGTCCAGAAGCACGCCGACCGCTGGCAGGCTCAGTAGCGGAGCGCTTTCGCGCGCCGGCTCGGCCACCATCATCAGATGATCAGCGTCGGCGATCAGCTGGAATTGCTCCTCAGGCTCCCGCCCGACCCCGACATCGGCCACCATCTCGCCAAGCACTGCAGTGACCTGGGAAAAATACTCCGCCGGCTCACCGCTGAGTGTGGTTGCGTCTCCGCCGCGCCGCAGGGCCTGAGCCAGTTGGTAGCTGGGGGCTGCCAATTCGGCGATGACCGGCAGGCCAGCCATCGCGGCGCTGCCCGAGAGCGTGTGCAGCGCGCGCATGGCGTCTTCGTCCAGCACGAAGCCACCGCCGCGGCGCGCCGCATTCAGGCAGGCCAGATAACCTTCCGCCTCTGCGACGAACAGCGCGCGGTATTCGGCGTCTGCTGGGTCCGAGCCGGCTCGGCTGCCGTCGTGCGACGATTCTTCCTCGCCCTCGGTGTCCGCCAGCGATCCGCCCGAAGACAGAATGTCGGCGTGCTCGATGACTCGCGCCACCGCGCCCATGTCTGGCGACGCCTGCCGCTCGAAGGCGTCGCGCAACGTCGACACCAGCGGCCGGGCATCCCGCAGCACCGCCACGAACTCGGGCGTGGGCGCCACGGTGCCGTCGACAACGCGGTTCAACATGTTTTCCACGGACCAGGCCATCTCTCCCAGAACGTTGGCGCCCACCATGCGGCCGCTGCCCTTGAGAGTGTGGAATGCCCGCCGGATCTCTCCCAGATGCTGCGCGTCGGACAGCGCGGCTTCCCAGACTTCAAGGTTCGCATCCACCACGGCCAGCACGTCGTCGACTTCCTCGAGGAAGATGCCGACGATCTCGGCGTCGGCGGTGAAGTCGTCTGCCAGCAATCCACGACCGACGGTTGCTGGCGCATCCCCCGCCTCTTCGCCGGAGTCCGGCCCTTCCGCAGCCGTCACCAGCTCGTCGAACAGGCCGTCACTCAGGTCGAAGGTTGCATCCAGCTCGAGCGCCAGCGCAGGTTCCGGTTCCAGCGGCTCGAGCTCGAGCTCGAGTTCGGGTTCGGGCTCGGGCTCGGGCTCGGGTTCGGGCTCGACAAGTGCGGGGGTAACGAGTTTGGCCACTTCGGCGGCGGCCAACGCTTCGGCGGCGGCCAACG
>JBLRXD010000085.1:0-15123 GCA_047920935.1 Pseudomonadales bacterium | reverse complement strand
CGATGCTCTCCGCAAGTTGCTCTGCGGATTCGAGTTCAATCCGATCGTCGTCGACCTGGCTCACAGCCCACTCCAGACAGTTCCGATGAGACGGTAAATGTTACCACACAGACCCATGGCGGCCGGCTCGCTGGACCAGCCATTTGGCGCCAAACCTGCCAGGAATCCGTGATCGAACGCCGCCGTTTCGGGCCGCGCTCGCGTAGCTCTCGCATCGCCGCACGAACGACGAGGCCATTGCCACGCCGCTCGACATTCGGCTCAGCGCTTGGAGTATTGCGGCCGCTTACGCGCCTTACGCAGACCCACTTTCTTCCGCTCGACCTCGCGGGCATCACGGGTCAGGAAGCCGGCGCGGCGCAACGGCGCGCGCAGCGCTTCGTCGCCATCGACCAGCGCCCGGGCGATGCCGTGGCGGATGGAACCCGCCTGCCCGGTATTGCCGCCGCCGGTGACGGTGACCTTGACGTCTACCCGGTCTGCCACGCCGGCCACTTCCAGCGCCTGACGCACGACCATGCGTGACGTCTCGCGACCGAAATACTTGTCGAGGGGAAGGCTATTGACCGTGATGGTGCCCGAGCCAGCCGTGACGAACACACGCGCCGTAGAGGTCTTACGGCGGCCGGTGCCGTAGTTCTGGGTGACAGCCATACTAGATTTCCAATGGTGCAGGTTGTTGGGCGCTGTGCGGATGCTCGTTGCCCGCGTAGATCTTCAGCTTCTTGAACATGGCGCGACCGAGGGAGTTGCGCGGCAGCATGCCCTTGACCGCGGCTTCGATGATGCGCTCCGGATGGGTGTCGCGCATGCGCTCGAAGCTGGTGCTCTTGATGCCGCCCGGATAGCCGCTGTGGCGGTAGTAGATCTTATCGGTGACCTTGGCGCCGGTCACACGCACCTTCTCGGCGTTGATGACCACGATGAAGTCGCCCGTATCTACGTGGGGAGTGTACTGGGGCTTGTGCTTGCCCTTGAGGCGGTGCGCGATCTCAGTCGCCAGCCTGCCCAGGATCTTGTCCTCGGCGTCTACGAGGAACCAGGAGTGCCGGACATCCTCCGCACGCATGCTTACCGTTTTCATGAATTGTCAGTGCCCGCTTCTCAGGTACCTGTCAGCCCTGAACTGGTGATGGAAATCCTGCCGGCCGAAATGCTCGGCCGACATTCCGGGCGCGCATACCGCACCCGGGTTTTTGGGAGCGCGAATCTTAGCGGAGGCACTGGGGCATTACAATGGTCACGCCGGCGCCAGTGCCGATGTCACGCCCGGTGGCTGCGACCCAGGTACTCGTGAGACTGCATTTCCAGCAGGCGGCTCTCGGTGCGCTGAAATTCGAAGCGCAGGCGCTCACCCGCATACAGCTCGGTCAACGGCACCTCGGCAGAAACGATGAGCTTGACGCTGCGGTCGTAGAATTCGTCCACCAGGCTGATGAAGCGCCGCGCCGCATCCTCGTTGCGGGTGGTGAAGCGCGGCACGTTCGACACCAGCACCGCGTGGAAGACCCGCGCCAGCTCGATGTAGTCGTTCTGGCTGCGCGGGCCCTCACACAACTCGGCGAACTCGAACCAGATTACATCCTCGGCCACGCAGCGGGCGCGGATCGGTCGACCATTGATCTCCAGCGTCACGCCGTGCTCAGGCGCTTCGGGGGCCAAGGCGGAGAAACTCCGCTGCAGGCTCGACTCCGCCGCCCGATCCAGCGGCGCGTGGTAAATTTCCGCGCGCTCCAGCACCCGCAGCCGGTAATCGACGGCGCCGTCGACGTTGAACACCAGCGTCTGCTGCTGCAGCAGCTCGATCGCCGGCAGAAACCGGCGGCGCTGCAGACCGTTCTCGTACAGCCCCTCCGGCGGCACGTTGGAGGTGGCCACCAACGTCACGCCACGCTCGAACAAACCTTGCAGCAGCTCCGCCAGCAGCATGGCGTCACCGATATCGGACACGAAGAACTCGTCGAAGCACAGCACGCTTGCCTGCCGGGCGAAGCGCTCGGCCACATGCTGCAGCGGGTTGGCGGTGCCGGCGAGCTGGTTGAGTTCCTGGTGTACCCGCTGCATGAACCGGTGGAAGTGCATGCGCACGCGCTCCCCTTCGGGTTGGCACTCATAGAACAGATCCATGAGCATGGTCTTGCCGCGGCCGACACCGCCCCACAGGTACAAACCCTGTACCGGCGGCAGCTGGCGCCGGCCCATCGGCAGCAATCGCGACAGCAGCCCGGCGCGTTCCGAGCGGCGCGCGCACAGTCGCCGGTGAAGATCCTCCAACAGGGCGACCACCCGCTCCTGAGCCGGGTCAGGGCAGAGCCCGGGGCCCTGCAGCAGCTCGCGATACTTTTGCTCTGGCGACATGGCGCGGAACTTTAGCCTGTGCCCGCGCATTTCACCAACACAGTGATGGCAATTCTGGTAAGTTCGCCGCCATGCGCGAACTGCTTCGATACGTTCTGCTGCCCGCCCTGGTGGGGGGGCTGGTTGGGCTTGCGGTCATTTACGTGGGCGCTCCGGCCCCGGCGGTAAGTGCGCGGGCGGGTTTCGCGCCGGCAGTGGCTCACGCCGCCCCGGCAGTGGTGAACATCTACTCAACGCGCATCCTGACCCCGCCCATCTGCGCCCACCCCCGGTTCACCGACTGGTGCGACCGCTTCAGCAGCGGCGAGCTCGACCACATGCAGAGCGCGCTGGGCTCCGGCGTCATCGTGCGCGAAGACGGCTACATCCTCACCAACAATCACGTCATTCAGGGCGCCGACGAGATCCTGGTGGCCTTCCACGACGGGCGCACGACCGCGGCCCGGGTGGTCGGCAGCGATCCGGAGACCGACCTTGCGGTCATCAAGGTGGAAGCGGCAGGCTTGCAGCCCATCCGCCTGGGGGATTCCGCCGCCATGCGGGTTGGCGACGTGGCGTTGGCCATCGGCAACCCATTCGGCATCGGCCAGACCGTATCCGCCGGCATCATCAGCGCCAAAGGCCGCTCGGGGATCAGCCCGAGCCCTTACGACGACTTCATCCAGACCGACGCCGCCATCAACCCCGGCAACTCCGGCGGCGCGCTCATCGATGCCGCCGGCAACCTCATCGGCATCAACAGCCTCATCTTTTCCCGCTCCGGCGGCTCGGACGGAATCGGCTTCGCCATCCCGGCAAAGCTTGCCATGGCGGTACTCGACGAAATTCTCGAAACCGGCCGGGTAACCCGCGGTTGGCTGGGCGTGGAACTGTCCCGCACCCCCCAGTCGGAGCTGGCAGTGGGCCTGACGGTGACCAGCGTGCTGCACCAGGGCCCCGCCGACCGCGCCGGCGTCATGGTTGGCGACCGCATCGTCGCGGTAAATCAGCAGCCGGCCCTGAACGCCACCCTCGTCTCTCGATTGATTGCTCACGCCGCCCCGGGAAGCCCGGTGAGCCTCCAGATCCTCCGCGGCGACAACCTCGTCAACCTGCAGGCCCGATCAGGCGAGCGACCCGTACCCAATTGACCCGATGCCTGGCGGCGGGGCTGGCTCGACAGCCCCGCCCCGACAGCCCCGCTTCGACAGCCCCGCAATGTCAGAGGTTGTGGTCGATGCCCCGCACCCTGAGCTCCGCCGCCCGGGCGTGCGCCTCGAGGCCTTCCCCGTGGGCCAGCGTCGCGGAGGTGCGGCCGATCTTCTCGGCGCCTTCCGGGCTCAGGCGGATCACCGAGCTGCGCTTCTGAAAGTCGTAGACGCCCAGGGCCGAGGAGAACCGGGCGGTACCGAAGGTGGGCAGCACGTGGCTGGGACCGGCGGCGTAATCGCCCATGACTTCCGGAGAGTGGGCGCCGACGAAGATGGCGCCGGCGTTGCGGATATCGGCAATCAGCGCATCGGGCTCGGCTACCGCCAGCTCGAGATGCTCCGGAGCGATGCGATTGGCGATCTCCACGGCCTGCTGCAGATCGCGGGTCAGAATCAGCGCGCCGCGCTGTTCCAGGGATCGGCGAATGGTCTGCGCACGCGGCCGCTGCGGCAGCAGCCGATCCATGGTTGCCGCCAGCCGATCCAGGTAGTCGGCATCCGGGCAGAGCAGAATGGCTTGAGCAGCGGCATCGTGCTCTGCCTGGGAGAACAGATCCATGGCCATCCACTCGAGCGGCGCGCTGGCATCGGCGATGATCAGCACTTCGCTGGGGCCGGCGATGAGGTCGATGCCCACGGCGCCGAATACCTGCCGCTTGGCGGCGGCGACGAAAGCCCCGCCGGGGCCGACGATCTTGTCGACCCGGGGCACGGCGACGGTGCCGAACGCCAGCGCAGCCACCGCCTGGGCGCCGCCAACGGCGAAACCGCGCTGCACTCCGGCCACGTGGGCGGCAGCCAGCACCAGCGGATTGCGTACCCCGTCGGGGGTCGGCACGGTCATCACCACCTCGCCGACGCCCGCTACCCGGGCGGGAATCGCCGTCATCAGTACGGTGGAGGGATACGCCGCCTGCCCGCCGGGGACGTAAAGACCCACCCGATCCACCGCAGTCACGCGCTGGCCGAGGCGGTTGCCGTCGCCATCGGTGAACTCCCAGTCGCCGCCAAGCTGGTGCCGGTGGTAGGCGTCGATCCGCTCGGCCGCCTGCAGCAGCGCCTCGCGTTCGGCGGCGCCGATGGCCGCGAACGCCTGCTGGAAGTCGGCCGCACCGAGGGCCAGGTCGGCGGCGCTGGCCGGCTGCCAACGGTCGAACCGGGCGGTGAGCGACAACAGCGCCGCATCGCCGTCGCGACGCACCTCGCGGATGATCTCCGCCGCGATGCGGTTGACCTCGTCGTCTTCGGCCACGTCCCAGTAGAGCAGCTGGTCCAGAGCCGCCTGGAACCCGGCGGCCGCCGTGTCGAGGCGGCGCATGGCCAGGCTCACGACAGCACCTCGCGCAGCCGCGCGATCAACGCCTGCACCTCGTCGAAGCGGGTTTTCATGGAGGCCCGGTTGACGATGACCCGCGAGCTGATCTGGGCGATGGTGTCGCGGGCCTCGAGCCCGTTGGCCTTCAGGGTATTGCCGGTATCGACGATGTCGACGATGCAATCCGCCAGGTCCATGAGCGGCGCGATCTCCATCGCGCCCGACAGCGGAATGATGGTCACCTGTCGCCCCTGGGCTTCGTAGTAATCACGCGCCACGTTGACGAACTTGGTGGCCACCCGCAGCGGGCCGAGATCGAGGTTAGCACCCACCGGCGCTGCGGTCATCAGCCGGCAACGGCCGATGCCCAGATCCAATCGCTCGTAAAAGCCGCTGCCGCCATGCTCCATGAGGGTGTCCTTGCCGACGATGCCGACGTCGGCCGCGCCGTACTCCACATAGGTCGGCACATCGGAACCGCGCATCACCACCAGCCTGTGCTCGCCGTCCCTGGTCTCGAACACCAGCTTACGGCTGGCGTCGAGGTCTTCCGCCGGCTCCACCCCGGCGGCCTTCAACAGCGGCAGGCATTCCTTGAGAATGCGGCCGCGATTGAGCGCTATGGTCAGTCCTGCCACGTCGACTCCTGATCTGCTGAACCGCTCATCCGTCGGCGCGACTCGGCGCCCGGGACACCCGCTGCACGTCGGCGCCGAGTTGAGCGAGTTTTTCCTCGATGGTCTCGTAGCCCCGGTCGATATGGTAGATGCGATCGATGAGCGTGGTGCCCTCGGCCACCAGCGCCGCCACCACCAGGCTGAACGAGGCCCGCAGGTCCGTGGCCATCACCGGCGCCGCCTTGAGCTTCGCCACCCCGTGCACCAGCGCCTGGCTCGCACCCGCCAGCTCGATGCTGGCGCCCAGGCGGTTGATCTCCTGGACGTGCATGAAACGGTTTTCGAAGATGGTTTCGGTGATGCGGCTGTCGCCGTCGGCGATGGCGTTCATCGCCAGGTACTGAGCCTGCATGTCGGTGGGAAACCCGGGATACGGCGCCGTTTCGATATCCACCGCTCGGGGCCGCCGACCGTGCATGTCGAGCTCGATCCAATCCTCGCCGAGACGGATCTCCGCCCCGCTGTCGCGCAACTTGTCGAGCACCGCGGTGAGGGTGCTCGGGTCGGTGCGATTCAGGCGCACACGGCCTCCCGTCGCGGCGGCAGCGATGAGATAGGTGCCCGTTTCCACCCGGTCCGGCATGATGCGATATTCGCAACCGTGCAGCCGGTCGACGCCTTCCACCACGATTTCCGGTGTGCCATGTCCGCGGACGCGGGCACCCATGGCGTTGAGGAAGTTGCCGAGATCCTCTATTTCGGGCTCGCAGGCGGCGTTGGCGATGCGGGTGGTGCCGCGCGCCAGCGTCGCCGCCATGAGGAGATTCTGGGTGCCACCGACGGTCACCAGCTCGAAAGCGAAATCGCCGCCGATCAGCCCGTCGGGGGCCCGGCCGATGACGTAGCCGTCTTCTACGTCGATCTCGGCGCCCAGGGCGGCGAACGCCTTGAGATGCTGATCTACCGGGCGAGCGCCGATCGCGCATCCACCCGGCAGCGACACCTCGGCGGCGCCGAAGCGCGCCAGCAACGGGCCCATGACGACGAACGAGGCGCGCATGGTCTTGACCAGCTCGTAAGGCGCACGCAGCTGCCGCAGGTCGAGCGCCGACACCTCCACCCGCATCTTCTCGTCCACCACCACCCGGGCACCGAGGCAGCCGAGCAGCTCGAGCATGGTGGTGACGTCGTGCAGGTGCGGCAGATTCGCAAGCACTACGGGGTCTTCGGTCAGCAGGCTAGCGGCCAGAATCGGCAGCGCCGAATTTTTGGCGCCCGATATGCGCAGCGCGCCGGACAAGCGCTTGCCGCCGCGGATCAGCAGTTTATCCATGATCGCAGGGCCTCAGGCGTTTTCGTCCGGGGTCAACGCCCGAATGCTCACCGCGTGCAACGTCCCATCCTTTATGAGGTGATCGATGCAGGCATAAATGGCCTGCTGCTTGGCCACCCGTGACATGCCGGCAAACTCGCTACTGACCACCGTGATCAGCGCCCGATTGCCTTCGACGGCGGCCGTCACTTCGGCATCGGGCATGCGGTCGCGCACCGCACGGGCGATGGCTTCGTTCATGCTTCGGACTCCTCTCGCCCAGAGGCGCCGGAGTGCTCTGCAATGGGCAACACCGCGGACATTCCGGACAACTCGATGATCTTCTCCAATTCGGCCGGAATGGCGGTGAACACCAGTTCCTTGCCTTGCGCGTTGGCCTCGCGGAACCACGCCATCAGCAGCGCCAGCGCGGCGCTGTTGCCGCCCACGAGGCCTGACACGTCGATGCTGGTGGCCGAACCGGCAGCGGCCAGGGCGGCCTCGCCCTCACTGCGGATGGCCACCAGGTTGTCGAGCGTCACCGGGCCGCGCAGACGGAAGCAAGGCTCGGCAACGTTGGCAGCGTCAGCTCGACTCAACTCTCCTGCCCCGCGCCACCGGCCTCGAAGTCGGGGGCTGCCGCTTCCAGCAGATCGGCCCAGGCGTCGATCACCGAGTCGATGTCGCCACGGTGCCGGGGGTTGTTCATGGCGCTGTTGAACTGATTGCGATAGGTGAGCCCCATGTTCACCCCGTTGACGATGAGGTTGCGCACCTGCCACTCGCCGTCGTCGTCCTGGGTGACCGAGTAGAGCACCGGATAGACGTCGCCTGCCGCCGTGTGCACCTCCATCCGCACGGTGCGCCGGGCCGGATCGCGTGGCGGCCGGTCGGGAGGCACCACCACCACTTTGCCGTTGTCGAACTCCATCAGCGCCATCGCGTAGGTACGCACCAGGCCGGAGCGGAAGCTGTCGATGAAGCGCTCACGCTGCTGCGGCGTGGCTTTGCGGTAGTGAGCCGCCATCACGCTGCGGGCAAAGCTCTGGAAATCCACCACCGGCAGCAGTATCGACTCTACCTGGCGGTAGAAGCGCTCGGGGTCTTCGTCGACGTAGCCCCTGGCCTCCTCGATGAGGTCGAGCACCGCGTCTGAGGTGTCGCGCACCATCTCTTCGGGGGTTTCGTAATCGTTTGCGCCGGCGGTCAGCGGCGCCAGCGCCATCAGCAGCACGGCCAGCAGCCGCGCGACGAGACCCGTCGCCGCTACGCGCCCGAGGGTGATGTCGAACGTCAAGTGTTTCGTCATGTCACGAAGCTCCTAATCGTGTAACAAGATCGCCGATCAGATTTTCGAGCACCAGCGCACCCTGGGTATCGGAGATGAAGCCGCCTTCGGCGATCATCTCGTCATCGGCGCCGGGCATGAGGCCGATGTAGCGGGCACCGAGAATGCCCTCGGTGAGGATGCGCGCGCCGGTATCCATCGGCAGCGGCCACGCCCTGCTATCGATCTCCATCTGGACGATGGCGGTGCCGTACGTGCTGTCGACCTCGATGTTGGTAACGCGGCCTATGGTAACACCGGCCATGCTGACCTTCCCGCGAACGCGCAATCCGGCGACATCGTTGAACTCGGCGTAGACCTGGTACGCCTCTTCACCCACGGTGAGCGCCAGGCCGCTCACTCGGACCACCATCACCACCAGGGCGAGCATGGCTGCCAGCACGAATGCGCCGACGCTGATCTCGATGGTTCGCATCTGCATTATGAAATGTCTCCGTACATACCCAGGGTGAGGAGGAAATCAAGCGCTAGAATCATTACCGACGACAGCACCACCGTGCGCGTGGTCGACAGGCCGATGCCTTCGGCGGTGGGCTCGCTGGAATAGCCCTGGTACACGGCGATCCAGGTCACCACCACGGCGAACACCAGGGTCTTGGCCATGCCCTTGACGACGTCCTCCCAGACCTCCACCTGCTCCTGCATGCCGGACCAGAACCCGCCATGATCGCCGCCGAGCCAGTGCACGGCCACCACCATGCCACCGTAGATGGCTACCACGTTGAAGATGGCGGTGAGCATCGGCAGGCAGAGAAAACCGGCCCACAGCCGCGGCGCGACGATGCGGCGCAGCGGATCCACACCCATCATCTCCATGCTCGACAGCTGTTCGCTGCTCTTCATCAAAGCGATTTCGGCGGTGATCGCCGAGCCGGCACGGCCGGCAAACAGCAGCGCCGTGACCACCGGGCCGAGCTCCCGCAGCAGAACCAGCGCCAGGCCCACCCCGACGGCGTCTTCCGCACCGAAGCGCGCCAACTGGGTGTAGAACTGCAGCGAGATCACCGCGCCGATGGAGAACGCCGACAGCACGATGATCACCAGGGAGAGCACCCCGACGTTGTAGATCTGCCGCACCAGCAGAGCCATGTCACCGCGCCGCGGCAAGCCGAAAATGGCCGTCGCCCACATGATGCTGGCATTGCCGAGACCCGCGAGACGGTCGAGGGTGAGGATGCCGAGGGTGCGCAGCAGGCCGGTCATCGGCCGGTCACGCCGATCACGTCGTAAACCAGATCGTCTGCGGGATAGTGGAACGGCACAGGGCCGTCGGGCGAGCCGTGCATGAACTGCTTCACCCAATCGGACGGATCCTGACGCAAGGCTTCCGGCGTACCTTCGCCGATGACCTTGCCGTCGGAAATGATGTAGAGCTTGTCGGCGATGCTCGAAGTCTCGTGAATGTCGTGGGAAACCACCAGGTTCGTCGTCTCCAGCGCCAGATTGAGATTCTTGATGAGTGTCACCAGTACGCCCATGGAAATGGGATCCTGGCCGGTGAACGGCTCATCGTACATCAGCAGGGTGGGATCCAGGGCGATGGCGCGGGCCAGGGCCACTCGTCGCGCCATGCCCCCGGAGAGCTCGGCGGGAAACAGATCGCGAGCGCCGCGCAGGCCCACCGCATTCAGCTTCAGCAGCACCAGATCGCGGACGGTGTCCTCGGGCAGGTCGGCGTGCACGCGCAGGGGGAAGGCCACGTTCTCGTAGACGGTGAGGTCGGTGAACAACGCCGACGACTGGAACAACATGCCCATGTCCTTGCGCAGTTCGAACAGTTCGTCCCGGGATAGCCGACAGACATCCTGACCGTCCACCAGCACCTCGCCGGCGTCCGGGCGCACCTGGCCGCCGATGATGCGCAGCAAAGTGGTCTTGCCGGTGCCGCTCGGCCCCATGATCCCGGTGATCCGCCCGCGCGGAATGGTCATGGACACCCCGTCGAATATC
Source organism: Pseudomonadales bacterium (assembly GCA_047920935.1). GTDB lineage: Bacteria > Pseudomonadota > Gammaproteobacteria > Pseudomonadales > Azotimanducaceae > UBA7803. The sequence goes on along the minus strand of JBLRXD010000085.1, from coordinate 5,033 downwards.
TTCCGGTCACCGCGGGAGAAGTAGAGGTCGTTTATAACGATGTAATTGTTTTCTGGCACCAAGGTCGCCTACCACGAAGCGACGCAACTATACCATCGGCAGCGCCAGGAAAATCCTCCCTGTCTCGAATGAGCAAGCTTGTTGGGTGAGGCAGGGCCGTCTAAAGTGGTGACCTTCGCGACACCAGAAGGCTAAGACTCCTCTCTCACATGTGGGTTCCGTTGCTAGCGCTCCTGATCGGCTTCATCACCCTGGTGTGGAGCGCTGACCGATTCCTTTCCGGGGCGGCGAGCACGGCTACGCACCTGGGCGTCTCGAAACTCATGATCGGCCTGACGGTCGTCTCCCTGGGCACGTCGGCCCCGGAGATCCTGGTATCGATCACCGCCTCCCTGACGGACAACCCGTTACTCTCGGTCGGCAACGCCATCGGCTCCAACATTGCCAACATCGGCCTGGTGCTGGGGCTGACGGCAATGATCGCGCCGCTGCCGTTTTCGGAGGGCGTGCTGCGCACCGAGCTGCCGTGGCTGCTGGGCGCCACCCTGCTGACGCTGGTGCTGCTGTTCGATCTGCACCTGTCCGCAGTGGACGGCCTGATCCTGCTGTGCGGCCTCGCCTATATTCTCTTTCGGCTCAAAGCCCGTGCCAGCGCCAGCCCCGCCGGGGTTCCCGAGGCGCTGCAGGAAGAGCTGGACGAACTGCCGCAGCTGACGCCCCGTCAGGCGCTGGTCTGGGTGCTCATCGGTGGGGCAGTGCTGCTGGCAAGCGCGCAGCTGCTGGTCTGGGCTGCCGTGGAGGTGGCGGTCTGGCTGGGCGTCAGTGAGCTCATCATCGGCCTCACCGTAGTCGCCGTGGGTACCAGCCTGCCGGAGCTCGCGGCCACCGTTGGCGCCGCCCTCAAGGGGCAGACCGACATCGCCATCGGCAATGTGGTGGGTTCGAATATTCTCAACGTGCTGGCCGTGCTGGCGGTGCCCGGCCTGGTGAGCAGCCCCGAAATCCAGACCGAGGTATTATGGCGCGACGGCGGCATGATGCTGGCTCTGACGGTGGCGCTGGCGTTGTTTGCCTATGCCGTCGGCTCCCGCGCGGTCATCACCCGCTTCGAGGGCGCCGTCATCCTGCTCGGCTACATCGGCTACAATCTGGTTCTGTTTCAACAGATCCCCCTTCGCTAGAGCGGAGCTATCCCCGGATGCGGTTTCCCGAATCACTGCTCGAGCGCGCGCGCGGCATCGCCCTGGTCAGCTTCGACGTCGACGGCGTGCTGACGGATGGGCGGATCATCTACAGCGAGCGCGGCGACGAGATCAAAGCCTTCCACGTACAGGACGGCTACGCCATCAAGCTGCTGCAGGCCAGCGGGATCGAGGTCGCCATCATCACCGGCCGCAGCTCCAGCATGGTCAGCAGACGCGCCGCAGAGCTGGGTATCCGCCACGTGCACCAGGCGTCTCAGGACAAGGCCGCGACCCTGCGCCAGCTGATCGAAACCTTGGGCCTGGCCCCAGCCGCCGTGGCGCATGTGGGCGACGACCTGCCCGACCTGCCGGCGTTCGCGCTGGCGGGGCTCGCGATCGGCGTTCCCAACGGCCACCCCAGCGCCCTGGCGGCCACCCACTACGTGACCGAACTCGCGGGAGGCCACGGCGTGGCCCGGGAGATCTGCGAGCTGCTGCTGCGATCCAGGGACGCCTGGCCGTACTCCTGATGGCGGCGAACCATCACGACTCGCCCCGTTTCTACGAAAACCGCAACTGGATCATGCTGGCCCTGGTGCTGCTGGTGGCGGGCATCGCCCTGCTGGTGTTCGAGCGCCGGGTGGCTCCGCCGCCACCGCCCCTCGAGGCACCCGACGGCGAGCCCGATTTCTTCATGGAAGGCGCGGTGATCTCTCAATTCGGCCCGGAGGGCTACCTGCAATACCGGCTCGCGGCCCGGGAAATCCGCCACTTCGAGCGCGAGGGCCTCACCCGAATGCAGCATCCACAGCTCGCCCTGCACCAGGAGGACGAGCCCCCGTGGCAGATCAGCGCGCGCATCGGCATCATCCATCAGCCTGAGGCCGACGGTGCGGAGAAGGTGGAGCTGCAGGGCGATGTGGTGCTGGAGCAGATTCTGCGGCGGGGCGAGCGGGTCAGCCTCAGCAGCCAATCCATGATCCTCTATCCCGATCGTCAATACGCCGAGACAGACGACGATGTTATGATTACCACCCACATAGGACAGACCATGGCAACGGGTCTGAAGGGTGATTTTCGGCTTGGCACCATCAGCCTGCTTTCATTGGGCGATACGCCCGTGCACACGGTTCTCGAGCCGGAGCATTTCAAATAGCGATTCCCGGGCCAGTAGCGGTTGCCAGCCCGAAGGGTGGCTGCCTGCCCGCGTGTGGGTGCTGGCGGCGGCCCTGACGCTGGCGCTGATGCCTGGGGTCGGCTTGGCGGAAACTGCGGACACCGACCAACCCATCCACATTCGCGCCGATCGGGCGCAGATCGATCGCCACGCGCAAACCATCGTCTACAGCGGCGGTGTGCAGGTCGATCAAGGCAGCATGCGGCTGCTGGCAGACGAACTGACGGTGGAGTACGAAGATCAGACGGTCGTGCGCATCACCGCCGAAGGCGCGCCCGCCCGCTACCGGCAGGAGCTCGATAGCGACCTCGGGTTGGTGCAGGCCAGCTCCCGCACCATCGTTTACGACACGCGCCAGGAGCAACTGCGGCTGCAGGGAGACGCCCTCCTCACCCAAGGCGGGAACGAGATTGCCGGAGAGTTGATTCGCTACGACATGGTCGCTGGCAGAGTCGATGCGGAAGCCGGCGACGACCGCCCGGTGCGGGTCACCGTGCAGCCGCCAAACCGCTCGGAGTGACCGGTGCACACCTTGTCCGCTCAAGCTTTGCGCAAGGCGTACCGCACCAAGGTCGCCGTGGAGAACGTCAGTCTGCACGTGCGCAGCGGCGAGATCGTCGGCCTGCTGGGCCCCAACGGCGCCGGCAAGACCACGACGTTCTACATGATCGTCGGGCTGATCAAGGCCGACTCCGGGCGCATTCTGCTCGACGGTAAAGACCTCACGGCGGCGCCCATCCACACCCGTGCTCGCGCCGGCCTCGGCTATCTGCCCCAGGAGGCCAGCGTTTTCCGCAAGCTCTCCACCGAGGACAACATCCGCGCCATTCTCGAGCTGCGTGCCGACCTGAACCGCGCCGCCCAGCGCGCCATGCTCGAAGAGCTGCTCGACGAATTCAACCTGCAGAGCGTGCGCAAAACCATGGGGGAACGGCTCTCCGGCGGCGAGCGCCGACGGGTGGAAATTGCCCGAGCGCTGGCCACCGAGCCGGCGTTCATGCTGCTGGACGAACCGTTCGCCGGGGTGGATCCGATTTCCGTTGCGGACATCAAACATCAGACCCGGGTACTGGCCGCCAGGGGCATCGGGGTGCTGATCACCGACCACAATGTCCGCGATACTCTCGATATTTGTGATCGAGCCTACATAGTTAACGCGGGGCATATCATTGCGGATGGCGATCCTGGCACCATACTTGCCGACGAGACTGTAAGAAGCGTGTATCTGGGAGAAGGATTCAGGCTTTAAGCCCCATACCGTGCGTTTTCGAGCACCGGGAGCGCCTGCAACGACGTAGTATGAAACAAACGCTTTCTCTCAAGCTGGGTCAACAGCTGACCATGACGCCGCAACTGCAGCAGGCCATCCGCCTGCTGCAATTGTCGAGCCTGGATCTCCAGCAGGAGATTCAGGCTGCGCTCGATTCCAACCCCATGCTCGAGGTCGACGAAGACATCGAAGACCTGGCCGAGGAGGGGTTGAAATCCGAGGAGCCGGAACTCGGCAGCGCGGACGGGGCCGGCGACGGCAGTGATCCCGGCGACGACGACTACGGCAGCGACGATCCGGCCGATGGCGATCACTCCGGCGACGACGACTACGCCGGCGATGGTGATCACTCTGGCGATGATGATTACTCTGGCGATGATGATTACTCTGGCGATGACTACGCCGGTGATGATCTGGACGCGGCATCCGGCGAGCTCGCTGCACCTACCGAAGCCGGCGACGGCAGCAACGGCGAATCCGAAGATTGGGACACACCGATTCCCGACGATCTGCCCGTCGACACCCAATGGGACGACATCTACGACGGCGGCTCCACCAGCAGCGGGCCGGCACCGGAAGACGACTGGGATCTGGATTCGCGCAACACCGCCGCGGGCAGCCTGCAGGACCACCTGATGTGGCAGCTCAACCTCACGCCCATGTCCGACGTCGACCGCGCCATCGCCACCGCCATCATCGATGCCATCGACTCGGACGGCATGCTCAAGGCCTCCATCGAGGAAATCGCCGGGTGCATCGACCCGCTGGAAGACGGCACCCCGGCCGTCGACCTCGATGAGGTGGTCGCGGTTCTGAAGATGGTTCAGCAGTTCGACCCGACCGGCGTGGGAGCGCGCGACCTGGGGGAGTGTCTGATGCTGCAACTGGCGCAAATGCCACGCGACACCAAGTGGCTGCCGCAAGCGCGCCAGCTGGTGGGCGAGTACCTTGACGTGCTGGCCTCCAGGGACTTTGCCGCGCTCAAGCGCAAGCTCAAACTCGCCGAGGAGGAACTGGCCGAGGTGATCGGGCTGATCCAGTCGCTCAACCCGAGGCCCGGTTCCAGCATCGCCAGCGAGGCATCCGAGTATGTGGTGCCCGACGTGCTGGTGACCCGGCGCGGCGCCCGCTGGAACGTCGAATTGAACGCCGATGCGACCCCAAAACTGCGCATCAACGATACCTATGCGAGCCTGGTGAAGCGCGCCGACAACAGCACCGACAACACCTTCCTGCGCGACAACCTGCAGGAGGCCCGCTGGTTTCTCAAGAGCCTGCAGAGCCGCAACGAGACCCTGCTCAAGGTGGCCACCAAGATCGTCGAACACCAGCGCGGTTTTCTCGAGTACGGTGAAGAGGCCATGAAGCCGCTGGTGCTGCACGACATCGCCGAGGCCGTGGA
>JBLRXD010000084.1:0-15225 GCA_047920935.1 Pseudomonadales bacterium | reverse complement strand
CCGGAAAGTGAGTAGTACCAGTCCGCGAACTCGGGCAGCCGCTGGGCTACGCCGGCAAACGCCGCATCCAGGCGCGCGCTCACCTCCGCAGCCGCCAGCGCCCGGGCGGCTTCCTCGCCTTCTGCGAAGCGCAGCGCCGAAAACTGCCGCAGCCAGTCGAGCTGGCGTGCGTCCACGCGGTAGTGGCCGTCTTCCAGCGTCAGCGGGAACTGCGCCGCGCCCTGCCAAGGCCGCTGCCTCTGGTCCGTCACCAGCCACGCCAGCGCCGCCAGCAGAGCCAGCAGCAGCAGCAGCAGCGCGACGTGCAACGCCTGCCGTTGAGGTGTCGGTAGTTGCGGCTCAGGCGACAGCGCGATCACGAGCGTTCATCCCAATGACGATTCCGTTGCATACCAGCAAGTAAGACCACACAAACAGCGCTTGTTCCGCAACTACCACCAACCAGCCGGCAAGTTGCCCCAGCGCAGCGCCTGGTATCGGCATCAGTTGCTGTGCCAGCCACAGCCGGAGGCCATCCTTGGCGGCAGCCAGCTGCAGCAACGTCAATGCCGCGTCGCTGCGGGCGTTCTCCTGGTCGACCAGATGCCAGACCGCGCGCTCCAGACTCACCGCGGCGAAATCCGGATACTCCTGGTGGGCGGCAATGACGGTCACCGCGACGAACAGCGCCACCCCCACCAGCGCCAGGCTGATGCGCCAGCTCAGCTCCGGCAGAAAGCCTGCGCTGACGTGGGCCGCCAGCGCCCTGCGCACGCCGACCTGAAGCAGCGCCAGCAGCGGAACGCTGGCCAGCAGTGCCAGCCAGGCGGTGGTGCCGGTGCGGATCAACGCCACGACCAGCAGCAGCGCCAGCACTGCAGCCAGCAGCAACTGGCGTAGCGCCAGCAGCCAGCCTCCGCGCAGCCACCGAGCCAGCGGACTCAACGGGGCCACATAAGCATGCAGAAAGGCGCGCCGGCGGATCCGGGCGCGCCAGAACAGCCCCGCGGCCATGACCAGGGCAAATGCCGCCCAGACGCCGATCAGCGCTGCCGTGGGCAGGTTGCGGGCGTACAGGTGATAGACCCACAGCGCTGCCGTCGCGACCAGCAAGCCGGCCATGTCGCGCACCGTGTCGCGCAACATCCATGATCCTCCTCCATGCGGTGGCTTCGCCAGCTTAGCCAACTCCACCGGGGCTGTCTGTGCCCCGCCGCTGCAGCGGCCACGAGGCGATCGCGGCGGCGGATGCCGGCAATGGCTTCGCACGGCCATGCCAAGCGCATAAACTCTCGACGACATGCATTGAGGGGAGAAGGAACATGGGCTTACTCGACGACAAAGTGGCCGTCATCACCGGCGCCGGTTTCGGCATCGGCCGCGCACACGCGTTGCTGTTCGCCGCGCAAGGCGCGAAAGTCGTGGTCAACGACCCGGGCGGCAATCTCGACGGCAGCGGCAGCAGCGATGCGGCCGAGCAGGTGGCCGCCGAGATTCGCGGCGCCGGCGGCGACGCCATCGCCGACACCACCAGCGTCGCCAGCTTCGAGGGCGCCAACGCCATCATCAGCCGCGCGGTGGAGCACTTCGGCCGCATCGACATCCTCGTCAACAACGCCGGCATCCTGCGCGATCGCACGCTGCTGAAGATGAACCCGGAAGAGTGGCAGGCGGTGCTCGACGTGCACCTCACCGGCACCTTCGCCTGCCTGCAAGCGGCTGCACGGCAGATGAAAGACCAGGGTCAAGGCGGCCGCATCATCAACACGTCGTCCAGTTCCGGGCTGCTCGGCAACTTCGGCCAGATCAACTACGGCGCCGCCAAAGCCGGCATTCACGCGGTAACCCGCATCGCCTCCATGGAACTCGCTCGCCACGGCATCACCGTGAACGCCCTGGCGCCCAACGCCTACACCCGCATGACCCGCGACCTGCCGGGCATGGCAGGGATGTCGGAAGAAACCTTCGGGCCGCAGTTCATGGCGCCGCTGGTGTGCTTTCTGGCCTCAGACAAGGCCGGTCACATAACGGGGCAGACATTCGGCGTCAACGTCAATCACACCTACGTCTACAAGATGATGACGTCGCAAGGGGTAGACCCAATGACCGCAGAGCCGTGGGATCCGGCGGCATTCGAGGGCGTCATCGACCGCATCATCAACTGGTAGACGGCGCACAGGGAGTGTGGAATGTTGCAGCATGCATGACCGCATGACCGCATGACCCGAGGCTGAACATGGAACTACTGCTCATAAGGCACGGCCTGCCGCTGCACGTGGAGAACCAGGACGGCCAGCCGGCCGACCCGCCGCTGTCCGCCACCGGCCATCAGCAGGCCGATCTGATGGCGCAGTGGCTGGCGCAGGAGCGCATCGACCGGCTCTACTCCAGCCCGCTGGTGCGGGCCAGAGAAACCGCCCGGCCCCTGGCGGCAGTGCTCGATCTGCAGATAGAGATTGTCGACGGGGTGGCAGAGTACGATCGCCACGACTCCTCCTACGTGCCCCTGGAGCGCCTCAAGGAGCTCGACTATCAGCGCTGGCGGAAGCTGATGCGCGGCGAAGCCATCGAGGGCTTCGACGAGTTCTCCCGGACGGTGGTCGACACGCTCGAGCAGATCGTCCGGGACAATTCCGGCAAGCGCGTCGCCGTTACCTGCCACGGCGGCGTGATCAACATCTGGAGCTCCCACGTCATCGGCATGTCGCCACCGCGGCTGTTCTTCAACCCTGATTACACCAGCATCAATCGCTTCGTCTGCGCGCGCTCCGGTGAGCGCAGCGTGCAGACCCTGAACGAAGCCGTGCATCTGCGCGACGTGCAGGGATGACCCCCGGGTCCGCTGCCGAATCAACGCCCGCCGTGGTGTTTTCGGCGCGCGGCCTGACCAAGGTGTACATCACCGGCGAGGTCGAGGTGCACGCGCTGCGGGGCGTGGATCTGGATCTGTTCGCTGGCGAGCTGACGGTGCTGCTGGGCGCGTCGGGGTCGGGAAAATCCACGCTGCTGAACATCCTCGGCGGCCTCGACAGCGCCAGCGACGGCCAGGTGCGCTACCGCGACCAGGATCTGGTGCGCGCCAGCGAGCGGGTGCTGACGGAGTTCCGTCGGCACAGCGTCGGCTTCGTGTTTCAGTTCTACAACCTGATTTCCAGCCTCACGGCCGTCGAGAACGTGGCCATCGTCACCGAGATCAGCAGCAACCCGATGCGACCGGAGGATGCCCTGGCCCTGGTGGGGCTGGAAGACCGCATGCATCACTTTCCATCGCAACTGTCCGGCGGTGAGCAGCAGCGGGTGGCCATCGCCCGTGCCATCGCCAAGCAGCCGGCCGTGCTGCTGTGTGACGAACCCACCGGCGCACTCGATTCCACCACCGGCATCCGGGTGCTCGAAGCCATCGACCGGATCAATCGCGAGCTGGGCACCACCACCGCCGTCATCACCCACAACGAGGTGATCGGCCACATGGCAGACCGCGTCGTCCGCCTCAGCGATGGCCGCGTCTCCGAGGTGCACGTCAACGCCGACCGGCGGCCGCCGTCGGAACTGCGCTGGTAATGCGCACCCTGACCCGCAAGCTGCTACGCGACCTGTGGTCTCTGGCGGGCCAGACGTTGGCGATCGGCACGGTGGTGGCGGCCGGAGTCATGGTGCTGATCATCGCCGTGACCTCCCTCGACGCGCTGACCCTGTCCCAGGAGCGCTTCTACCAGACCCACCAGTTCGCCGACGTGTTCGCCAGCCTGAAGCGGGCGCCGGAACGGGTGGCGGAGCGACTACGTGAGGTACCCGGGGTCAATCGGGTGGAAACCCGCGTGCGCGCACCGGTGCGCCTGGAAGTGCCCGGATTTCCCGACCCGATCCGCGGGCTGCTGATCTCGATTCCCGACGGCCGGCAGCCGCTGCTCAACCGTCTGCACCTGCGCGAAGGGAGCCTGCCGGAATCCGGCCGCACCGATCAGGTGGTGATCAGCGAACCGTTCGCCGATGCTCATGGGCTGCAGCCGGGAGACGAGGTGCTGGCCATCATCCAGGGCCGGTTCGAGCGCCTGAGCGTCAGCGGTGTCGCGCTGTCGCCCGAGTTCATTTACCAACTCGGGCCCGGAGATCTGCTGCCCGACCACGAGCGTTTCGGGGTCTTGTGGATGAACCGTCGCGCTCTGGGCCATGCCTTCGGTATGGACGGCGCCTTCAACGACGTGGCGATAACCCTGCAGGCGGACGCATCGGAGTCCCTGGTCATCGATGCCGTGGATCAGATCCTTGCCCGCTACGGCGGCATCGGCGCCCACGGTCGCGACGATCAGATCTCCCATCGGTTCCTCAGCGAAGAGCTCGATCAACTCGGCGTCATGGCCACCGTTTTGCCTGCCATCTTCCTCGGCGTGGCCGCCTTCCTCCTCAACGTGCTCATCGGCCGCATCATCCGCACCCAGCGCCAGCAGGTGGCGGTGCTCAAGGCGTTCGGCTACAGCAACGGCGACATGGCCAGGTACTACGGCGCCCTGACCGGGCTGATCGTGCTGCTCGGGTCGGCGGTGGGCGTCGGGCTCGGCGCCTGGGCCGCGGAAGGGTTGGCCGGGGTGTACGCCGAGTACTTCCGCTTCCCGGACATGCTGTTCCGGCTGCAGGCCTGGGTAATTGCCCTGGCATTGCTGGTGGCGAGCAGCGCCGCGGCTCTGGGCACCTTCCGCGCCGTCTACGATGCGGTGCGCCTGCCGCCCGCCGAGGCCATGCGTCCGCCGGCGCCGGATCGCTTCAGTCGCGGCTGGTTCGAAGGCTCGGCACTGGGGCGCCTGCTCGACCAGCCGACGCGGATCATCGTCCGCAACCTCGCCCGTCACCGGATCAAGGCCGCGTTGTCGGTCTTCGGCATTGCGTTGTCGGCCGCCCTGCTGCTGCTGGGCAGTTTCCAGTTCGGCGCCGTCGACCACCTGCTGGACGTGCAGTACCGACTGGTGCAGCGCATGGACGTGCACCTGACATTTACCGAGCCCACTCCGGAACGGGCCGCCGCGGAGCTGCGCGCGCAGCCGGGCGTCCACCACGTGGAGACCTACCGCAGCGTCCCGGTGCGACTGGTGCACGGCCCCCGGGACTACCGCAGCAGCATCCTCGGCCTCGACGCAGAGCCGGTGCTGCGCGGCCTCGTGGACGCCGATTATCGGCCGGTGTCGCTGCCGCCTGAAGGATTGGTGATGACTCGTTACCTGGCCGATCACCTGCAGCTGCGTCCGGGCGACCCGGTGCAGGTAGAGGTCATGGAAGGTCATCGGCGCACCGTGACCACGCAACTGGCTGCCACCGTCGATGAACCCATCGGCGTCAGCGCCTACATGGAGCGGCGCGCGCTCAACCGCCTGATGCGCGAGGGCCCCGCCATCTCCGGCGCCTGGCTGCTGACCGATCGCTCCATGCAGCAGCAGTTGTTCGGGCGTCTGTGGGACGTGCCCCGGGTGGCGAGCATCGGCTTGGTCGCCGAGGCGGAGCAGAACCTGCGGCAGTACATCGACGATACCGTGCTGCTGTTCATGGCGATTCTGCTGTTGCTGGCGGGCTCCATCGCCTTCGCCGTCTGCTACAACAATGCCCGCATCGCCTTTGCCGAGCGGGCCCGAGAGCTGGCGACGCTGCGCGTGCTCGGTTTCAGCCACGGCGAGGTGGCATGGATCCTCATGGGCGAGATCGCCCTGCTCACGCTGATCGCCATTCCCGTGGGCTGGCTGCTCGGTACCGGCTTCGCCTGGTTGCTGAACCAAGCCATGAGCATGGATCTGTTCCGCATTCCCTTCGTCATCAGCATGCAGACCTACGCGTTCTCCGCTGCGGGCGTAATCCTGGCGTCGGCATTGTCGCTGCTGCTCATCTTGCGTCGGCTGCGACGGCTGGACATGATCTCCGCACTGAAGACGGTCGAGTAGCCCCATGCGCACCCGCAAAACGGTCATTATCGCCGCCGCGGTCGTGGTCACCCTGACCCTGCTGGTACTGGCGCTGATACCGGCGCCGATTCCGGTCAGCGTCGCCGACGTGCAGCGCGGCTACTTCGCCGACTACGTCGAAGACGAAGGCCGCACCCGGCTGCGCGATCCGTACCTGGTGACCGCGCCGATCACCGGCTACCTGCGCCGGGTACAGCTGGAGCCGGGAGATCTGATCGGCGGCGGGCAGACGCTGTTCGAACTCGAACCGCTACCTGCGCCGGCCCTCGACGCGCGCAGCCGCGAGCAGGCGCGCGAAGCCGTGGCCGCCGCCCGGGCGCGGATCCAGGCGGCCGAGGCCGAGCTGGAGACCCGGCAAAGCGATCTGGCGCTGGCCGAAGCCGAACTCGAGCGCGCCGAGCGCCTGCACGAGCGCAATCTGCTGGCGGCCGAGGAGCGCGATCGTCGTCGCGCCGCCCGCGATGCCGCTCGCGCCGCCGTCCGGGCGTCGCGTCACCGGGTCGATGTGGCGCGGTTCGAACTCGAGTCGGCGCGGGTGGTGCTCGAGGTTGCCGACGGCGAGCGCACGCCAGACCAGCCTACCCTGGCGGTGCAGGCGCCCATTGGCGGCACCATCACCCGCCGTTTCCGTTGGACCGAAGGGCCGGTGTCCGCGGGCGAACCGGTGCTCGAGCTCGGCGACCTTGCCGAGCTCGAAGTGCAGGTCGATCTGCTGTCGATGGATGCCTTGCGGGTCGCCCAGGGCATGCGCGTGATCCTCGAACGCTGGGGCGGAGACGAGCAGCTCGAAGGTCGAGTGCGACGGGTGGAACCCGCGGGATTCCAGCGCATTTCCGCCTTGGGCGTCGAGGAGCAGCGCGTGCCGGTGATGGTCGAGCTGGTTACGCCGCGCGAGCAGTGGGCGGCATTGGGTGATGGTTATCGGGTGGAAGCCCGCTTCGTGCTCTGGGAAGGTTTCGACGTGCTGCAGATTCCCACCAGCGCTATGTTTCGCCACGAAGGCCGCTGGACCGTGTTCGTCATCAGCAACGGCCGCGCCGAACGCCGGGCCGTCAGTACGGCCCGTCGCAGCGGCCTGTGGACCCAGGTTACCGACGGCCTCGCCCCGGGGGAAACCATCATCACCCATCCCAGCGACCGCATCGCGCACGGCAGCCGGGTCAGGGGCGACTGACATCCGAGCCGATACCGGCCGCCGCCCTGAAGCAGGAATGCGGGTCTGCATTGAAAAGCCCATGCTCGAAACGTTAGGGTGCTGGAAAGACCGACCACTCTGCTGAAGGAGGACGCGCCATGCACTGGACCCGGATACTCGGAATCGCCCTGCTGGTGGGGGGCGCAATCCTGCTGATCATGGGATGGAACGCCGCCGAAAGCCCGACGGAGCAGGTGTTCGAAGGTCTAACCGGCCGCTTCACCGATGAGACCAGAAACTACCTGCTGTTCGGCGGCATAGCTGCAGTGGTGGGTTTGTTGCTGGTGCTGTTCGGCGCCCGTCGTTGAGCAGTCAGGGCACCGTAGCCTGCCTGCGCGTCGGCAGGCCGAGCGAAATCACGGCCGCCAGCGCCAGGAACGCCGACGCCACGTACAGACACGCCTCCAGGCCATAGGCCTGGAATACCCAGCCGGAGAGCATGGTGCCGATGAGCCGGCCCGCCGCATTGGACATGTAGTAGAAGCCCACGTCCAGGGAAACCCCGTCGGCCTGGGCGTAGGACACGATCAGATAGCTGTGCAGCGACGAATTCACCGCAAACAGGGCGCCGAACACCAGCAGGCCGCCGAGCAACGCCGCCGTGTGCCCGTCGGCGACCCCCATGATCACGGCGATGGTCGCCGGCACCACCGCCAACGGCAGCGCCCATGCCACCGCCGTGCGACCGTCGGGGCTGAGCCCCGCAGCGCTGCCCGTCACCACCGGCGCCGCCGACTGGACGATGCCGTAGCCGATGATCCAGGCCGCCAGAAACCCACCTACCAGAGTGAAGTCCCAGCCCAGCTCCATGGCCAGGTAAACGGGCAAAGCCACCACGAACCAGACATCCCGGGCACCGAACAGAAACAGTCGCGCGGCGGATAGCAGGTTCACGGGCCGGCTCTTCGAGAAGATGTCCTGGAACTTCGGCTTCACGACGGCCCTGCCGAGATCGCGCTTGAGCAGCGCCAGGCTTGCCAGCCAGACCAGAAACAGGCCGCCCGCCATCACCAGCAGGGCGCCGCGGAACTGCAGCGCGGCCAGCATGGCGCCGCCGAGGAAAAAGCCGACACCCTTCAAGGCGTTCTTCGAACCGGTGAGCAGCGCCACCCAACGGTACAGGGCGCCGGGCTGACCGGCCGGCACCAGCAGCTTGATGGCGCTCTTGGCGCTCATCTTGTTGAGATCTTTGGCGATGCCGGAAAGGGCTTGAGCTGCCATGACCCAGGCTACGGACAACCAGGCCGTGGGTGCCATCAGCATGGTGAGCGCGACCACCTGCAGCGCCAAGCCGAAATTCATGGTTCGATTGAGGCCGATGCGTGCGCCCAGATAGCCGCCCAGCAGGTTGGTGACGATGCCGAAGAATTCGTAGAACAGGAACAGCGTGGCGATTTCCAGCGGGCTGAAGCCGAGCTGGTGAAAGTGCAGCACCACCAGCATGCGCAGCGCGCCATCGGTAAGCGTGAACGCCCAGTAGTTGCCGGTGACCACCAGATACTGGCGCACCGCTGGGCTCGCGGAAGTCAGCATTCCCACCACGACCGCTGCCGTCAGCCGGCCCGGCTGACCAGCCGGGCCAGTTCCGCGGTGCGGTTGGCGTAGCCCCACTCGTTGTCGTACCAGGCATAGACTTTCAACTGGGTGCCGTTGATCACCATGGTACTGGCGGCGTCGATAACCGCCGAGCGCGGGTCGGTGCGGTAATCGATGGACACCAGCGGCCGCTCCTCGTAGCCGAGAATGCCCCGCAGCGCTCCGGACGCTGCCTCGGAAAACGCAGCATTCACCGCCTCGGCGGAAGTCGCCCGCTCGAGTTCGAATACGCAATCGGTGAGCGAGGCGTTGGCCAGCGGCACCCGCACCGCATGACCGTTCAAGCGGCCGCGCAGCTCGGGAAAGATCTCGCCGATGGCCGTGGCGGAACCCGTGGTGGTGGGGATCAACGACATACCCGCTGCCCTGGCGCGGCGCAGATCCTTGTGCGCCTGATCGAGGATGCTCTGGGTGTTGGTCAGATCGTGGATGGTGGTCATGGAGCCGTGGCGAATGCCGAAGGTCTCGTGGACCACCTTGACAACGGGCGCCAGGCAGTTGGTGGTGCAGGACGCGGCGGTGACGATGCGGTGGTGGTCGGGGTCGAACAACTGCTCGTTGACGCCCATCACCACGTTCAGGGCGCCGGCCTCCTTCACCGGCGCGCTCACCACCACCCGCTGCATCCCTTGGTCGAGATACGGCTGCAGCTGTGCCAACGTGCGCATGCGACCGCTCGATTCGATGACCAGATCGCAATCGCTCCAGTCGGTGTCGTCGATGCTGGCATTGCTGGTGAAGCGCATGCGCCGGCCAGCGATCAGGATGCCCCTCCCGTCGCCCTCCCCGTCGGCCACGGCTTCCTCCGACCAGCGGCCGTGCACCGAATCGAAATTCAGCAGGTGGGCGAAGGTCGCAGCGTCACCGGCAGGATCGTTGACGTGGACGAACTCCAACTCCGGCCACGCCCACGCTGCGCGCACCACCAGCCTTCCGATTCGGCCGAAACCGTTGATTCCGACTCGTATGCTCATACTCGCCCTCGCGCGACTGCTGCAGGCGCGATGATAACCGGCGTATATGACGCTTGTATTGGATTGGTAACTTGTAACACCATCCGTGCCATTACTTTCGCCGGACACCGGGATCCATGGCAACCTGCACCGCTCGACGACCGTTCCGCTCAGCAACCAGGGGTATCGGGCCGCGGCGCGCCAGGGCCCCGACGCAGGCCCGCCGCCTGCGTGCCTGGGCCGGGCTGGCGCTGGTCCTCCTGGCGGGGGGCGCGGCTGCAGCCGCGGCTGCGGCCGCGGCGGAGCAGCCGAACTTCGTGATCATCCTGGTGGATGACGCTGCGTTGATGGACTTCGGCGCCTACGGCGGCGAGGCCCGCACGCCCCACATCGACGCCCTGGCAGCCAAAGGCAGCGTCTTCACCCAGTACCGCACCTCGCCGCTGTGCGCACCGTCCCGAGCCATGCTGCTGACCGGCGTCGACAATCACCGCACCGGCGTCGCCACCATTCCCGAAGTGCTGCCCCGGGAGCTGCGCGGCCAGCCGGGGTACACCATGAGCCTGGAACCCGGGGTGACCACGATCGCCAGCCGGCTGAAAGCCGCCGGCTACCGCACCTACATGACCGGCAAGTGGCACCTCGGCCACGGCCCCGGGGCGCTGCCGGTGGACCACGGCTTCGACCGCTCGTTCATTCTCGACGCCTCCGGCGCCGACAACTGGGAGCAGAAGCCGTACATGCCCTACTATCCCAACGCAGACTGGTTCGAGGATGGTGAGCGCGCCCGGCTGCCCGACGATTTCTACTCCTCGGAGTTCCTGGTGGACCGGATGATCGAATATCTGGATTCCGGCGCCGACGGCGGCGGTCACCCTCGGCAGCCGTTTTTCGCCTATCTGGCGTTCCAGGCCATTCACATCCCCGTTCAGGCCCCGAAAGCCTATGTCGATGGCTACGAAGGCGTCTACGACGCCGGCTGGGAGGTGCTGCGGGTACAGCGCTGGCAGCGCGCCAGAGATCTCGGCCTGATCGCCGCGGACGCGCCGCTGGCGCCGCTGGCGGAGGGCACGCGCGGCTGGGATGCGCTGACCGCGGACGAGCGCGCGCTGTACGCCAAGAGCATGGCCGTCAACGCGGCCATGCTCGAGGCCATGGACCACCACGTCGGTCGACTCGTCAGTTATCTCCGGCAGCAGGGCCTCTACCAGCGCACCGTGTTCGTGGTGACCTCGGACAACGGCCCCGAGCCCAGCCACCCGGTGAGTCAGCGCGGCTTCCCCACCTGGATGGCGCTGAACGGCTACGACCGCAAGCTGGAGAACCTGGGGGAGCGAGGCAGCTACGCCTTCATCGGCCTGGAGTGGGCGCTGGCCGCAGCCTCGCCAGGAGCGCTGTTCAAGTTCTACGCAGCCGAGGGCGGCATTCGGGTGCCGTTGATCATCGCCGCTGCCGACGCCCCGACGCAGCCGCGCATCGACGCCCTGAGCTTCGTCACCGACATCACCCCGACGCTGCTGGATTACGCCGGCCTCGATCCGGCGCCGGACGACGGTACCGTCGCCATCACCGGGCGCAGCCTGCTGCCCGTTCTGCGTGGCGATCGCGACGCGGTGTACGGCCCCGAAGAGGCCGTGGGCATCGAGGCCGCCGGCAACGCCGCGCTGCTGCGCGGCGACCACAAGATCACCCGCAACATGCCACCCTGGGGCGACGGCGAGTGGCGGTTGTTCGACATCCGCGCGGATCCCGGCGAAACCCGCGATCTCTCTGACTACCTGCCAGAGCGCAAAGCCCAGTTGCTGGCCGACTACGATGCCTACGTCGCCGAGATGGGCGTGCTGCCGCTGCCCAAAGGCTACGACATGCAGCGGCAGCTGGCCGCCAACTCGCTGGCGAAGCAGATACAGCACTTCCGTTGGCAGCTGGCGCTGGCTGCCGTGGTGCTGCTTGGTCTGGTGTGGCTCGCGTGGCGCGGCAGCCGAGCCCTGTGGCGGCAGGCGGCTTCAGGCGGCTAAAAGCCCGCGATCAGGCGCTCCACCGTAAAGACGATGACGGCTTCGGCCTCGGCCGGCGACAGCCCCTGATCCTGGCGTAGTCGCAGCCACCCCTGGAACCCGGTGGCCATGTCGAGCGCAGCGAACAGAATCGGATCGGCGGACAGTTGCCGCGGCAGCACCGCGCCGAGCGCCAAGCGCTCGAGCGCCAGACTGCGGCGGTAATCTTCCATGAGAAACGTCGACTGAAACCGCCGCAGATCGCCGGCCAGCCGAAACGGGAAGATCTGCTCGTTGAGCGCAGCCCGCCGCGCCACCAGCTCCCGCAGTCTGGGCCGCCACGCTCTCGCCTCGTAAGGCTTCAGGAACTGCGGCATGATCTGGCTTTCGACCCGCGCGGACATCTCCCGATAAAGGCTGTCCATATCCTCGAAATGTCTGAACACCGTGCGTAACGCAACACCCGCGCGCTCGGCTACCCGAGCGGCACTGGGGCTGACATCGCCTTCGCGGATCAACGCCAGCATGGCATCGATGATCTGCGCACGGCTGCGCTCGCTGCGCATTCTCCGGCCGTCGCCGGGGTCCGCTGCCGGCGCCGCTGACGCAACCGTCCTCGATGCAGCTCTGCTCGTCCTACGGTCGCTCATCAGTGCCCTCGGCGGCGTCATCCAGCGCCAGTCGTTGCAATTGATCCTCGATCACCCACAGCCGATCCTGGCCCCACACCGCGAGATCGTCGACGCGCAGGCAAGGCACGCCCCACAGACCGAGAGCAAGCATCTCCGCACGATTGGCCTCCGCCTCCGCGCGCCAAGCGTCGTTGCCCACCAGCGGCGCGGCCGCCCGCCAGTCGAGCCCGGCAGCGGTGACGATGCGCCGCAGGCCGGCGTCACTGCCGGCGTCGACGCCCTCCGACCACACCGCCCGGAGGAATGCCCGGCAGTACTCGTAGCCGCGACCCTGGTCCCGCGCCCAGGGCAGCAGCGAGTAGCCCCGCTCCACGGGCGTGCCGACGGGATCGGCGATCCTGCCGAACGGCACGCCCAGCCGCCGCCCCTCGCGCGCGGCATCCTGCGCGAAGTAGATACCCTTCATGCGCGGCACCGGCAGCCCGCGCATCACCATGGGCAGCACGAATCGCAGTTGCAGATCGGCGCCGTAGGCGTCTGCCAGGGCCTTGACCCGCTCCGTGGCGAGATACGTGTAAGGGCTGCGAAACGACAGGTAGAAGTGCAGCGTGGCTGTGGTGGCGAGGCTGCCCTGGTTGGCGCGCGCGCCGGTGCCCACTGCGGGCACCGATGGCTCCAGGTACACCGGCCGGGCCGGCGCCGCCGGCTTGCGCGCGCCCAATTCAACCAGCCGCGCCTCGAGATAATGCAGCCGATCGACGCCCCAGTACCACTCGCCGCCGTAGTAGATCATGGCGCTCATGAAATGGCCGAGGGCTTGCCGCCGGGCTTCGCCGGCAGCGATGGCGGCGGCGACGTCCGCCGATTCCGCGGGAATATCCCCGTCGGCCCACAGCGCGCCGCCGATCTCCGTCGCCGCGTCGAAAAAATCCGCGGCGCCCAGCCGCGCCGCCAGAGCGGCGCTTGCAGCCTGCAGCCGTGATGCGGCGGGCTGCCGGCCCGGGTCGACGAAATGCAGCCCGGCCTTGTCGGCCAGGCGCACAGCGTCGAGGCGGGCGTACGCCTTCAGCAGTTCCCGTTCCGGCGCCGCCCAGTCCGCGGGCGGCCCCACCAGGTGGGGCACGATTTCCACCTGATAACGCTCCCTGAGGGCGAGCAATGCCTGCACCGCCAGGTGCGCGTACGGGTCGTCGACCTGATGAAAGTAGTCGATGCGATGCGCCGCACCGCTACTGCGGCGCTTGCGCTCGACCCGCGCCCGGGCACGCCGCAGGCGTTCTTCGCCGGTGAGCCATGCCATGAAGCGTGATGCGACGGCGGTCTTCAGGGACACGAGCGAAAGCTCCTCGTCTGGTCCGTACTGGCGCTCGAATGCGCGCGAGCCCATATAATGACAGTATTCGTGCCACTCCTCTAACCGCCCTGAGCGCTCGCCCTGCGGGGCCCCGCAAATGCTACGATTTGCCCATGGACAAGCGTCAACAAGCCCACATGAATTGGACGTCCGCTTCCCCGGTCGAAGACGCCGGGTCGAGCACATGCCGGCGCCGCAGCACGGTTTGGGGCCGTGGGCTGGCGCTGTGCTGGTTGATCCTGGTGTGGGCAGGCTCCGTCGCGGCCACGGATGGCGCGAACGCCGAGTACTTCGATCGCGGCGCCGAAGGTTGCCTCATGTGCCACGGCCCGGACAGCGCCAATCCGGCTGCCGGCATTCTCCACGGGGTGCATGGCGTGCGGGCAGATCAGCGCACCCCGTTCGCGGCCGAAGGCAGAGCCTGTGAGGCCTGCCACGGCCCCAGCGCCGAGCACGTCACCGGCCGTCGGGACGACGGCAGCAGACCGCCGCCGGCGGTGGCATTCAGGCCCGAGGAAGCGGCTGCCGTCAAAGAGGCCGCCTGCATCGGCTGTCACCAGCGCGACGCCGGCCATCACTGGCACGGCAGCGCCCATCGCTTCGCCGAGGTGGTCTGCAGCGATTGTCACCGGGTGCACCCACGCCAGGATCCGGTGCTGAGCCACAGCACCCAGGCGGGCGTCTGCCTGGATTGCCATCGACGGCAGCGCTCCGAATTCCTGCGCCCGTCGACCCATCCACTGGCGATGGGGCTGGGCCGGGGCAGCATGGTGTGCGGCGACTGTCATGCACCCCACGGCAGCCCGGCGCCGGCGGAACTGGTGCGCGACAGCGTCAACGACAGCTGCCTCGGCTGTCACGCGGAATTCCGTGGCCCGTTCCTGTGGGAACATGCGCCGGTGGCCGAAGACTGCACCCTCTGCCACTCGCCTCACGGCTCCACTCACAGGAACCTGCTGGTGCGTCGCTCGCCATGGATGTGCCAGGAATGCCACCTGGGCGCGTTCCATCCGTCCTCGCTGGAAACCGCCCTGGGCGTGCCGCCCCAGGGCGCGTCACGGCAGATCCTCGGCCGCGACTGCATGAACTGCCATACCCAGGTGCATGGTTCGAATCACCCTTCCGGCGCCGGATTCATCCGATGAGCACCAGCGGCTGCCGCGGGTTGCTGATGGCGCTGGCCGCAGTGGCCCTGGTGCCGGCGGCCGCCGGCGACATCCAGGGCCAACTGGAATTGGGCCTGGGTTATGTGGATGAGAGCTCCTATCGCTACGGAAAATACAGCGGCTTGCGCGACGAGGGGCCGGCATTGCTCGCCGATTTCGAATTCGCCGCTCGCCCCGCCCGGGACTCCGACGAGCTCGCCTACTGGCGCCTGGCCGGTCAACGGCTCGGCCTGAACAGCCGACGCTTCGAAGCCGAACTCGGCCGCCAAGGGGATCAACGGTTGACGCTGGTTTACCAGCAGATCCCTCGCAACCTGTTCGACGACGGCGGCACGCCGTTCTTCGGCACCGGCACCGGGCGGCTCGACCTGCCGCCGGACTGGCAGGTCACCGGCCCGACCACCACCG
>JBLRXD010000083.1:0-15263 GCA_047920935.1 Pseudomonadales bacterium | reverse complement strand
CCAGGGCATCGTTCGCCGACCCGGCGACGCCAAGCGTCAGATTGCGGATGTCGATCAGCCCCGTCTGCTTGCTGCCGCCGTTGGCATTGCTGGCATCGGTCGCACCCGCGGGCAGCGGGCTGACCCGCGTCAGGCTGCCGGGTACGAACAGCGCCGGATCGTTGAGGGTGTCGATGTCGTCGACCAGTGAGAACGTCCCCACCGGAACGTCGCTGGTGTTGCGCACCTCGAATCGGTAGCGCACCACGTCCCCCGGTGTAGCCGTGGTACCCGAGACCGCCGTCTTCTGGAAGCTCAGCACCGACTCGAAGATCACCAGCCGGGTCGGGTCCTCGTCGCCCTCGACGAACGGATCCGCCAGGCCGTTGACGTTGGGGTCGTCGCTGACGGTGAACGGCACGCCATCCGCCAGCAGCTGGGCCTGATTGGCGACGATGCTGCCATCGGTGGCGCTCAACGTCACGGTGATGTCGAACTGAATCTGTACCTGGCCGCCGGGCGGCAGGTTCAAACCGCCAATGTCGATCACGCCGGTGCCGCTCGCACCGCCGTTGGCATTGCTGTTGTTCACCGCACCGGGCGGCAGCGGGCCGACCAGCGCAAGCGACCCGGGCACGAACGCCGCCGGCGCGTTCAGCGCATCCAACTCGTCGTAGATTCTGAAGTTGCTCAGCCCGTCGACGGTCTGGAAGCGCAGCGTGTAGCGCAGCCGGTCGCCGGGCGCCGCCACGGTGGCCGGATTCTGGCCGCTGCGCAGATTGGCCACCGTTTTCTCGAAGAAGAACCCGGCCACGGCCACCGCGGTGGTATGGGCATCTTCGTGATCGAGCCCACCATCGGTCACCGTACGGTTGTAGATCTGGCGCTCGATGCCGCTGCTGGCGCTGAACGAGCGTGTGGCCCCGGCAACGTTGGTCAGGGTCGCGCCGTTCTGGCTGTCGGCGTCGAGCTGGGTTCGGTAGCTCAGGATCAATCGCTCGCCGGGGCCGATGGCGCCAGCGGCGGTCAGCATGTTCAGGCTGAACTCGCAGGCAGGCGCTCCCTCATAGCTGAAGGTAAAGTCGACGCCTTCGGTCAGCGGACCTTTTCCCGGCACCGCGGTCACGCCGTCGGCAGCGTAGACCCGCGCGCCGAGCACCTGGGGCGAGGTATCGCACATGCCCCCCGTGGGGCCGTCGGGCAGCCGGTCGATGAGGGTCAGATCCCAGGCGTCGATGAGCCCGACGTTGCGCACGTCGACGGTGAACTCGCCCCACTCCCCCAGGTTCAGCGTCGCCGGCCCGGTCTTGGTCACCACCAGCTCGGGTGCGACGATGGTCATGGGCGCCGTGACCCCCCACTCCCCCGGCAGCGGGGTGTAGAACACCCCGTCGATGAGCCGGCCGAACTCCCACTTGGCGGTGTTGACGAACTGCGTCCCCGAGACGTTTCCGGGGGTGTCGTCGGCGACCACAGTGATTTCGATCACCAACTGCTCACCGGCGGGAATGACGAAGTCAGCGGGAAATCCGAAGCTCAGATGTTTGCCGGTGCCGCCGTCGGAGAAGCTGTGCGGCAACGGCGCGTCGGGCGCGTTCAGCCAATAGACCCGGTGGCTCACGTAGCTGAGATCTGCCCCGGTGGCCGTGAGATCGTCGGAGATGCTGATGCCATGCAGGGTGTTCACCGAGCCGCTGTTGTTGATGACGCCACTGGTGGCCGGGTCGAACAGCACCGGAATCGTCAGCCGGTAGGTGAACGGCACCCCGACCACAGCGGTCGGGGCCGGGTTCCGCTTGTCGATCTTCTCCACCGGTATCAGCAGGTTCTGGCAGTTTTCCTTGATCTTGGTGGACGAGCCATTGGTGAACCAGATGCGATGCTCGTGGGTGGCGTTGCACGACATGTTGCCGGTGTGGACGACGTTGTCGAAAATCACCAGGTAGCGTTCGTCGTTACCGCCGGGATTGGTGAAAAAGCTGAAGTTGGTGATGAGCACATTCGGCGAGGGGAAATTGCGGATGGTGCAGTTCATGTCGATCTGAATCTGCGAGGGCGCCGCGACCACGTCGCCGTCGATCACGCCGAAGTACGGCGCATCCGAGCAGTTGCTGGCGAGGGCTGGGAACGCCATGCCCATCAGCACGACGAACAGCATCAGCCCCCGAGTCGCCATCCTGAGCGCGGCGCGCGTTGCCAGTGAACCCATCATCACGCGGCGGGCAGGAAGTCGATGGGATAAAGAATGGTCATCGCCGGGATGCCCACCTTGGCGCCGAAGTTGAAGCCCCGTACCCGCTCGACCACCTGCCGCGCCACCTCTGGCGAGTCGAGTTCCGACGAGCGCACGTCGCACAGCGACACCGATCCGTCCGGTTCGATGGTGAGCCGCAGCACCAGTTGGCCGCGCAGCGTCGGGTCGTTGCGCAATTCCCGGTTGTAGATGCGGTACAGCGCCGCCTTGTAGCGATCGAACACGATCTGGATTTCCTCGTCGGTACGCCCGGCAGACGGGCCGTCGCTGAGCGGACGATCCTGGCCGCCGCTGCCGCCGATGGAGCTCGCCACCCGGGTGAGCGCAACGCCTTCGATCAGACCTCCGCCGGGCCCGCCGACGTTACGGCTGAGCGCCGCGGTATTGATGCCGCCGCTGCTGCCCGGCGCCTGGGTGGTCACCATGGAGCGCTCGGTACGACCGGTGGTGGACTGGCCTGCGTTGCTGATGCGTGCCTGGGCGCCCAATTGGGTGGAAGGCCGACCGTCGGCCAGATTGGAGAAACTCTCGCGAAACGCCAGGATGCCGGTGGTTTCGGTGCGCGCCCGCACCGACGGTTGCTCGGCCACCTGGGGTGCCGGCGCTTCCTGACGCGGCTGCGGTTCCGGCGCCGGTTTCGGCTCGGTTACCGGTTCGGGCCTGACCTCTTCCGGTTTTGGCTCCTCACGCGCCACCTGGGGCGGCGGGGTCGGCCGCGGTGGTTCCTGCTTGATCAGCCGGGCAAGGCGCTCGGGCACCTCGATCTTTTCCGCACGGGTCGGGATCGGCAGATCCACCAGGGGCAGCAGCAGGCCGAACAGCAGCCCGAACACCACCGAGGCTGCCAGCGAGCGGCGGAACAGTTGGTCGTCGTCGCCACTGCCCCGCGCCCAAGGCATGACCGCGGGGCGCAACGGCAGATCGCTGACCTCGCGCTCGACCACCCACTCGTTGCGGCGCCGCTCCTCCTGCTGCTCGAGCTCGAACAGCTCGTCCTGCAGTATCTCGCGCAGCTCGTGCTCACCGTCCATGCGCTCGACCAGCGCCTGACGACGCTGCTCAACCGCAGCGACCTCGTCGTGAAAGCCTGCGGCGAGACCACGCGCCCACAGCACGTGCTCGGCGGTGCCTTCCGGGGGCGCGCGCTCACCCCAGAAGAGCTCGCTGGCGCCAACGCCGTCGAGCTTCTCCAGGGATACGAGCACCTCCTCCAGCAGGCGGTACTGATGCCCACGGGGTGCCAGCGCCTGCAGTTCGGCGTCGAGCGCATGCAGTTCCCGCTCGAGCGCTTCCGCCTGCTGCTGCGCCTCGGCAAGCTGCGCGCTGAGGTCCTGTTGCTGCGTCGATATTCCAGTGCTCACGTAAACCCTAACCCTGCTGGGAGGCTTTCTGGACCACCGCGAGGGAAATTTTCCCAAAGCCCTCGCCGGTGCACGTCGACATGATCTTCTTCACCACGCTGAAGGGGATCGAGCGGTCCGCGAGAATGGTGACCTCCTGACTTTCCGCCACCGTATGCGTGCTGACGCCGATGACGTTCTGTTTCAGCTCTGCGAGCCGATCGGTGATCGCGCTGATCGTCTGCTCATCCGACGCGAGGATGTCGGCCATCAGCGCCACCGGCTCTCCCTGAACCAGCACCGCCTCCGGGGTGATGAAAATCACCACCGTTTCCCGTGGTTTGGCCTCCACAACGGAATCCGGCAGGGTGATCTGCTTCGGGGTCTCGAGCACTTCGCTCGATGCCGAATTCACCAGCAGGAAGAACACCAGGATGGTGAACACGTCCATCAGCGACGTGAGACTCATCTTGGTGACGGCCTTGCGGTTGCGCGACATCCGCCGGATTCTGCGGGAGCTCTTCATGGCGCATCCCCAATGGATATCTCGGGAAACAGCGGCGCCCGGACGATCTCCACCAGGCCGTCCTCGCCCTCCAGGCGATGCTCGCTGCTTCTCACCACATCCATCACCTGGATCAGATGGTCATATTCGATGTGGGGCTCGAGCAGCACCGAGGCTTCGTCTTTGTCCGGATAGTCGCGCTTCAGGGACAACAGGTAGTCGCCCAGCGTCGCCAGGTCGTATTCGTCGTCGACCTTCGGCAGCGCAGCGATCACCGCAGTGCCGTTGCTGATTTCCAGCCCGGTCTCGCGCACCACCACTTCCACGCGGAACGTCGGCTCGCTCGGCGTGCTCGCGCTGGATCCGGTCGGCAGGCTCAGCTCGACGATGGTGATCTGCGAGAACACCGCGGTGATCAGCAGAAACGGCACCAGCACCACCATGAGATTCAGAAAGGTGGTCATGTCGAGCTCCGCCGGCTCCTTGGTCCGACGTCTGTAGTGGTGCGTGCGTGCCATCTCAGGCAGCTGCCTGGAATTGCCGTTTGGACGTTGCCGAAATGACGTTGAGCGCCTTCACCGAGGCCATTTCCAGGCTGTCGACGATCTCCCCGGTCTTGGTGGTGAGAACCGCGTGGACGACCAGCAGCGGGATGGCCACCATCAGCCCGAACGCCGTGGTGTTCATGGCCACCGAGATGCTCGCGGAGAGCAGGTCGGCCTTCTCCGCGGGATTGGCGTTGGCCACCGCGGTAAAAGCCTGGATCAGGCCCATGATGGTGCCGAGCAGACCAAGCAGGGTAGCGAGGCTGGAGGCCAGGGCGACGTAGGGGGTGCGCTTTTCGAGCTGAGGAATGATTTCCATCATGCTCTCTTCCATGGCGATCTCGATGTCCTCACGGCGCCGCACCGCGCCCTGGCGGGCGAGACCGGAGCTCAGCAGCTTCGAAACCGTCGAGTCGTCCTTGGCGGCCACATCCCGCGCCTTGTCGAAGTCGCCCTTCGTCAGCAACGGCTGCAGCGAGGCCCACATGGTTTTGTTCTTGTTGGTCACCAGTGACAAAGTCACGTAGCGCTCCACCGCGATGGCGACGCCGATGACCAGCACCAGCAGGATGGGGTACATGAACGTTCCCCCGGTAACAAAGAATCCCACCACCGAGTAAATTAAATCCATTTTCCGATCCTCAATGAGCACACAGACGTCGTTTGTGGAGGATATGTAAAGGCGATGAATGACGGTGTGATGGAACCCGCATTAGCCGCCACAGGTCTGCCAAATCGCGGCAGGAATCTGCTGTTGGCGTCAATGCGTCACAGGATGAGCGACGGCTCGACCCTCGCGGATGTGGTAGTAGTCGAGCTCGCGCATGAACACGTCTCTGTCCACGGGTTGGGCGCCATCCAGGGCGTCGGACAGCAAGGCTTCCTTGCCGCCGATTTCCGAGCTTTTCCACGGCACGATCACCAGCGACTTTGGCGCCTCGTGATTGCCGAGGATCGACATGCCGGAAATCAGGGTCTCGCCGCCATCGGCCTGAGGTTGCCGCGCCTCGGAGCTGCCGTCGTCGGCCAGCACCGCCACCGAGGCGAACAGCAGCGGGAAAAAGAAACATAGACGGCGTTGCATGCAGGCTCTCCTAACGGCTCGACTGGCGGTTTGCGCGATTGCGCAGATCGGCGATCCACATCACCGGCTCGTCGTCGTCCGGCACCGCGAGCCGATAGCGTTCGTAGTTCTCCAAGGCGCAGTCGAGGTCGCCCAGGTACAGGTCGCAGAGAATGGCCAGGTTTCTTCTGGCGAAGTGGAACCCGGGGTGCACGGCCAGCGCCCTTTCGTAGCTTTGCCGCGCCTGCGCGAACCGCCCGGTCTTGCGGTAGATCATGCCGATCTCGTTGAGCGCCACCGGATGGTCGGGGTTCAGCGCCAGCGCCTTCTCCAGGCTGTCGGCGGCTCGTTGCAGATCGCCGGTCCTGCCGTAGGCGATGCCCAGATCGATCCAGGGCGCGGTCACGTGAGGCGCGCGCCCGGTGACCCCAACCAGCCCGGCAATGCCGCGCCGGTACTGCTGCTGCTCGAGCAGCGCCAGCGCCGCGTCGTATTCGTAGCGCAGGTCGCTGCCGATGCGCGCTTCCTCGATGATGGTGAAGCCCGCCTGATCGTGAACGATGTCGTAGCGAGCCGTCTGCTGAGTGGTCGCCGGCGCCGCGCACCCGGCAACCGCCAGGGCCATCGCCGCCACCCCGCCAAGCCGCGCCCACAACGATGAGCCGAAGCCTCCGGTGCTAGCCATCAATGGATACCTCTGATTCGAACGGGGTGACCGCCTCGGGTCGTTGCATTTCTTCGGACTCTCCGCCCTCCAGCAACGGGTCGTCAGCGGCGCCCGGCAGCTGGTAGGCATAGGTGTCGATAGAGGCGAGAAAGCCGCTGCTGGATTCGTGCTTGGCGTAACGGCCTGGCATCAGGTCGGCCAGCCGGTCGAGGCTCTTCTCGATCCAGCGGTTGTAGACCCCGGCCGCGAGCAACTCCAGATTCTTCTCATGCACGTCGATGGCGTTCTCCTCGAACGGGAACGCCTCCTCCTCGATCACCAGCTCGTACTCCTCGCGCTGGGCGGCATCCAGGCCCGCCGGCCGCTCGGACTGCATCAGCGCGGTGCTGAAGCCGTGGAAGATCTCCGCCATGTAGTAGGTGGCGGCGGCGGTCACCTCCCCCACCTCGTAATCCACGAGCAGGCCAAAGGCATCCATAGCCTGCTGCATCCGCTGCTGCTTCTGCTGCAGACTGCGCTCGAACGGCTGGGTCAGCCGCACTTCGACGAAGCGCTGATAGAGCGGCTCGGTCAGCACCAGCGCGGCCTGAGCCGCCAGAAATCGGGTGCGATCGCTGCGCGCCGGTCCGGCGCTGGCATCGATCTGCACGATTCGCTCGAGCTCCTGCTGGTAAGCCTGCTGGTCGTGCATGTCCTTGTGCATGCCGGCGATCTTCGAGCGGGTTTCCACCGCCGTTTCGATGGGCTCGGGGAAATCGACCACGTAACGCTGATAGGCGGCCAGGGCAGCGGCGGGGCTTTGCGCCTGCTCGTAGAGTTCGCCGGCGAGCAGTTGCGCTTCGCGCCGCAGTTCCGGGTCGTCAGACTCCACGGCGATGCGCTCGTATTCGGCCGCCGCCTGAGCCAGCTGACCATCTTCGCGATAGACGAAGGCGATCTGCCTGGTGGCGTCGCGCTGCAACTCGTGATCGGGGTAAGTCTGCCGGAACAGATCGAGAACCTCGGCGGCGGCGGCCCAATCCTCCAGCCGCATCAACGCCGCGGCAGCGTCGTACTCTGCCGCCGGACGGATCTGCGAGGTCGGCGCGGCGGCGCGAATGCGCAGGAAGTGATCCGCGGCCGCACGGTGGTCGTCGGCGAGATTGGCCTCTTCCCCCTGCTTGTAGATGGCCGCCGCCAGATTATCGATCAGGCCCTGGCGGGTATCGTCCTCCGCCGGCAGCAGCTCGAGCACCTGCGCGTAGGCGCTCTCGGCCTGGGGATAGGCTCCGAGATCCAGCGATGCGTGGGCGACCACCGTCCAGGCGGCGCGGCGGATGCCGGAATCGGTGTCGGGATAACGCTCGATGAGCAGCGCGGCGGCAGCGCGGGCGCGCTCGAACTGTTGCATGGCGTAGAGATCGTCGGCGGCCGCACCGAGCACCACCGGGGCATGCTCGTGATCGGTGAAGTTGTCGGCGAACCGCAGCGAGCTGGTCACCGTGTCTTGCTTGACGATATCGCGCTGGGCGTCGCCCACCTGCTTGAGGTGCTCGCGATGGGCGTAGACGGCCGCGTATCCGGCCGCCGACGACTGCGCGTGGAGCGGATACTCGTAGGCGGTGCGTTCGTACTCGATGGCCGCCGTGCCGTATTCCTGATGCTCGAGCAGCAGGTCTGCGAGCTGATAGTTGATCGGCGGCGACTCGGCGTCTTCCGGGAACGAAGTCAGAAACTCCCGGTACCACAACAGCGCCTCGCGGTAGCTTTCCGGCTTGTCCTCCGCCGCGTGCTCATCCTGATACAGCGCGTGGTAGTGATTGGCGAGATCCTTCAGGTTGCCCTTGAGGAAGCCGATCACCTCGGGTGACTCGGCGGCATCGAAACGACGCCAGTAGTCGGCGCGCAGCCCGTAGTCGGTGGCGAAATCCTTCTTCGACTCCACCACCAGCATCGGGAAACCGCCGAGCTCGTAGATCTCCACCACCCGCATGCTGAAGTGGGGCGCGACCCGATGGAACGGGTGCATGGCGACGAACGCCTTGTACGTGGCTGCGGCATCCTGATAACGGCGCTTGTCCAGGTAGAACTCGCCCAGGTGGCTGTAGATGCGGTCGCCGTAGCTGCGGTCGCCGTAGGTGGCGAAGTACTCGTCCACCACTTCCGGCCCGCCGAGGCTGGAAAAGCTCAGGCTGATGACGCGATAAGTATCGGCTACCCGACGCTCGTCGGCCTCGGCGTGGGCCTGATCGAAGTCGTAGCCGATGGACACCTTGTAATCGAGCAGCGCCATGTACTGGTGCAGGGCGTCGTCGTAGAACTCCTGTTTGTAGAGTGTCCACCCCAGCTTGTAGAGGGCCAGTTCGTAATACGCCGACACCGCGCCCATGCTGACGATCGCGCCGTAAGCCTGCTCGGCATCGCGGAACTTCCGGCGGATGAAGAAGTACTCGGCCCGGCGGAACTGCACTTCATCGACGTACCTGGAGTACGGCAGCTCGGTGATCAGCCGTTCCATCACCGCCATGGCCTCATCGACCCGACCGAGCTCCTCGTACGCCCGAGCCATCTGGTAGAGCACCTGGTCGTTGCGCTCGTACGACGGGTACTCGCTGAGC
The DNA here is from genome assembly GCA_047920935.1 of Pseudomonadales bacterium. Classification (GTDB taxonomy): domain Bacteria; phylum Pseudomonadota; class Gammaproteobacteria; order Pseudomonadales; family Azotimanducaceae; genus UBA7803. The sequence continues at coordinate 6,313 of JBLRXD010000083.1, read as the reverse complement.
AGCCGCTGATAAAGCTCGATGGCGGCAAGCGGTCCGGCAAGCGCCGCGTCGTCCGCATGCTCGAGGTTCGCCGCGGAGTAACCCACCAGATCGCGTTCGGTGGCGCGGCGCTCGAACTCCGCATCGGATTCGGACACGTCGGCAATGTGCCGCTGCGCTTCGACATCGTCGTCGGCGGCCGAGGGGACGGCCACCGCCGATCGGCTGGCCGGCAATGGCAACGTTTCCGGCGCCGCCATCTCCCGGATGCCGCCATCGCCAAGGATGCCGAACTCCTTTTCGACTTTGAGATCGGCCAGACGCCGCATCGCTTCAGGGGTAGTGGCGGTACGCGGGGTCTCGTCGAGAAAGCGCTGATAACTCTGCATGGCTTTGTCGAGCCCACCTTCGATGACCACTTCCGTGATCTCGATCTGCTGGTGCCGGAGCTGGCCGAGGTTGTCCCCGGACGGGTTCCACGCGCAGGCGGCGATACAGCCCGAAGCCAGGATCACGACCAGGCGCCCCGCGATCATGGCCGTTCCTCGAAGCCGGCCTGGGCTTTGGTGGCGCGGTCGTAGCTGTCGGCCAGCGCGAAGCGCGCCTGCACCTGATAGCCCTCGAGCCGCTCACGCCGGATCTCCAGCTCGCGGATGGCCAGCATCTCCAGCATATGGCCCTGGCGCCGCTGCAACTGGTCGACCTTCTGCAGCGCGTTGCCGACGCGCCCCCTGAGCCGCTCGATGGGGATGTCGTAACCGACGTAGCTGTGGGTTGCCGCCTGCCGGACACGGACGAAGCTGCGGTACTGCTGCTGCAGGGCCTCCACCTCGACGTTCAGGGCGTGCAGGTTTTCGTGAGCCTCCGTGAGGCGCTCGTGGTACTCGGTGTGCTGCTGCCAGGTAAGGATGCCCCTCAGGCGCTGCACCCGCTGCATCGCCGCCAGGCCCGCCGGGTCGGTGGCGCCGCGCAGCCGTCGTTCGATGTCATCGAGACGCATGGCATCGAGCCGTTCCGCGGCAGTGGCGAGAAAGTCCGGCCGCGGCGCGGTGAGCATGGCCTGCAGCCGCTGCTCCAGCCGGTCGCGCTGCTCGAGCCGCAAGCGGATCTGCGAATCCAGCGTGCGGAACTGGCGGTCTACCTCGGGCAGCAGCGGTTCGTGATAGCCCCGGCGCAGCCGGATCACGTCTTCGAAGGCGTCGAAGTTGCCATCCCAGGACACCAGCCGGGTACGCAGATCCTCCAGATCGAGAAAGTTCTGCAGCGAAGTCTGGAAGTCGTGTGAGGCGAGCAGCGTCATCAGATAATAGGTCTCCGGGGCCTCGGGCAACGCCCGCAGGCCGATTACCCAGTTCTTGTCCTGGCGGATCTCCTCGCGCACCAGCGCCTCGAGGAACTTGCCCTGTCTGATGCTGCGGATGGAAGCGTCCAGCCGGCCCAACTCGGCTCCGAACGACTCCAGCGCCTGCCCGTACATGAGCGCCGCCCGGCCGTGCACGTTGAGCTTGCTGTAGGCGTAAGGCACAGCCAGCAGCGCCTCCTGCACGGCGCTGTCGGTGATTTCGCGATCTACCAGAATGCTCCACGGCACCAGGGCACGCTGGTAGTTCTCGGCGGACACGTCCGCCCAGCCGGCGCGCAGCAGCGCGCTGTTGGAGAACGGCCCCTCCAGGCGCACGCGGTCCAGCGAGCGCTGGGCGCGACCGTATTGCGCCGACTCGAGCAGCAGCGTGCCGAGAATCAGGTTCGACTTGTCTCTGATGGAGGCGGTGCCGGCATCCCGGCCCCGCACCTGGCCGGCGCTGTCCAACTGGGAGAGCGCTTCGTCCAGCCGGCCGTCGCGCAAGAGCGCGATGCCCAGGTTGTACGCCGAGAAGCCGCTCAGGTCGGCCGCGCCCTGCAACCGCTTGAGAACGTCGATCGCCTCCGGCACCCGATCCAGCGCCAGGTAGATGTTCGCCCGCAGGAACTCCACGTCGCTGCGAATCTGCTCGGGAACTCGGCCGTGAATGCGGTCGAGGGCCTGCAGCGCATCTTGCGGCTGGTCTTTCTGGAAGTGGATCCGCGCCAGCCGGTACGCGGCCTCGTTGCGCACCGCGTCGTCGACGTTGCCCTCCAGTACGGCCCGGATGGCGCGTCCGGCGCGGTGGTGCATGCGGTAGTTGAGCTCGAAGTCGCCGACCGAAAATTCTGCCTGGCCAATGTGATGGTGAAGCGAGTCCAGCTCCGGCTCATCGAGCCCATGGTGCTGGAACAGTTCCGCATCCAGACGCGACAGCGCCTCGAAATAATCTCCCTGATGGGCGTGAAACAGCGCTTCGCCAAAATGCAGATCGCGCACGGACGCCGGCCACGCCGGCGCTGCCGCCGCCAGAAACAGCATCGACGCAAGTGCGGTCACCCAGATGCAGCGCCAGCTCATCAGTTACCAATCTTCCAGACGGATGCCGGTCTTGCCGGAGTCGGGGCTGGCCAGGGTGATGCCGACGAAGTGCGGATCGATGCCCTTATCGAAGCTGAACCGCTCGCTGCGACTGTAATCCTGGCCGTTGTTCAGCTTGCCGATCACCGAAACCAGCAGTTCATGGGAACCCGTGGTGACGTTACCGGTATAAATCCGTTGAACGCCGCCGCGCTGCAGCGCGTCGAGCTCCTTGAAGCTGTAGATATGGTGCGCCACCGGCCGGCCATTCACCTCGATCTGCACCGCATCCAGGCGGAACTTCTCACCTTCATCGATGGCGACGAAGACGGCAAACTGGGTATTGGACGGGTACAGCAGCTTCTCCTCCAGGCTGCTGAGCTCGGCCGCGATGCTCAGCACGTCGGATTTGATCTCCTGTACCTGCTCGTCAAGTCCCTTGATCTGCGCCCGCGTGGCCTCCGCGGCCTGGCCGAAGCCGGCGGAGGCAAAAGCGAACAGCCCAAGCACCAGCGTGCAGACAATCCTCAACATCTTGGGAACATCCTGGTCATAGATTCGAGACATGATTTCGTACGAGCGATATCACCACGGGCAACCGCTCAGTTCTTTGCGCTGGGCCACGAATCGAGCAGATGGTGGCCCCAAGTGTGCAACGATCGATGCCCTTGCGCCGCGGCGCGCGCCTGCGCAGACTCCCTCGTCCAAACGCCCGGTGCCCGCGCGCCCACCAGGAGGAGCCAGCTATGCAGCAACTCACCCCCGAAGGCCAGCGGCTCGCCACCCGCCTGGCCGAGCGTCACGGCTTCAGCCCGGAGGCGGTCGCCCACATGCTGGCGGCGGTGCGCAACGGCAACGGTGGATTGGCGCAGTTCAATCACCCCGAGTTCTCCGGCGCCGGCCAATGGATGCGCGGCGGCATGCTGATGCTCGGCGACATGTTCAATCACGCGCTGAAAGCCCGGGTCGACGCGCTGTGCACCGAGATCGCCGGCATTCTCTCCAGCGAGCTTGCCGGCAGCGACAGCCTGTTCGCTACCGACCACGCCGCAAACTGGTGGCCCCGGCCATTGGGCTCACCCAACGCTACGGGCAGTCAGAACGACATTCGCTATGCCTATTTCGCGACGCCGCACCGGCTGGCGGTGCAAAGCCGCGACGGCATCCGCGTGTACGACACCCTCGACCACCAGATCCGTGGTTTCTCCCAGCAGCAGGGCCACGGTGAACGGGTTTCCTTCGTCAGCCAGCATGGCGTGGTCGATTTGAGCAGTCTGCCGCTGGTCTCCAGCAGCGAACGGCCCTCCCCGGCCTCTCCACAAGCCCCCAGTCAATCGCCCAGCCGGCCCAACGATGACGTCTTTGCCGCCATCGAGCGACTGGGCAAACTGCACGCCGACGGGCTGCTGACGGACGAAGAGTTCGCCGGAAAGAAGGCGGAGCTGCTGCAGCGCATCTAGCGCGGCGGGGGGCGGATCCATGGGATTGCTGGGAATGGGACACCCTCTGAAGGCGTTCGCGCGCTGGCGCATGGAGCGCTTACTGCACCGCCACGGCATCGCCGACGAGCTATGGCTGCCGGTGCTGGGGCTGAACGCGATGCAAGCGTTGAGCGCCGAGGAGCAGACCCGGCTGCGAGAGCTGACCACCCTGTTCCTGCACCGCAAGTCGTTTCATGGCACTCACGGGTTCGTGGTCGAACCCTACATGCAGGTGGTCATTGCCGCACAGGCCTGCCTGCTGGTGCTGAACCTCGGGCTCGAGTACTTCCGCGGCTGGCGCGGCGTGGTGCTCTACGAGACGGGTTTTATTGCGCGTCACGAATACCAGGACGAAGACGGCATCGTCCACCAGGTCGAAGACGCCCTGGATGGAGAGGCCTGGGAACAGGGCCCGGTGATTCTCTCCTGGGAAGAGGTGCAGATGGGTCTGCAGCGCCACCCGGACGACCCGCCGTTCAACGTGGTGCTGCACGAGTTCGCCCACAAACTGGATTTCCTCTCCGGCGACGCCAACGGCTGCCCACCGCTGCACCGCGACGTCAGCCCGGCCCGCTGGAAGGCGGCTTTTCTTGAAACCTACGAAACCCTGTGCTCGCAGGTGGACCACGATGAACCCACCGCCATCGACCCCTACGCCGCGGAGAGCCCGGCGGAGCTGTTTGCGGTCGCCTCCGAAAGCTTCTTCGAGGCGCCCACGCGGCTGCGTGTCGAGCTACCCGAGGTGTATCGGCAACTGGCGGCGTTCTACCGGCTGGATCCGGCGGCGCGCGCATCGGCCACCGCAGCCAGCCAGATGTGGTGACGCGACCCCTTGCGCGCGCGATGGGGACGTACCACCACTTCCTCCACCGTAAAACCTGCCTGCTGCAGGCGCCGGCTGAAGGGCCGATCCGGGGTTGCCGACCAGACGGCCAGCACCCCATGGGCGCGCAGCGCGTCGCGGGCCGCCTGCAGGCCGGCGGCGCTGTACAGCCAGTCGTTCTCCCGTCGCACCAACGCTTCGGGGCCGTTGTCCACGTCCAGCAGGATGGCATCGAAGCCGCCCGGCTGCTGCCGAATGAGATCGCCGACGTCGCCGATGTAGACGCTGCTGCGGGCATCGTCGAGCGGATGTCCGGCCGCGGCGCCCATGAAGGTGCGGTTCCACTCCACCACCTCGGGCACGAGTTCCGCCACCACCACCTCGGCTCCCGGCCCCAACCGGCTCAGCGCCGCCGCCAGAGTGAAGCCCATGCCCAGCCCCCCCACCAGCAGCCGCGGATGGGCGTTCGCGCCGAGCCGCTCACAGGTCAATTCCGCCAGGGCCTGCTCCGAACCGTGGACCCGGCTGTTCATGAGCTCGCCGCGACCGGGGATCTTGATGGAAAACAGCTCGCCAGACTGATACAGCCGCATCTCGGTGGTGGTATCGGGGATCACGGCGGAGCCGAGGAGGATGCTGGGGATCATGCTTGCTGAAGGTGCGGGCTGGCCGTCACAGAGGCTGGCAGCAATGGAGGCTGGGGTCGGAATCGAACCGGCGTACACGGAGTTGCAGTTGGTTCAAGCTCATAATGGACAATAGCGCGCAACAATAAACTCCTATTTGGTCAATCACTTAGCGTTGCAGGTGATCGGCAGTTGTCGCCAGTTGTGGCACGCTACTGTGCCACCAGTGTGCCAGCGGGAGTGGCTGGTCGGCTTGAGCCGCCCTCTCCGCGGTCTGACTGGCTCTCTACGCCTTCTTCTCGATGCGCGCGATTCGCCCCTCGTAACCCGCCTTCGTTCCATCCTCCAGGCCGAATGAGATCGCCCTTCGGCAAACTTCGATGGCGGTGCCATACTCACCATCCTCGGTCAGAAGCGTCGCATACTTCTGAAACGTTGGTACGCGCGGCAGCCCTGGCGCGACGCTTGGAAACTCCTTCTTCAACGCCGGGGCTATCGTCTGAAACTCCTGAATGTGAAGCTCCGAGATATGCTTGCACAGCTCTCGCATAGTTGGATCGGCATTCCGCCTCATCAACAATACGCATCAGCAGGAAATGCCTGTCCACGAGGTTCGACTTTGAGTCGAGAGCTCCGAGCATTCGTGGCAAGTCGCCAGAGGTCCACGCCCGGAACACTTCGTCAGCCTCTACGAGCCCACCGTCCCGCACGATGTAGGCCGCATCTCCCTGATCTGTGGGCGAGCTTGCCGCCTCTGATTCACCACCAGAGACTCGGCGAGACCGGCCAAAAAGGCTTTTCAGCAACTTCCACACGGTCGGTATCGTAGCGCAAAACGACAGATGCAATCAGGCATCTCGCGGCGGGTCGGTTCGATACCTCGCCCGCGGGATCGTCGGCGCGCCCGGCTTACGCGTCCAGGTGAAGGTCGGCGCGGGTCAGGTTAGCCACCAGAGGGGGTGGGTATGTTGCCCCGTCTACT
>JBLRXD010000082.1:0-15404 GCA_047920935.1 Pseudomonadales bacterium | reverse complement strand
AGTTATTTTGGGTTTTCTTGGTATATTTCTTTCACAATCGTGTGGTACACCAAAGAATGCCTCTCAAAGTGAAAACAACGCGAATGCTTCATCTACTAATACAGAAGTTCCTGTATCACCTCTTATAAAGGAGAAAAAAACATTTCCAAATGAACGCGCCTTGTATCAAGCTTCGGAAACAAAGCTGTTTAACCTTGTCCATACAAAGCTTGAAGTAAAGTTTGATTGGGCTAAATCGCACTTGATTGGTTTAGCTACGATTACATTGAAACCTCATTTTTATCCTCAAGACAAACTTGTGTTAGACGCGAAAGGAATGGAGATTAGAACAGTAAAACTGAATAATAAACCATTAAACTTTAAGTATGATAATGACTTTTTGACTGTTGACTTAGCAAAGAAGTATACGCGTGATGACGAAATTACATTGGTAATTGATTACACTGCGAAACCGGATGAACGAAAAACTGGCGGCAGCGCGGCTATATCAAGTGACAAAGGTCTTTATTTTATCAATCCACGTGGTGAAGATCCCTCAAAAATGCCTCAAATTTGGACTCAAGGAGAAACTGAAGCAAGTTCAGTTTGGTTTCCAACGATTGATGCGCCCAACCAAAAAATGACCCAAGAAATCTTAATGACTGTTGATGATAAGTATGTTACGTTATCCAATGGAACATTAATTAAATCAACGAAAAACCCAGACGGAACACGCACCGATCATTGGAAGCAAGATTTACCACACGTTCCTTACCTAGCCATGATGGGCGTTGGTGAGTTTAAAGTGGTCAAAGACAAATTCACTAAAAAAGATGGATCGACAATAGATGTTCATTATTTCGTCGAACCAGAATGGGAACCATATGCACAAGCAATTTTTGGAAATACACCAGAAATGATTGGCTTTTTCTCAGACCTGTTGGGCGTTGAATACCCTTGGGATAAATACCACCAAATCGTTGTGCGTGACTATGTTTCAGGAGCGATGGAAAATACAGGAGCGGTTATTTTTGGTGATTTTGTCTACATGAATGATCGCGAATTGCTTGATGCTAACTCAGAATCTATTATTGCACATGAACTATTCCATCACTGGTTTGGAGATTTAGTAACGTGCGAATCATGGTCTAATCTTCCGTTAAATGAATCGTTTGCTAATTACTCGCAATTCTTGTGGGACGAATTCAAATATGGACTTGATGAAGCAGAATATAAAGCAGAAATTGAAGCCGATGGGTATTTTCAAACGGTTCAATATCAAGGTGCACACGATATGATTTGGTTTGATTACGATGACAAAGAACAAATGTTTGATGGTCACTCCTATAACAAAGGAGGACGAATATTACATATGCTGCGCAATTATTTAGGTGACGAAGCATTCTTCCAATCGCTTAAACACTATTTGAAGAAACACGCTTATCGTCCTGCTGAAATTCATGAATTGCGTTTAGCATTTGAAGAGGTGTCAGGTGAAGATTTAAACTGGTTCTTCAATGACTGGTTCTTTGCAAAGGGGCATCCTGTGCTGGAAGTAACACAAGAAATGAATGGAGATCAAGTCGTTGTTTCAATTGAACAAAAACAAAACTTTGATGATGTTCCATTATACAAATTACCCATGAAAATAAGTGTTTTTGATGGTAAGAAACGAAATGACTATAGCATAGTAGTTGACAAACGCGAGCAGTCGTTCACATTCCCAGTCAATGACACATTAATGTCGGTTATTGTCGATGCTGACCACGTAGTCTTGGCAGAATGGACGGATAAAAAACCGATGGAACAATATATTCATCAATTCTATCATGGTGGAAAATACGCTGATCGTAGAGATGGATTGGCTGGTGCAGCTAAATTGAAAACAGAAGAAGGACGAAGAATGATTTTGGATGCGTTAAATGATCCGTTCTACCGAATTCGTGAATTGGCCATTACACAAGCCAATCGTGTTAAACGAACGCATACAGAAGAGTTGGTGAATAAATTGTCCGAGATAGCTATGAAAGATGAGCGTTCTTCAGTACGCGCGGCTGCACTAGACTTCTTGATTACGAATTTCCAAAATGAAGCTCAAACACAAAAAGCGCTTAATTTCGCATTAGAAAATGATCGTTCATACAAAGTATTAGGAAGCGCACTAAACGGTGTGGCAAAATCAGATGTCGCTGCTGCTATGGACAAAGCCAAAAAATTGGAAAATGAAAACGGCCAAACCATGCTTGTTAACATTGCAAGTTTATATGGAAAATATGGTACAAATGAACATTTCGATTTCTTCAAATCTATTTTTGACGAAGGAAAAGTAGGAGGATTCTCGCAACTGGGCAGCGGTGCGTCTTCACCGCTGCCGTCTACCACCAGGCACAGGCGCAGGTTGGGGCACTGGGCGGCTGCGGCGATGGCCACGTCGCGCTTCGCCCGGGAGGTGATCAGCACCTTGGATTCGGAGTTCTGGATGATGTACGCCACTTCCTCGGCGGTGAGGTAGGAGTTGACGCAGGTGTAATACAGCCCGCTGCGCTCTCCGGCCGAGCACGCCTCGACGTAGCGGCTGTTGTTCTCCATGAAGATGGCGAAGTGATCGGTACGCTGCAGGCCGGTGGCGCGCAGCAGGTGCGCGAGGCGGTTGGCGCGGGCGTCGAGCTCGCCGTAGGTGATGGTCTCCCCGGTGGCGGCCATGACGATGCAGGGGCGATCAGGGTTCGCGCGGGCGGATGAATTCGGATACATGACGTGGATTCCATGAGCTGAACGGCGATTGTGCCGATGCCTTGACCAGGGTCAAGAAATCCACGCCCGCTTATCGGTATAAACGCGGCGGTTTTTTCTGCAGTTGGTTATCTATGGCACAGAGTCTGTCCCGTCATCCCGCACCCGCTCCCCTGGCCGAGCACCTGCCGCTGCCGCACCGTAAGGTCATCCGCGGCTGGCTGGCGCCCATCGTGGAACGCCGCACGGCGCTGGCGGTGGCGCTGCTGGTGCTCGACTGGGCGCTGTTTGCCGCGCTCATGGCGGGCACCATACTGCTGGGGCCCTGGTGGGCAAAGCTGCTGTGTGGGCTGGCTGCCGGGGTGGTGATCGGCCGTCTGTTCATCATCGGCCACGATGCCTGCCACCAGAGCTACACCCCGCACCGCGGTCTCAACAAGGTGCTGGGCCGCATCGCCATGCTGCCGTCGCTGACCCCGTACAGCCTCTGGCAGGCCGGCCACAACGTGGTGCACCACGGCTATACCAATCTCAAGGGCGTCGACTTCGTATGGGCGCCGTTGACGCAGGAGGAGTTCCGGGCGCTGTCGCCCGGGCGGCGGGTGCTGGAACGCATCTACCGCAGCGGTTGGGGCCCGTGGCTGTATTACCTGGTGGAGATGTGGTGGCTGCGGATGTTCTTTCCCGGCCGGAACTACATGGGCACCCGGCGCGCAGAGTTTTTCTGGGACGGCGTGTTCGTCAGCGCCACCGCGGTGTTGTGGATCGGCGGCCTGGCGGCGGCGGCCTCGGCCACCGGCCAGTCGGTGTGGTTGCTGATCGGGGCGGGTTTCGTGCTGCCGTTCCTGCTGTGGAACGCGTTGATCGGTTTCGTCGTCTACGTTCACCACACCCACACCGCCGTGCAGTGGCACGAGGACAAGGCCGAGTGGTCTCAGGCTGCCCCGTTCGTTTCCACCACCGTCCATCTGACGTTCCCGCTGCGTATCGGCAGCCTGCTGCACCACATCATGGAGCACACGGCCCATCACGTGGACATGAGCATTCCGCTGTATCGGCTCGAAGGCGCGCAGCAGCGGCTCGAGGATGCGCTGCCCGGGCGCATCATCGTGCAGCGCTTCTCCTGGCGCTGGTACTTCGACACGGCCCGGCGCTGCAAGCTCTACGACTTCAGCCGCCGCTGCTGGACCGATTTCGAGGGGCGCCAGACCAGCGAGTGCAAGCCGGCTGCCGCCTGACGCCGCGTCTCCGGTCGAAGGTGGCGTTTCAAGCGGCGTGGCTGGTGCGGCAGTAGCACGACGTCTCGATCGGCACGTCGGCGCGCGCCGCCACCAGGCGCAGCCGCTGCTCGATGATCCGGGCCAGGTCGTCGCGCCCCAGGCGAGTCAGGCACTCGTGGTAACCGTGCAGGCTCCAGACGTTCTCCGGATGCTGGTAAGGACGAGGCAGGTCTGGGTCGAGCCCCAGGTCGGCGCGGTAAACGGCTTCGGCCTGCTCCACATGACCCTGTTCCAGCAGCAGCGCGCCGTAGGCGTGCCGGGTTGGCTGCATCCAGCCCCACGGCTCGTCGAACGGCAGGCCGTCGTCGAGCTCGATGGCCCGGCGCAGACGGGCGAATGCCTGGTCGTAGTTCTGCTTGCGGTACTCGATCTCGCCGTTGAGCATCTCGCGAGCGACGGCGAGTATGTCGATGCAGGTGTTGTTGAACAGGTACCGGGTCTCGGGAACGCGGCCGGTAGTGGCCTCGAACAGCTCGCGTTGCTGCTCCGCGCCGTCGACCCGCCCGGTTGCCGCCAGCGCCACGCCTTTCGCGTAGTGGCTCACCGCGGTGGTGAAACAGAACAGTTCCCGGTCTTTCGGCAGCGGCGCGTCGATGATCTCCTGCCAACGTCCGAAGCGGATGAGCACGTGCATCCTGGTGGGAACGAAGGCTTCGAGCCAGTCCGCCATCGGCGGGGAGTCGATGACCAACAGCTTGTCGGGAATGGTGCTGATCAAGCCGTCGGCGGCGGCCAGCGCGTTTTCCGACTGACCCAGAAACATGGCGGCATACAGCTTGAAGTGGTAGTTGTGCGCCCGATACAGCGAGTAGAAGTTCAGCGCCCCCTCGCGCTCGAGGAACTTGGCGTCGGCCGCGATCGCCTGGTCGTTCTGTTGGACGGCACTGTCGTAACGGCCGCAGAGCACGTCGATGTGGCTCGGCATGTGCTGCAGGTGGCCGGCATCGGGGCAGAGCCCGCGCAGCCAGTCGGACGCCCGCGCGGCGCTCTCCGGGTGGGGCGACATCTCCATGAGGTGGATGTACATGTGCAGAACCCCGGGGTGCGCGCGGCTCGCGGTTCGTTCCAGCGCCCGCTCCAGCACCGTCTGCGCCTCCAGGGTGCTGGCGTCTTCGGCCGGCTCGCCGGAGCGCAGATCCCACAATTGCCAGGGGGTGCGATTGAGAAGCGCTTCGGCGAACAGCGCAGCGAGGTCGAGATCATCGGGGTCGGCCCGATACGCTTGCCGCATCGCTGCCGCGTAAGCGTCGTTCCACTGCCGCAGCGTCGCGGCCGGCGGTGGTTGCTCGGTGGGATGTTGCTCGGTGGGATAGCGCGCCTGCAAGGCGTTGACCAGCGCGCGTTCGCTGGCGGTTCCATCGGCGACCAGGGTGCGCGCTCGACGGGTGAGCGCGACCGCCTTCGACAGGTTGGCCGCCAGTTCGGCGTCATCGAATGCCTCCCACGGTTTGTTGTAGTTCGGCCCCAACGCGTAAGCGATGCCCCAGTAGGCCATGGCGCAGTTGGGGTCGTAGGCGCAAGCTTTCTCGAAACAGCGGATGGCTTCCTCGTGATTGAACCCGTACGTCCAAATCAGGCCGCGGTCGAACCACAGCTGAGCGTCGGACGAAGCGGTCGAGATCGGGCGGCTGTGGTTGCCGAGATCGTAATAGCTGGGCATCTTCCTGCTCCCTCAGGATCGGCCTCAGACCATGCCAGGAACGCGCCAGCAGGCGTGCAGGTTCATTGGTAGGTTCGGCCTCGGTGCTCGAGCCAGCCAGCCGGGCGCGCGCCGCGGGGGTCGTGGTGGGTGCGGTGAATCACACCGCCCTCGGAGTTCCACTGGTACTCGCCGCGGAACTCGACCCGGTCACCTGCCTGCAGCGACGTAACGCGTGGCGCCAGCTCGATGTTGTGATTGATCAGCAAGGTCTGCCCCGACGCCAGTCTGAGGATGAAGCGTTGGTGGCGATTGCCGTCGCCACCGTCGTCGAACACCCGGGTGACGATGCCGCTGCCCTGCACCTGCAGGCTCGAGGCGCGATCTTCGAAGGCGCGTGCCAGCGCGGCGTCACCGCGAGCGACCGCGCCGCCTCCGGAAAACCCGCCCAGGTCGAGCCGGGCGAAGGCGATCACCAGCACGGCGACAATGACGATCAGCGGCGCGTACTTCCTCACGCGATAGAATCCTGTGGTATTTCGCAACGCTAAGGCAAAGCCTACCATGTCCGCAGTGGCCGCATCCCGGTCGCACCAGGGGAGAGCGTCGGATGAGTCGAGTAGATCAATTGCGCGACCAGCTGGGGGGCGCGCATCCGGTGGCTGCCACCAAGGTGAAGGATCACCTCGAGCCGCTGGTGCAGGCGTTCATAGCCAGGGCGCCTTTTGCCGTGCTGGCGTCGAGCAATGCCGATGGCGATTGTGACGCTTCGCCCAAGGGCGGCCTGCCGGGCTTCGTCAAGTTGGTGGACGAACGTACCCTGCTGATCCCCGACATCGGCGGCAACCGCCTGTTTCAGAGCTATCAGAACTTCGAATCGAACCCGAAGGCGGGCCTGGTCTTCATGATCCCCGGCCTCGAGGTCACGGTGCGGGTCAACGGCCGGGTGCAGGTGGTGGAACCTGCCGAGATTGCGGCGCTGCAGCCGGTGCCGGAGGTCAGCTGGAACGACGCCAACTCGGGCCTGGTGCAGGGGCTGAAGCTGAGCGTGGACGAGGCCTACCTGCACTGTCCCCGGTCGTTCAAGTTCGCCGATCTGTGGAACGCCGACACCATCAGCGCCAACGCCAGGCTTTCCCTGAAAGATCTGCTGTAGAAGCCCGTCGGCATCCATTTTGCTCCGCTGTCTTGGTCGCAGGGCTATCTGTGCCGCCATCTGTACCAATAGGAGGCAGCCAATGAAGACGGTAAGGGACGTAATGCAGAGTCACCTGGTGACGCTCGAGGCGGATGCGTCGGCGCTGGACGCAGCGCAGCGCATGCGCGAAGCCGCCATCGGCGACGTGCTGGTCACCGACGACGGCAACCTGCGGGGAATTCTCACCGACCGCGATCTGGTGGTTCGGTGTCTGGCCCAGCAAGCCGATCCGCAGCACACTTCTGCCGGGGAGCTGTGCTCCCAGCATCTGGTGACGGTGTCCGCTGACGACGGTCTGGACGTCGCCGCCGACCTGATGAAAAACCATGCGGTACGGCGCCTGCCCGTCACCGAGTCAGGCAAGGTGGTGGGAATCGTCTCCATTGGTGATCTCGCCCTGGAGGGCGACCGCTGGTCGGCGCTGGGGGGTATCAGCGTGGCGCCCCCAAACGAGTAGCCGCACAACTCCGCAATGGTCGAGCTGCCGGTGCGGAAGTAGCCGTCAGAACTGCAGGCGCAGGCCCAGCAGGTAGCTGCGGAAGTCGTCGAACCCGGCGCCCTCGATGGTCACCTCCAGGCGCTCGCGCAGCGCCAGACGCAGGCCCAGGGCGGCGCGGAAATCGCTCTCGCGCACGTCCGGCAGCCGCGCTTGCGGCCCCCGGGGAAGCCGCGGCTCCAGCCGCCAGCGCGCCACCCCGAGCTTTCCGTACAGCGAAACATAGCGACCCACGGGCCAGCTCGGCACGGCGCTCAGGTGCCAGGCCTCGGTGTCGGCCCGGGCAGGTTGGATCACCTGCGGGCACACCACACCCGGGGGGCAATAGAAACCGCTGCCATGGTGCTCGCCGAGGTCGTGATAGCCGATCTCGATGGCGATGTGTCGGTTGATGGCATAGCCCACTTCGATGCCGTAGGCGGGCTGGTTGTCGTCGAGAGACAGGAACCCATCGCCAGGAAGGCTACCGCTGCGATCCAGCGTGGCGACGCCGAGCGATACGGCGCCGTACCATCCCGATTCGGCGGCAACGGGCGCCGCGCAGGTCAACGCCAGGATCATCCAGGCCCAGCCGCTGGCTCGCTGGAGCTTCACCGCGTCGCCTCAAGCCCAATCGCCGGAAAACAGCGGTTCGACCGGATGTTCCGGAGTTTGAGGTCCCGGAAGATATCGGCGCTGGCCCGTGTTTCCCGGTCGGCATCCAGCGCGATGTCGAAGTCTTCCTCGGGTACCTGCTGCAGCTGCTTGGACTTTGCCATGGTTACCTCCCTCGCTTACGCCGCCTTCATGACTTCGTCGTAAGCGTTCTGCAAGTCGACCCGCAGCAGCGCTGCCGCAAGCCTGGGTAGATCCTGCCGGCTGGTATGTCTGGCGAGAGCTCCTGGGGTGTCGCCGAGGTTCAGCCGCTGCGCGCTCTTGAGCACTCGGGCATCGGCGTAGGGATAAACCTCCTCCCAGGCCACCTGAACTTCGCGGAGGAAGATGTCGGCGCCGGTTGGGCCAATGCCGCCGAAGCCGGTGAGCAGCTTTTTCTCCTGCTGCGGATCGCGCTGCGCGGCTTCGCGCAGACGCCGCAGGTCGCCACCGTAGTCGTCGAGCAGCCGTTGGGCGGTATCGCCGAGCATGGTGGCGGTGCGTTCGTCGTAGCGCTTGTAGCCGTGCCAGGTGATCACGTCCACCCGATCCTGCCAGCTGGCCGACACCATCTTCTGCGGGGTGGTCAGCCCCGCATCGATGAGCGCCCGCGCCGCCCGCAGGGCATTGTCGGCGGAGATGCGCGCGCTCAACAGCAGCGCCGCGTTCAGCAGTTGGAACAGCGGGGCGGGCGTGTTCTTCGCCACCGGGATGCGCAGCTGCTCAGCCACCGTTACGCCGTAGCCGTCGAGCAGCGTCTTGACCCGGGCACGTTTCGAGGGCGTTGCCATGGCCGGCTCGATGCAAGTAGCGTTCCCGGATGGCGGCGGCGAGGTGAGCGCCCGTTACAGCGACATGTCGAGCTTCAGCCACAGAGTGCGGCCGGGCTCCTGGACGCGCTGCGACTGCACGAAGCCTGCGACCATGGCGCCGCTGCGCGACAGGTGCTCGGCGTAGTTCGCGTCGAGTACGTTGTCGACCCCGGCGGCCACAGCCAGGGCCGGCGACAGGCGATAGCTGCCGTTGACGGAAAGCACGGTAAACGCCGGGCTGGGGCCGAGATCGAGGCCGACGATGTTGCCCCGGCCAGGATCCACGCGGTTCTGTTCCGCCACCCAACGCAGCAGCCCGCCGACACTGAAGCGCTCGCCGCTGTGGGCCAACGACAAGCGTCCTTCCAGCGGCGGCATCTGGGCCAGGGGCGTGTCGTCGCTGCGGTTGTAGCCGGACGGCTCCGGACTGGAGGTGGTGACCGCTCTGCGGTCTCGAGCTTGCCCCACCGTCGGTGGCGCGGCTGGAGTGGGAGCACATCCAGAAAGTGCTCGCAGATCACGGCGGCAACATCTCAGCGACGGCCCGGGCGCTCAACATGCATCGGCGCACGTTGCAGCGGAAGTTGGCGAAGCGCCCGGTGCGGCGCTGATCCGGCGGTGATCCGGAGGTGACGCAGCGAGCGCGTTGCCGGCTACAGTGAAATACCACACTATGCGCCGCGTCACCGGCACAGGAATTTTGAGCAGATGCTGCTGCGAACCCCCAAGATCGTCGCGCTGGTCGTGCTGCTGATCGTCTCCGCGAACGCCGCGCGGGCAACCGACTCGATCGGCGGGGTGGAGCCGGCCGGGCCGAAGATCGTTCTCGTGCTTTCCGGCGGTGGCGCCCGAGGCGCGGCGCACATCGGCGTGCTGCGGGCGCTCGAGGAGCTGCAGGTTCCCGTTCACGGCATCGTCGGCACCAGCATGGGCGCGGTGGTCGGCGCGCTGTACGCCGCCGGCTACAGCCCCGAGGCCCTGGAGCGGCTCGCCATCACTCTGGATTGGGGTGACCTGTTTCGCGACGATCCCAGCCGGGATTCCTTCCGGTTCCGGCGCAAGCAGGGTGACAGCAAGCTGCTGGTGCGCGCCGCGTCCGGCATCGATGCTCAGGGCCTGCGATTTCCCCAGGGTTATCTTTACGGGCACAAGCTGAAGGCGCTGTTCGCCCGGCATACCCTGCAGGTCGCCGACGTGGAGCAGTTTGCGGCGCTGCCGATCCCGTTCGCCGCCGTTGCCACCGACATCAGCAGCGGCGAGCCGGTGCTGCTGGATCACGGTGATCTGGCGGAGGCCATGTTCGCGAGCATGGCGATTCCGGCGCTGATCGCGCCCATCGAGATCGACGGGCGGCTGCTGGTGGATGGCGGCGTCGCCAACAATCTGCCGGTGGATGTGGCGCTGGCCATGGGCGCCGACATCATCATCGCGGTGGACGTCAGCTCGCCGCTGCGCCGGCAGGACGAATTGCCCTCGCTGCTGGCGGTGACCGATCAACTCACCAACATTCTCACCCGCAACAATACCGAAGTGCAGATCGCCAGGCTGCGCCCGGAAGACCTGCTGCTCGTTCCGGTTCTCGAGCACTTCAGCGCGGTGGATTTCAACCGCCTGGAGGCGGCGATCCCCGCGGGCCATGAGGCCGTGCACCAGCGGGCGGCGGCGCTCGCCGGCTTCCGGCAGGCGGCTGCGCCATTTGCCGCGCACCTGGCGCGGCAGCGTCGGGAGCCGCTCACCCACATTGCGGTACGCGAGGTGGTCATCAGCTCGGACTCGCTGGTCGAGCAGCAGCGCCTGGCGGCGCGCATCGACCTGCAGCCGGGGCTGATTCGGGTGGAAGACATCGAAGCGGCGGCCAACGAGTTGTACGGGCTGGAGCTGTTTGCCGAGGTGCCGTACCAGTACCGCGACGGCCAGCTCACGCTGAAGCCGGCGCGCAAACCTTGGGGCCCGAATTACCTGCAGTTCGGGCTCGGGCTCGAGGACGATTTCGCCGGGCGCAATCACTACCGCCTGGGGCTGGCGCTGACCGCCACGGAGTTCAACCGCGCCGGCAGCGAGCTGCGGCTGGAGGCCTTCATCGGCGATCGCCCGACGCTGGCTGCGGAGTTCTACCAGCCGCTGGGGGCGGACTGGTTCGTCAGGCCCAGCGTCGGCTGGCGCGGCTTCCGTCGCTCCGAGTTCGTGGCTGACGAGCGGGTGGCCGATTTTCAGATCCAGCAGCGGGGCATTGGCGTCGGCGTCGGCCGCAATTTCGGCACCACCAGCGAGCTCAGGTTCGATGCCTTGCGTGCGTGGGGGTCGAGCGGGCGTCTGGTCGGCGACCCGGCGTTGCGCACCCGGGATGCAGACAGCGGTCTGCTGGCGCTGCGGCTGCAGCACGACACCCTGGACAACCTGTACTTCCCGCGCCACGGCCGCGCGGCGGAGCTCGAGCTGACGTGGTCGGACGAACGTTTGGGTGCCGCCGCCGACTACCGTGCCTGGGAGTTGTCGTACACCCAGGCACTGTCGCGCCAGCGCCACAGCCTGGTGCTGAGCACCGAGTTCGCCTCGGTCTTCGATGGCACCGCACCGTTTCACGAAGCGTTCACCCTCGGCGGCTTCTTCAACCTCTCCGGGCTGCCGGTGGACCGAAAACTGGGCCAGCAGCGGGCGCTGCAGCGGGCGGCCTATCGGTACCGCTGGCTCGAGAATTTCGTCATGCCGGTGTATCTCGGTGCGTCCGTCGAGGCCGGGCAGGTCTGGCAACGGCGGGACGCCGTCAGTTTTCGTGAGCTGGACGTAGCCGGCAGCCTGTTCGTCGGCCTGGACAGCCCGCTCGGCCCACTCTACCTGGGGGCCGGTATTGCCGAGGGCGGCAACCGCTCGCTGTATGTGGTGCTGGGGCAGCCGTTTTAGAGTTACCCTGGCATCCTGATGATCCGCATCGAGCTTCAAGTCGAGTTGAACTACCAGGTCGATGCCTATGGCGCCGACTTTCTGTTCAACGTGCATGCGGCGCAGACGCCAAGCCAGGTGGTCGCAGCCGAACGCCTGACGCTCAGTCAGGATGTCATGGCGCCGCTGTACACCGAGCCGGGCACCGGTAACCGTCGGCTGCTGCTGCACGCCGAGCCGGGTGAGTTGCATCTCTCGTACCGTGCCACCGTCGACCTGATCCACCACTTCGCCGATCCGGAGCGCCTCGACGAGGTGCCCGTGCGAGCCTTGCCGCCCGAGGTGATCGGCTATATTTATCCGAGCCGTTACTGTCAGTCCGATCGCCTGCTGCGCATGGCCTCCGACGAATTCGGCATGCTCAGTCAAGGTTACAGTCGGGTGCAGGCGATACGCGACTGGGTGCATCAACACGTGGCGTACACGTCGAACACCACCAACTCGAATACCTCGGCGGTGGATACCCTGGTCGAGCGGGTGGGGGTCTGCCGCGACTTCGCGCACCTGATGATCGCGCTGTGTCGCGCCGTGAACATCCCGGCGCGCTTCGTCACCGGCACCAACTTCGGCAGCGACGGCTCCCTCGGCCCGCCGGACTTCCATGCTTACGTCGAAGCGTACCTGGGGGATCGCTGGTATCTGTTCGATCCGTCGGGGCTGGCCATTCCCATGGGGCTGGTGCGCGTCGGCACAGGCCGCGACGCGGCCGACGTGGCTTTCGCCACCATCTTCGGCAACGTGCTGCCGCGGGTGCCGCTGATCAGCGCCGTCGCGGTGGAAGACGCCGCTGCAGACCTGGTGCTGCCGTTCCGTTCCCTGGAAGCGCTGTCGACCGACAGCGCGGGCAAAACCGTCACGACCTCCGCGGGTTAGCCGACGATCAGAGCTTGCGCACGCGATTCCTGCTGGCGTACCCGTACCACAGCGGCCAGAAGATGCCGACCCCGAAGGCGAACAGGCCCTTGAAGAACGGCCGATAGCGCAATTGCGGATACAGATCGTAGAAGTGCAGCACCGTGTGCCCGCCGCCGAGCCAGAGAAACAGAAACGCGCTCCACTGCAACAGGTCGGCGTTGTGCATCACGCTCATGACGCTCAACAGCGGGCACAGCACCCCGGCAAATTCTTCTACGTACGGATAGACACGCTTGGTGCCCGTCAACCACTCGAGGACCATGGACAAGCAACCTCCCTGTTGCCGGCTCAGTCGCAGCCGGCTGGCTTGCGTCGAGCGTTTACATTTGCGGCGCGATTGTAAACGACCACGGCGGCTGCGCCACCTTTTACCTGGTTTTCGGTATCGATATTCGTCGTTCGTCAGGTTTTTTGCTGGATTTCTCCGGGGCAGCTCGGCACCTGGCTTGCATGGCCGAGGCCTGTAACGTGGGCGTCAACGTGATCCTCATGTTGCGCCCGATCTGTGTTGCCATCCGTGTCAGGACAAGCGAACGTGAGCAGCCGAATTTCACCCGGGTGGCGGCATCAGCCGACCGATCACTTGCTCCGGCCCCGGCGGCGCCTGCTGGGGCCGCAGTTGCTGGCGCTCGCGTGGCTGATGGTGGCGTGCGGCAGTGATGGCGTCGAGGCTGCCGCCGCCGAACAGACGCTGGCGCTGGGCCTTGCCGAGGCGGTATCCATGGCGCGTGAGCAGAACGCCGAGCTCGAGCTGCTCGATGCGCAGCGAGCTGAGGCGGAAGGGGCGCAACGCAGCTCGCTGCAGGCGTTTCTGCCGACGCTGAGCGCCGACGCCAACTACCTTCGAGCCGACAGCTCGATACTCGAAGCCGTACCGGTGCCGGAACTGGCGCTGCCACCGCGCATCGTCGTCCGTGACCTGGGGCCGCTGGATGCGTACACCACCGGCGTGCAGGTGCTGCAGCCGGTGATCAACGTTGATGCCTGGCGCACCCGGGACCAGGCCATCCACCTGGTAGACGCACGGCAGCGGGCGCTGCTGCGTGGCCAGCATGAGGTGACCGCTGCAGTGACCAGCGCTTACTTCGGCATCAAGGCCATCGAGGCACGCAGCGACGCGCTGGATGCGGCCATCGTCGCTGCGGAGCGCGCGGTGCTGGTCGCGGAACAGTCTTACGCCGAGGGTCTGGTCGCTTCTCTCGACATGTACCGGGCGCGCGCCGATGCCGCCGGACGGCGGGCGCAGCGTGCCCAGGCGGAAGGCGATCTGGTGCAAGCCGAGGCCGGGCTGCGGCAACTCCTGGGGCTCGACCAGCCGGTGCGGCTGGTGCTCATCGAGTCGATGCCGGAGCCGGCCCGTCCGCCCGATGCCGCCGCGGCGACGGATGCGGCCGAACGCGACGATATCGGCGCGCTGGAAAAGACCGTGGAAGCGGCCGAGGCGGGCGTGCGCCGCGCCCGGGCGGCCTACCTGCCGCGGCTGAATCTGTTCGGCCGCTATCAGTGGGTCGATGGCGACGAGCCGTTCGGCGGCAATTTCGACGGCTGGCTGGTGGCGGTGAACCTGCGCTGGACGCCGTTCGCGGGCATGGCGCAGGCTGGCGAGCTGGCCCAGGCGGAGGCGGAATTGCGGCAGGCCCAGGCGCGATTGCGGGGGCTGCGGCACCAGGCGAGACAAGAGCTCGATGCCGCCTGGGCTAACTGGCGAGCGGCGCGGATCGCCTGGCAGGAGAGCGAGACCGCCGTCGAAGCGTCTGCGCTGGCGTTGCGGCGGGCCCAGGGGCGCTACCGCGAGGGTGTGGGCTCGATGACCGATCTGCTGGCGGCCCAGGCGGCCGATCTGCAATCCCAGGTAGAGCGCAGCAACAGCCAGTATCTGGCGTTGCTGGCCGAGCAGCAGTATCGGCTGGCGGCCGGAGCCGAAGCCGCCGGTGTGGGTCGTGAGCGATGAACGGCGCGCTCAAGGGCGGCGCCCTGATGGTGCTGATGCTGGTCGCCATCGCCTGCAACGGGCCCGAGGAGCCGACCGGAGAGCGCGCGCCGCCGCTGCCGGTGACGGTGGCCGAGGTGCAGATGCACCCGCTGCCGCCGCGTCTGCGGGTGGCAGGCATCGTCCGGCCCGGGCAGCGGGCGACCCTGAGCACCCGCATGAGCGGTGAGATCAGCGCTCTGCACGTCAGCGCTGGTGACGCGGTGGCGCAGGGCGAGGTGCTGGTGGTGGTGGAAGCGCGCGATGTGGCGGCAGCGGTGGAGGCCGCCGAGCGGCAGCGCGACGTAGCCGCCGCCGCTCTCGACCAGGCGCGCACCGATGCGCAACGCCTGCAACGCCTCTACGACCAGGACTTGATCGCCCTGGCGCGGTTGGAACAGGCCAGGCTGCTCGAGCGCGAGCGGGCCGGCGCGTTGGCGCGGGCCGAGGCGGAGTGGCGGGCGCAGCTGGTGAACCTGGATTACGCCCAGGTGCGGGCGCCGTTTTCCGGCACCGTCAGTGACGTGCCGGTGGATCTCGGCAGCTTCGTCGGCCCCGGGGTGCCGCTGCTGGTGCTGGAGCAGCGTTCCCGGCTGGAGGTGGATGCCAGCGTCGATCAGGCGTTGGCCGCGGCGCTGTCGCCGGGGGAGCGTCTGGCGGTGATCGTGCCCGGTCTCGGCGTAGAAGCCCTCGGGCGGCTGCAGGCGGTGATTCCCGCGCTGCAGAACGCTGCCGCCGGCAGCCGCATTCGGGTGCTGATCGATGAGCCGCCGGTGGGTCTGCGCCCCGGGCAGGTGGTTGACGTGTTGC
>JBLRXD010000081.1:618-15436 GCA_047920935.1 Pseudomonadales bacterium | reverse complement strand
ATCCGGTGAGGCGGCTGGCGAGATCGCCGACCTGGTAGTCGTCGCCGCGCCAATAGGTCCGCACCGTGTCGCGATACTGCCCGTTCCATTCGGTCCAGCCGACCGGGAAGTTACCCACCTGATAGCCCCCCTCCCCCACGTCCCAGGGCTCGGCGATGAGCTTCACGTTGGCCAGCACCGGATCCTGATGAATCACGTCGAAGAAGGCGCTCAAGCGGTTCACCTCGTGCAGCTCGCGGGCCAGCGCCGAGGCCAGATCGAAGCGGAACCCATCCACATGCATTTCCAGAACCCAGTAGCGCAGGCTGTCCATCAGCAGCTGCAGGGTGCGCGGGTGAAGCATGTTCAGCGTGTTGCCGCAGCCGGTGAAATCCATGTAGTAGCGCGGATCGTCCGGGGTCAGCCGGTAATAGGCGGCATTGTCGATGCCCCGAAACGACAGCGTCGGCCCGAGGTGATTGCCCTCCGCGGTGTGGTTGTAGACCACATCGAGAATGACCTCGATGCCGGCCCTGTGCAGCCGCTTCACCATCTGCTTGAACTCGGTGATGTCGCCACGGGAGGAGTAGCCCATGTGCGGCGAGAAAAAACCGATGGTGTTGTAGCCCCAATAGTTGGAGAGCCCCCTCTCCACCAGGTGACGGTCGTCCAGATGAGTGTGCACCGGCAACAGCTCCACCGCGGTGACGCCCAGACGCTGCAGATGCTCGATGGCCGCCGGGCTGCCGAGGCCGGCATAGGTGCCGCGGATGTCGGGATCGATGTCCGGATGACGCTGGGTGAAACCCTTGACGTGGGTCTCGTAGATGATGGTGTCTGTCCACGGAGTTTCCAGCGGCTTGTCGTCGCCCCAGCTGAAGGCCTCCTCCACCACCACGCACCTGGGCATGTCACGGGCGTTGTCGCGACGGTCCACCACCAGATCGGCGCCTTTGGCGCCGATGCGATAGCCGAAGTGGGCATTGCGCCACACCAGCGGCCCCATGATCATCTTCGCGTAAGGGTCGAGCAGCAGCTTGTGGTGATTGAAGCGATGACCGTTGGCGGGATCGTAAGGACCATGAACACGATAGCCATAGCGCTGCCCCGGCCGCGCCTCGGGCAGGTAGCAATGCCACACCTGGTCGGTGGGTTGATTGAGCCTGACGCGCTGCTCATCCCGCCCGGAGTCGTCGAACAGGCACAATTCCACCGACTCGGCGTTCTCCGAGAACAACGCGAAATTGACGCCTTCCCCGTCCCAGGTGGCGCCCAGGGGATACGACCGGCCCTGCCATACCGCCACGCGCTTCACGGCGCCAGCGCCTCGCCGCCGGTGCTGGTCCAGGCGACTGTCAAACCCGTTCGAAACACTTGGCCCCAGCCAGGAACCGCTGCACCCAGCTGTGGGCGTCGCGACGAAAAATGCAACGGTTCATCCGCTCCATGCGCACCTGCGCTTCCGCTTCCGACACGTTCATGGCGCGGCGAATGCTTTCGACCATGCCTTCCAGGTCGTAGGGGTTCACCAGATAAGCCTCGGTCAGCTCTTCGGCGGCGCCCGCCAACTCGCTCAGCACCAACGCCCCCGGACGATCCCTATGGGCGGCGCAGAACTCTTTCGCCACCAGGTTCATACCGTCACGGTAGGGCGTCACCAGCGCCACATCCGCGGCCAGATACCAGCTCACCAGTTCCCGCAGCGGATAGGAACGGCAAAGCAACTTCACCGGGCTCCAATCCTCGGTACCCCAGCGGCCGTTTACCTGCCCGGTCAGCTGTTCCATGCGGCTGCGCAGATCCTGGTAGGCGCCGATCTCCACCCGACTCGGCACCGCGATCTGCGCGTACACGAACTCGCCGCGCAGCTCCGGATGGCGCTCGAGCAGGAGATCCACGGCCTCCAGCCGCCGATCGATGCCTTTGGTGTAGTCGAGCCGATCCACCCCCAACAGCACCTTTCTCTTGCTGTTGGCGTTGCCCGCGCCCAGCTGCTCCCGCAGCCGCGTCGCCGCATGCCTGACCCACGGATCGTCCACCAGCTTGTAGATGGCCTGGACGTCGATGCCCACGGGAATCACCCGCAGCTGCACGCGGCGGCCGTTCACCAGCAACTGACCGGCATCGGGGTCGCAGCTCAGACCGAGTAATTTGTTCGCGCACTCGCAGAAATTCTTTCTGTAGTCGCTGGTGTGAAAGCCGATCACGTCGGCTGCGAGCATGCCGCGAAGTATGTCCTTCGCCCACGGCAGCGTACGGAACAAGTCGTAGCCCGGAAACGGCGTGTGCAGAAAGAAACCGATCTCCAGATCACCGCGACCCAGGTCGCGCAGCATCTGCGGGACCAGGCTCAATTGGTAATCGTGCACCCAGACGAAGCTGCCACGGCTGCACTGCTCTGCAGCCGTGGCGGCAAAGTACTGGTTGACCCGCCGGTAGTCGCGCCAGTCGGCCGACCGCGAGCACGCGACGTTGTGCAGCATGCTGTGATAAAGCGGCCACAACACGCCGTTGGACAACCTGGTGTAGAACCCTTCGTGCAGGTTCGCCGGATAGCGAACCGGCACGCTCTGGTACGGGGCGTCGTCCTCGGCCAATCGCGGGCTGTCGCAACCCGTTACCTTGGCCACGGGTCGGCCGCTTATCCAGGTGCCGCGGTGGCGCTCCATCACCGGCGCCAGGGCGGCCACCAGGCCACCGCTGTTGCCTTTGACCGCGACCGCGGCCGGGGCGGGTTCCCGGCAGGTCAGCACAACCAGTCGGCTGCGCGTCTGCGGCCGCTCGACACGGCGCGGCGCCATGCGATCGAGCGCTTCCACCGCCGCGGCCGCCGGTTCCAATCCCACGAGCGCCACCCGGTGGTGCGTCTCTGCGAGTACTTCTGTTCCGTCTTTCACTGTTTCGTCTACTGCCTGTTGGATGGTTGAGGATGGGCCAGACTCCTCCCCTGCCGCCCGCAGCGGCGAGGTCTGAGGTGCAGCCTCGGAGCGTGGAGTCGTCGTGGAGCGGATAGGCCCGTTGCCGGTGTCGATCGGTGTCATCGAAGCGCCTCAATGTCGAGCAACCGACGGGACACCACTTGGGTAAATATCATCGGTAATGATCCTGAGATAGTTGATTGCAATCCTCGTGCCAACCGCGCCAGGCGACCCATCCCCGCGCCAGACGCGCAATCCTCGGGCCCGAGTGGCAATCGGCAGCGCACCACGGCGAGGCAGCGCGCTACAGCATGCGCTCCATCATGTCCACGCAACGGCGCGAGAACGCCCACTCGTTGTCGTACCACGCAAGCACCTTGACCAGATGCTCGCCGCGGACTTTGGTGTCGCCGGGGCTGACGATGGCGCTGAACTCGGTGCCGATCACGTCTCCGGAGACGATGGGCGCATCCTCCACCTGCAGGATTCCCTTCATCGAGCCGTCAGCCCAACGGCGCAGCGCGTCGTTGACGGATTCCGCGGTGACCTGTTTTTCGACGGTACAGGTAAGATCGAGCAGTGAGCCGCAAATGACGGGCACCCGCACCGCCATGCCGTCCAGTCGGCCCTCGAGTTCCGGCATCACCAGGGCGATGGTTCTGGCGGCACCGGTGGTGGTCGGGATGATGTTCGTGGCGGCCGCCCGAGCGCGCCGCAGGCGCTTGCTCTTCTGCGGTGCGTCCACCAGGTTCTGCGACGAGGTGTAGGCGTGCACGGTGTTTATCAGCCCGTGCTGAATGTGGAATTCCTCATGCAACACCTTGGCCACGGGCGCGAGGCAGTTGGTGGTGCAGCTGCCGATGGAGATGATGTCGTGGGTCTGGGGGTCGTAATCGTCGGCGTTCACGCCGATGACGAAATCGCCGTCGA
The DNA here is from genome assembly GCA_047920935.1 of Pseudomonadales bacterium. Classification (GTDB taxonomy): domain Bacteria; phylum Pseudomonadota; class Gammaproteobacteria; order Pseudomonadales; family Azotimanducaceae; genus UBA7803. The sequence goes on along the minus strand of JBLRXD010000081.1, from coordinate 11,609 downwards.
GCTGGCTCTTACCCGGCGCCGAAATGAGCACCTTCGCGGCCCCAGCCGCCAGGTGCTTGGCGGCGTCCTCCCGCTTGCGAAAGGCGCCCGTCGACTCGAGCACCACATCGACTCCATGGTCCTTCCAGGGAATCTTTTCCGGGTCGCTCTGCGAGCTGACGGAAACACGGCGGCCGTCGATGTCGAACCCACCTTCCTCGGCGCTGACAGCGTGATCGCCCCAGCGACCGTACACCGAGTCGAATCTCAGCAGGTGCGCGAGCACCTCGACGTCGGACAGATCGTTGATGTGCCCTACCTCCAGGCCCTGCGCGTGGGCGATGCGCATCACCTGGCGGCCGATTCGCCCGAAGCCGTTGATTCCGATCTTCATGTCTTGCCTCCGAAGTTTTGCCGGGAACCGAGCACGAACGATGCCAGGAGACATCCGCAGCCACGGCCGTTGTTCGAGCGGCGTTCAGATGCGACTGGCGCCACCCTGCAGGCCGCGCTCCAGCACCTCGGCCAGATGCAGAGCCCGCCGTCCAGCACCCTGGAAGATCTGCTCGCCGCAGCTGTAACCGCTGGTGACGATCAAGGTCTGCGGATCTGCCTGTCGCACCGCCGGCAGCAGCACCCGCTCGCCAATGGCCTGGGAGATGTCGAAATGTTCGCGCTCGAAGCCGAACGAGCCGGCCATGCCGCAGCAGCCGGCGTTCTGCAGATACTCGCAATCCAGCCCGGTGCGGCGCAGCAGCGCGCGTTCGTCCTCGGCCCCCATCACCGCATGATGATTGCAGTGCACGTGCAGCAACGCCCGCCCCTCCAGGGAGGGCGGGTGGAATTCCGGGTCCTGCTGCAGGAACTCGCTGAACATGAACGTCCGCTCGCTGAGCCGCTGCGCCCGCTCGTCGTCCGGCAGCAGATTCGGCAGCTCGTCGCGGAACGACGCGACGCAGGCCGGCTCCAGCCCGACGATGGGCACGCCGCGCGCAGCCAGTGGGCCGAGGCGCTCGACGATCTGGCCGAGCAACCGTGCGGCCAGGTCGAGCATGCCCCAGGCGTACAGGGGGCGTCCGCAGCACAGCGGCCGCTCCGGGATCAGCACCCGGTGACCGGCAGCTTCGAGAACCGCCACGGCTGCCTTCAGCACCTGCGGGCGCTGAAAATTGTTGAAGGTGTCGGGGAACAGCAGCACCTCGCTGCCCTGCGGGTTCGGACGCTGAGCGCGAGCCTTGAACCAGTGGGTGAAGCTCTGCCTGGCAAAGCGCGGCAACTCGCGCGCCGGGGCGATGCCACCCATGCGCTTGATCAGGCTTCCGGTCACCGGCGCCTGCAGCATCCAGTTCGCCAGCGCCGGCAGCGTCGCCGCCGCCCGGCTCCACCAGTAGATCAACCCCATGGAGTATGCGGCCGCAGGCCGCAGCCTACCGCGGTAGAAATGGTGCATGAACTCGCCCTTGTAGGTGGCCATGTCGACGCTCACCGGGCAGTCGGAGCGGCAGCCCTTGCAGGCGAGGCACAGGTCCAGGGCCTCGCGCACCTCGGCGCTGCGCCAGCCATCGCGAATCGGCGCAGCCTGGTCTTCCATGCCCCGCAGCATCTCGTAGAGCAGCCGGGCGCGTCCGCGGGTCGAATGGCGCTCTTCCAGGGTCGCCATGTAGCTGGGGCACATCACCCCCTTGTCGACATGCCGGCACACGCCGACCCCCACGCAACGAAGGCTGGTGCGGGCGAAGCTGCCGCCATCGTCGGGGTAGGCGAAGCGCACTTGCACCTGGGGCGGGCGGAACTCGGTGCCCAGGCGCAGATTCTGGTCGCGATGTTTGGCATCCACCACCTTGCCGGGATTCATGCAACCGTCCGGATCCCACACGGCCTTGAACTCGCGCATCGCCGCCATCAGTTCCTGGCCATACATTTTCGGCAGCAGGTCGGCGCGGGCCTGACCATCGCCATGCTCGCCGGAGAACGAACCACCGTAGCGCTGCACCAGGTCGGCGGCGTCACTGGTAAAGGCGACGAAGCGCGCGATCCCGGACTCGCTCGCCAGGTCGAAATCGATGCGCACGTGAATGCAGCCGTCGCCGAAGTGGCCGTACAACGAGCAGCCATACTCGTAACGGTCGAGCAGCGCCCGGAACTCCCGCAGATAGCTGCCGAGCTTCTCCGGCGGCACCGCCGCGTCTTCCCAGCCGGGCCAGGTGTCGCGCTGACCGGGGACGTGGGCGGTAGCGGCAAGCCCGGATTCGCGGATCTCCCAGAGTTCCTCCTGATCGTCGCGGTCCTCCACCAGCAGCGTGTCCGCACGGGAGGCGTCGCGTCCCAGGGCCTGCATTGCCGCCGCTGCGTTGCCGCTGGCTTCCTCCTGGCTATCTCCACCGAACTCCACGTACAACCAGCCATCTCCGTCGGGCAGGCGCTCGCGGTTTTGCTTCAGCATGTGCTTCTTTCTCAGGTAGCCGACCAGATAGTCGTCCATACCTTCGAGGGCCAGCGGCCGATGCTCGAGCACCGCCGGCACCTGATCGGCCGCCTGATAGATGTCGTCGAAGCCGAGCACCAGCAGCACGCGCACCGGCGGGCTCGGCACCAGCTCGAGCTCGGCGCCAAGGATGGTCACGCAGGTGCCCTCGCTGCCCACCAGTGCCCGCGCCACGTTGAAGCCGCACTCCGGCAGCAGCTGCGGCAGGTTGTAGCCCGATACCCGCCGGGGGATGTCCGGATAGCGCGCCTCGATCAGCGGCCCGTAGCGGTCTCTGATTCGCTTCAAGCCGGCATAGATCTCGCCGCGGCGCCCGCCGGCGGCGATGATCCGGGCAAGCTCGTCCTCCGAAGTCGGCCCAACCGTCAACCGCAGCCCGTCGTAGGTGAGCACATCGAGGCTACGGACGTTGTCCGCGGTTCGGCCGGCCATCACCGAGTGCGGTCCGCAGGAGTTGTTGCCGAGCATGCCGCCCAGACTGTTGTGATCGTGGGTGGCCGGATCGGGGCCGAAAGTCAGGTGATGGGCTTCCGCCTGGTCTCGCAGATCGTCCAGAACGCAGCCCGGCTCCACCCGCGCCAGACGGCGTTCCGGATCCAGTTCCAGCACGCGGCGCAGATGCTTGGACATATCCATCACCACGGCCGTATTGCAGCACTGACCGGCAAGGCTGGTGCCGCCGCCGCGAGAGAGCAACGGCGCTCCGTGGGCCCGGCATATGGCGACCGTGGCGATCACGTCCTCCACCGAGCGGGGCAATACCACACCGATGGGCACCTCCCGATAGTTCGAGCCATCGGTGGCATACAAACCCCGGCTGCCGGAGTCGAAGCAGACCTCGGCGCCGGTTTTAGCGCGCAGATCGGCAGCCAGGGCATCAATGGCGGCGACGGAAAAGCGCGTTGCGGGCTTCGCGGTCACGATGCATCCTCCGTCTGAAGCGACTGGCGACGCCCCTGCCAGCAACGCGGAAGCGGAGCGGATGCGGACGCCGACCAGCCTTACGCAAGCACCATGCCAGCAGCGCCTGAAGTCCGTAGACGCCACCGCAGAGGTAACCACAATGGTTCATCGACAGCAGGGAAGTGCGGCGGACTTTCTGCCTGCCCGGAGGACGCTCACCAGCCTCGCGCGTGCCGCGCAAGGTTGCCGCGGTTGTCCGCTGCACCAGCACGCCACCCAGGCCGTATTCGGCGAGGGCACCGCCGCGGCGCGGCTCATGCTGGTGGGAGAGATGCGGTGCGGCCTCGAGTGCTGGTGTGCCTCGGGGCCACCGCCGCCAAGGCGTTGCTCGGCCGCGACTTTCGTGTCAGCCGTCAACACGGCCAGTTCGTCGCGTCCCAGTTCGCGCCTTACGTCACGGCCACCGGGCATCCGTCGGCGGTGCTGCGCGCCCGCAGCGCCGAAGCGCGCCAGACGGCCCTGCAAGCGCTGGTGGCTGATCTGCGGCGCGTGGCCGAGGTGCTGCACCACGGTTGAGCGCAAGCCATGACTTCCGGCAAGGCGACGGCCGTACGGCTGTGTGACCATGCGGCGGAATGGAATCGAACCACGGCACCAGCGGCGTTTTCAGACCGCCCGACAACTGCTGGCAACTGGCGCGCGCCGACCGCGTTGCCTGGCTGATCGACGGCGCCGCGTATTTCGCCGCTTTCCGCGAAGCGGTGAAGCGGGCTCGTCACTCGGTGCTGATCCTCGGTTGGGATTTCGACAGCCGCATCGAGTTGGTGAAAGACCCCGTTCCCGACGATGATCTGCCGGTGACCCTGGGCGCATTCCTCAACGCGATCACCAAACGCACGCGTGATCTGCAGATGCACGTCCTCGAGTGGGACTTCGCCACGCTGGTTGCCGGCAACAGGGAATGGCTGCCCACCTACCAGCGCGGCTGGCGCACCCACAGGCGGCTGCACTTTCGCCTGGACGATCATCACCCCCTGGGCGCGTCTCATCATGAGAAGATCGTCGTGGTCGACGATCTGGTGGCCTTCTGCGGCGGGCTGGACCTGAGCCGCGGTCGCTGGGACACGCCAGCGCACCGGCCGAACGACCCGCGCCGCACGACGCCAGCCGGGCACCCGGCGCGGCCTTGTCACGACGTGCAGATGGCGGTATCCGGCCCGGCGGCAGCCGCGCTAGGCGCATTGGCGCGCGAGCGTTGGCGGCGGGCCACCGGGGAGCGTATCGATCCGCCACGACCGGCTGCGAAGCGCACAGCCGCTGCTCGCCGGCTCGACCCATGGCCGCCGACACTTGCTCCGGTGGTGCAGGACGTGGAGGTCGCAATCCTGCGCACCCGCCCCCAGTACCAAGGCCACCAACAGATCCGCGAGGTGGAGCGTGGCTACCTGGACGCCATTGCCGAGGCAAAGCAGACAATTTACATCGAGAGCCAGTATTTCACGGCGCGCCGAGTGGCCGCCGCGTTGCAACAACGTCTGAGCGAACGAGATGGACCCGAAGTGGTGCTGGTGTTGCCGCTGAGAACCGAGGGCTGGCTGTCGGCATCCACCATGAGGGTGCTCCAGGAGGAGTTGCTGGAGCAGCTCGAGAGCGCCGACCGTCACGGTCGCCTGCGCATCTGTTATCCATGGCTGAGCGGGCTCGGCGACGACTGCGTCAATCAGCACGCGAAGCTGCTCATCGTCGACGATGAGCTGGTGTTGGTGGGCTCCTCCAATCTCAACAACCGCTCGATGAATCTCGACACCGAGTGCGACCTGGCGTTACAGGCGCGTGGCAGCAGGCGCATCAGTGCCAGCATTGCCGGCCTGCGCAACCAACTGCTGGCGGAGCATCTGGATGCCAAGGCCGCCGCGGTCGCGGCGACCTTCGAGCGCGAGGGCTCGCTCATCCGCGCCATCGAATCCCTGGGCACGCCACAGCGCGCCCTGCGTCCTTTGCCTACGGGGCTGGCTCAAAATATCGATCCCATGCTCGGTGACCCTCGGCGCATCGACCCTGAGCAGCCGGCGGAGCGTGATGCATTGCTCGCCGATCTGGTACCCGAGCGGAAACACGGCCGCTGGATGTCAGCTTTGGCGCCCGCCGCGATCCTGGCCGCGGTGGTGGCGCTGGCGGCCGCCTGGCGCTGGACGCCGCTGGGCGAGCGGCTCGATCTGGAGACGTTGACGGCTCTCGGCCGCGCGGTCGCCGGGGCGGAGTTCGCGCCGGCGTTGGCGTTTGCCATCTTCGTCGCCGCCAGCATGCTCGCAGTGCCGGTGACGCTGCTGATTCTGGCGGCGGTGTTGGTGTTCGGCCCCGGCCCCGGCTTCGGCTACGCGCTGATCGGCTCGCTGACCAGCGCTGCGGCCTCGTACTTCATCGGCCGCTGGTCCGGCCGGGATCTGGTGCGGCGTCTGGCCGGCGCCCGCATTGAGCAACTGGACCACCGCCTCAAGCACTCCAGCGTGGTGGCAGTGATCGCCATCCGGGTGATTCCCGTTGCGCCGTTCGCAGTCGTGAATCTGGTGGCGGGCGCGTTACGGGTGCCGTTTCGCAACTTCCTGCTCGGATCCTTCCTCGGCATGGGGCCAGGCATTCTCGCCATCGCCCTGTTCGCCGATCGGGTGGTGGCCAGCATCCGCGACCCTTCCGGCGTAAGCCTGCTGACGCTGATTGGCGTGGTGATCATCATCGCCATCGTCGGCTACCTGCTCTACCGCTGGATCAAGCGGCGAGTCCAGACCGGGCAGCACACCGCCAGCACATCCTGATGCAGCTGACGCTTGCCACCTACAACATCCATCGTTGTGTCGGTCGCGATCGAAAACTGCGGCCGGATCGCATCGTCGAGGTGCTGCAAGAGCTGAGTGCCGACGTCGTGGCGCTGCAGGAGGTCGAATCCCGCGATCACGGCGGGCTCGATCTGCTGGCGCATTTTGCCGCCGAGACCGGTCTTGTCGCGATTGCCGGGCCGAACATATACAAGCACGGCACCCGCTACGGCAACGCGCTGCTCACCCGCTTGCCGGTGATGGCGACCACGCGCTTCGACCTGAGCTTTCGGAAGCGGGAACCCCGCGGCGGCATCGACGTGCAGCTGAGATGGGCAGACCAGACCCTGCACGTGGTGGCCACCCACCTGGGGCTCACCGCCGCCGAGCGCCGCTGGCAGATGAGCCGAGTGCTCGAGCGCTTTGCAACTTCGCGGAGCGACGCCCACGTGCTGCTCGGCGACATCAACGAGTGGTGGCGCTGGGGCCGTGTGCACCGTTGGCTGGACGCCCACTTCCCGGCGGCGGCAACTGCCCCGGCGACCTTTCCTGCCGTGCTGCCGCTGTTCGCCCTGGATCAGATCCGCGTGCGTCCGGCGCGGCTGCTGCGCGAGCTCAACGTTCACGCCAGCCCAATGGCGCGGCGAGCCTCGGATCACCTACCACTGACCGCGAGCATCGCTCGGCAGCGCGCTCACGTTCAGTGCTGATCTGCAGTGGCGGCACGGTTCTTGTACGTTCGCAACGCCACTCATACCGCCACCGCGATTTCCCGCATTTTCTCCGCTATCAGGAGGTAGCCTTGAGCACACGCAGCCAGGATCTTGCCCACGACCAGCCGCGGCCCGCGCAACTGGAGCTCAGCGCCAACGACCTCTACACGCCCTGCGATCCGAGCGTTTTCGAGTTTGCATCCACCATCGATCTGGATGACCTGACAACCATGGTAGGGCAGGAGCGCGCGGTGGAGGCCCTGGCATTCGCCACCCGCATGGAGTCGCCGGGATACAACGTCTTCGTGCTCGGCCCGGCGGGAACCGGCCGCCACAGTTTCGTGCGGCGGTTTCTGTCGAAACAGGCAGCGGAACGCCCTCGGGCAGCGGACTGGTGTTACGTGAACAATTTCGAGCAGCCGCGCAAGCCGTACGCACTGAGGCTTCCCGGCGGATGGGGCCGTCAGTTGGCGCATGATCTGGAGCGCCTGGTCGATGAAGCCTGCACCGCAATACCCACGGCTTTCGAGGGCGAGGACTACCGTGAGCGCCGCCAGAACATCGAGGACGCTTTCGGTAAGGAGCAGACCGCCCGTCTGCAGCAGATTCAGGAACGCGCCCGCGAGCAGGGAATTGCCGTGATGTTCTCGCCTCAGGGCCTAGCCTTCGCGCCGCTGCGAAATGGTCAGCCCTTATCGCCGGACGAGATCGAGCAATTGCCGGCCGACAAGCAGGAGAGTCTGCAGCAGCTGGCGCAGAAAATTCAGCGCGAGTTTCAGCACGCCATGCAGGAGATGCCGCAACTGGTTCGCAAAGTGCGTCAGCAGATCGCCGAATTGGACCGCGAGATGGCCATGCTCGCTGCCGGCAGCCTCATCGACGACCTGCTGGAAAAGTACCGCGACCTCCCGGAGGTCACCGCGCACCTGCGCAGGGTGCAGCGCGACCTCATCGACAACGTGCAGCTGTTCCTGCGCCACCCAATGCCACCGTCCGCCAAGGAGGCCGAGGCCGGCGCTGCACCAGAGGGGCTGGTACGCAACCTGGGCGCTGCTCAGCCCGACGAAGCACCGGCCAAACGCCGCTACGCCGTCAATCTGGTGGTGGACAACGGCGCCTGCGAAGGCGCTCCGCTGATTGCCGAGGATCATCCGACCTATCAGAACCTCATCGGCGAGACGGAATATCTGGCGCAGATGGGCAATCTGGTCACCGACTTCAGCCTCATCAAAGGCGGCGCGCTGCACCGGGCCAACGGCGGCTACCTGATGGTGGACGCCCGCCAGCTGCTGATGCAGCCGTTTGCATGGGAAGGCCTCAAGCAGGTGCTCAAGAGCAAGGAAATCCGCATCGAACCCATGGGCCAGGCGTACTCCACCATCCGCACCGCCGGATTGGAGCCGCAGCCGATTCCGCTGTCCGCCAAGGTGGTGCTGATCGGCGACCGTTGGCTGTATTACCGGCTGCTGGAGCTCGACCCGGAGTTCCAGGAGTGGTTCCGGGTCGCTGCCGACTTCGACGACCGCATGCCCCGGGACCGTGAGCACGATCTGCTGATGGCTCAGTTGCTGGGCACCATCGCCCGTCAGGAGCAACTCAAGCCGGTCAGCCCAGACGGCGTTGCCCGGCTGATCGAGGAGAGCTCGCGGATCGCCGCACACAGCGGCCGACTGTCTGCCCAAGTCAGACGCACCGCAGACCTGATGCGCGAAGCCAGCTACTGCGCCAAAGCCGCCGGCAACGGCCTGATCCGCGCCGCAGACGTGCAATCTGCCATCGATGCCAGGGAGCACCGCGCCAGCCGGCTGCGGGATCGCATGCAGGAGGAGGTGCTCGAGAACACCCTGCTGATCGACACCAGCGGCAGTCAGGTAGGGCAGGTCAACGGCCTCTCGGTAATCCAGCTCGGGGACTACGCCTTCGGCCGTGCCACCCGCATCACCGCGCGGGTGTCCCTGGGCGCGGGCAAGGTGGTGGACATCGAGCGCGAAACCAAACTGGGCGGGCCGCTGCATTCCAAAGGCGTGCTCATCCTCAGCGGGTTTCTCACCGGCCGCTACGTCCGCGAACAGCCCCTGTCGCTGTCGGCGAGCCTGGTGTTCGAGCAGAGCTATGGCGGCGTCGAGGGCGACAGCGCCGCTGCCGGGGAGCTTATCGCCCTGCTGTCGGCCATCGCCGACGCCCCGGTAGAGCAGCGCCTGGCCATTACCGGCTCGGTGAACCAGCACGGCCAGGTGCAAGCCATCGGCGGCGCAAACCAGAAGATCGAGGGCTTTTTCGAGCTGTGCAGTGCTCGCGGGCTGACGGGCGATCAGGGCGTGCTGCTGCCGGCAGCCAATGTACGCCACCTGATGCTGCGCGAAGAGGTGGTACGCGCGGTGGACGAAGGCCGCTTCCATATCTACGCGGTGCGCACCGTGGACGAGGCGCTCGAACTCATGACCGGCCGCCCCGCTGGCGCGGCGGACGAGCGTGGCCGGTTTCCCGAGGACAGTGTCAATGGCGCCGTGCAGCGCCGCCTCGACGAGTTCGCGGATGCCCGCCGAGGCTATCTGCGCCAGGGTCAGGAGTCGCCTTCCTCCTAAGCCGAGAGTAAGCCGAGAGTAAGCCGAGAGTAAGCCGAGAGTAAGCCGAGAGGGCACCGACGGTCCGGCGTATCCGCGTTGGCCCGATGCTTGCTTCCCAAGACATACCAGCTTTTTTCACACAACCAGGACCCCCGCAGTAATGACCACTCTGACCGACCGGCTGTTCAGCGAGTTATGGCGAACCGTGGAGCAGAAGGAGCTCCCGAGCGACGAATTTCAGGTTTCCGAGAGCCAAGGCTGGGTGCGGGTGGAGCATCGCGGCAAGCGCCGCTACTACCCACTGACCCGGGAAATCGGGGTGCTGCTGTCTGGTGATCTCCGCCGGGGCGCGTTCGACTGAACGCGTCATCCAAGCAGGCGCAGCAACGGCACCGCGACGAACCAGATCACGAAGCTCAGGCTGAGGATCATGGCCCGGTCGATGCGCCGGGGTGCCGCGATTCGAGCCACCCGACCGACGACTACCAGCACGGCGCCGGCATGAAGCAGCATCAGCAGGTAGGCCACTGTCAGCCACCCGCCCGCGGCGGCGCCTATCGCCAGCCGGTCGACCAGCAGAAAAGCAACCGCGGCGAACACCGTGGCCGCCGCGGCGATGGCGCACGCGCGACCGGCGCCGAACCGCACCGCCAGGGTACGCTTGCCTGCCGCTCGGTCGGCTTCCCGGTCGGGAATGCCGGCAAGCGTGATGCCCGGAAGGATCGCCAACCCGAGACTTGCCCCGAGCAGCCACGGCAGCGGTTGCTGCCACGGCGCCCCCTGAAACACGAACCCGCACAGAACCACGCCCGCACCCGTGGTTACGGCCACGTCAACTTCGCCAAGCACGCGGTAAGAAAGCTTCAACGGCGGCAGCGTGTAGCCGAGGGTGAGCGTCACCATCAGCGCCACGGCCACCATCACCGGCAGCCGCGGCCCCTCCAGAGTTGCCAGCAAGCCCGCGGCGCACGCCGTGGCGAGCAACAGCGCCACCGCGACGCCGCTGCGCAACTGCGCGAAAGTCAGCCGTTCATCCACCAGCACCCGCGAGCCACCGGTGAATGCGGAGTGATTCCGATTGCGTCGGTCGCTGGGGTAGTCGACGTACTCGTTGCTCAGCACCGTGGCCGCCTCGAGGAACACGAGCACGCCCCAGCCGAACCAGAATGGTGCGGGCTGAAACGTCGCCCCCAGGGCCGTGGCGGCGGCAGCGCCCACCCCGTAACCGAGCCACGAGACAGGGTAGAAATGCAGCCGCAATGCCGCCACCCAGGCGGACAGCCGGGCAAATCTGACGCTGCTGCTGGTTGTGTCGGTCACTGCAGACAAAGATCAAAATTATGTGCCAAGCAAATTGCGTGCCTGTAACGTGAACGCACCCGCGGGCCGGCGCCGGGGCATGGATCTTGCGAAGCCGCTCCCGTGGTGCCGCAGGGAGAACGCCATGAGTGCGTCTGATAGGCAAGCGCGAACGCTGCAAGCGCGAACGCTGCAAGCGCGAACGCTGCAAGCGCGAACGCTGCAAGCGCGA
>JBLRXD010000081.1:0-518 GCA_047920935.1 Pseudomonadales bacterium | reverse complement strand
ACGCTGACCTGGGTGGCTGCCGGCGCGGCGGCGTGGCTCGTCGGCAGCCGCATCCTCCGTCGACGCCGACGGATCGGCTTCGCCGGCAAGACCGTGTTCATCACCGGCGGCTCACGGGGGCTCGGGCTGCTGCTGGCGCGCAGATTCGGTCGCGCCGGCGCCAGAGTTGCCATCTGCGCCCGCGACCGGGATGAGCTGGAGCGCGCTCGGCACATGCTGGCCGCTGACGGGGCGGAGGTGCTGGCGCTCGACTGCGACGTCACTCAGCGCGCCGCGGTCGAGCAGACCATCGACACGGTGCGCGCCGTTTGGGGCCACGTGGACATTCTGGTCAACAATGCCGGCGAGGTTCAGGTAGGGCCCCAGCAGGCCATGCAACTGGAAGACTACCAGCGTGCCATGGCTGTGCATTTCTGGGGCGCGCTGCACACCATCCTTGCGGTGCTTCCCAGCATGCAGCGCCGCGGCAGCGGCAGCGGCAGCGGCAGCGGCAGCGGCAGCGGCAGCGGCAGCGGCAG
>JBLRXD010000080.1:0-15469 GCA_047920935.1 Pseudomonadales bacterium | reverse complement strand
GGCCGCCACCCAGCGGCTGCCGGCCGGCAGTTGGATCCTGCGCGGCGACTGGGGCGCCTATGAGCAATGGGGTCAGGGCTCGGCGGGCAATGCCGGCGACGGCGCAGCCGGCGAGGGCCCGTTCACACCGCATCGCGACCTCATCGACCCGGTGACCGCCGCCCACCCGGCGCTGCTGTCGCGCTTCGATCGCAGCATGTTTCTGGCCAACAGCCTGGCGCTGGAACTGGCCGCCATCACCGCGGATACCCCCAACCCCTGGGGCGGCGAGATCGACAAAGACGCCGACGGGCGTCTCACCGGCATTCTGAGGGGCAGCGCCGCGGCGCTGGTGCAGGACGTGGTGCCGCCGATGCCGTTCGAGCAGCGCCTGGTTGGCGTGCGGGCGGTGCTCGCGGAAGCTCGCGAAGGCGGCGTGACCACCATCCAGGATCTCAGCTCCGCCGAGCAGGTGATGGCCTACCAGCATCTGCACAAATCCGGCGAGCTGACCGCCCGGATCATGATCCGTCCCGACATCTTTCAGGTCGAGCACGTGGCCGCGCTGGGAATTTCCGCCGGCTTTGGCGACGACTGGCTGAAGCTCATCGGCTACAAGGGCTGGGTGGACGGCATCATGGGGAACTCCACCGCCATGTTCTTCCAGCCCTACGACCACGACCTGCAGAATCGCGGCCAGCTGCGGCCGCCCATGCTGCCGGAGGGCGAGGAAGGGGCGGCGTTCTCCATGGAAGAGCACGGCCACTACACCGCCTTTCCGCCCGGCGCCATGGAGCGCTTCATCGAAGCCTGGCTGCCCACCGGCGTCACCCCCCACATTCACGCCATCGGCGATCTCGGCAACCGCATCCTGCTCGACATCTATGCCCGCGTGCTGGAACGCCACGACATGGTCGATGCCGATCACCGCTGGCGGATCATTCATGCCCAGGTGGTGCGTGACGAGGACATCCCCCGCTTCGGTGAGCTGAACCTGGTAGCAGAGGTGAACCCCTATCACATCTCCGACGACATGCGCTGGATGGAGGAGCGCATCGGCGAGCGCTCCGATGGCGCCTACGCCTTCCGTAAGCTCAAGGACGCCGGCGCGGTGCTGATCTTCGGCAGCGACTCGCCGGGCACCAACGCCGCACGCTACTACCTGAACCCGGTGTACGGCCTGTACGCCGCCACCTCCCGCCAGACCCTGGCAGGCACGCCCGAGCAGGGCTGGTTCGCCGACCAGCGGCTGAGCATCGAGGAGGCCATCGACGCCTACACCCGGGCACCGGCGTGGGCGTCGTTCGAGGAGAACGACAAGGGCACCCTCACCGTCGGCAAGCTCGCCGATATCGCCGTGTTCGATACCGATCTGGTGGCCGTTGGCCATGACGATCCACGGAAACTTCTCGACGCCCGCGTGCTCTACACCATCGTAGGCGGCAGGATCGTCCACGAAGCCCGAGGAGAGCAGAACCATGGGCAACTCCGGTAGGAGCGATCTCCAGATCGCGATCCGCGCTTCGGTTATGCCGCCTGGATTGGCCGTCGCCGGCATCGCGATCGGGAGATCGCTCCTACGACGCGCGGCGGCGGCGTTGTCGGTGCTGCTGCTGGCGCAGGTCGCGGTGGTGGCTGCGGAGCTTCCGACCCCGGTCATCGACGAGTGGCAGGTGCCGTGGGAAAACACGCGTCCTCGCGACCCCTACGTGGGCCCCGACGGCAAGGTCTGGTTCGTCGGGCAACTGGGTCACTATGTGGCGGTGCTGGATCCGCAGACCGGCGAGTTCCACCGCATCGACCTGGACCCGGGCACCGGGCCCCACAACGTCATCGTCGGCGACGACGGCACCGTGTGGTACGCCGGCAACCGTACTCGACATATCGGCCGCATCGACCCCGACACCGGCGAGATCCGCAAGATCGTGCTGCGCGACCCCCGGGCGGCGGATCCGCACACGCTGGTGTTCGATGCCGCCGGCGACATCTGGTTTACCGTCCAGCGCGGCAACTTCGTCGGCAAACTCACGGTGGCCACCGAAGCGGTGAATCTCATTCCGGTGCCCACACCGGACGCGCGCCCCTACGGCATCATCGTCGCCCCGGACGGCAACGTCTGGGCCAGCGCCTTCGGCACCAACAAGCTGCTTCACGTGCACCCGGAGACGCTGACGCTCACGGAGATCGAACTGCCGCGAGAGGCGACCCAGCCGCGACGCCTGGAAGCCACCGCGGACGGACGCCTCTGGTACGTCGACTATGCCGAGGGCGCGCTCGGCTTCCTGCACCCGCCAACCGAGCTCATCATCGAATGGCCCACCCCGGGCGGCGACGGCAGCCGGCCGTACGGGATGGCGGTGGACGGCGCCAACGTGGTGTGGTTCGTGGAGAGCGGGCTGGAGCCCAACCGGCTGGTGGGTTTCGATCCGGTCAGTGAGGCGTTCACCACCCCCACGGCGATTCCCAGCGGCGGCGGCACGGTACGGCACATGCACTACGACGCGGCCAGCGACAGCATCTGGTTCGGCACCGACGCCAACACCATCGGCCGCGCGGCCCTGTCGCCCTGACGAAGCCGCGAATGAACCAGACAGACTCCCCAGGCGGCATTCCGGACGACGCCATCAGCATGCAGTTCGTGCGCTCGAGCGGCCCCGGCGGGCAGAACGTCAACAAGGTGGCCACGGCCGTGCAGCTGCGGGTGGATCTCGATCGCGCCGGGCTGCCGGAGGCGGTGCGCCGGCGGCTGGAAGCGCTGGTGCCCAGCCAGATCACCCGCAGCGGCGAACTGGTGATCTCAGCCCAGCGGTTCCGCTCCCAGTACCGCAATCGGGAAGACGCGCTGGAGCGACTGGACGCGCTGCTGCGGCAGGCGCGCCGCGCGCCCAAGGCGCGGCTGAAGACCCGGCCGTCGCTGAATCAGAAGCGCAAGCGCCAGGAAGAGAAGAAGCAGCGCGGCGTCATGAAAAAGCTGCGCGGGAAACCCCGACCAGACTAGCTCGCAGACACGCGGCAACGGTTACTCCAGGCGCAGCGGCCCCGGGCTGCGCCCGCCGATACCGGCCAGACGCTCCAGTTGCTCGCGGCTGATCTCGCCGGACCGGGTGAACGGTACCGAGCGCGGCCAGCCATCCAGATAGATGCGCCCGCGCAGTTGATAGTCGAATTTGTCGCGTTCGAGCAGCGACAGCAGCTGCCGGGTAATCTCCAGCAGCGAGGTGCTCACCACTGCGCTCACCCGAGTCTCGCCAAGACGCTCCAGTTGAAACGAGCCGCTGTCGACGCCGCGCGCCAGCTGCCGGCCGTTGACGTCCAGGGTGAGTTCCATGCCGGTGGCGCGGATGGCGCGCTCACCGAAGTTCTGCAGCCGGAAATCCAGCCGCAGGCGCTGCTCGAGCAGGGTGGACTCCATGGGGGCGATGCCCACCAGGGCGACATCCACGGCGGGCGCCGCGCAGCCCGCGAGCAGCAGGGCGAGCAGCACGCCGAACACCCTCGGCGCGGTGGCGCGCCGGATGCCGGACCGGGCGGGATAGCGTATCATTCGCCCCACTCCCTCGACGTCGTGCTTGCCCTGGATCGAATGCGGTCGAGGAGTGATGGCCATGATACTTCCTATGGTCGCCAGCAATAGTGTTTACCTAGGTTAAAACGATACCCGTGCCCCAAGCAAAAGACCTCAACGCCGTCGCGCCCAAGCCCATCACCAGCTACCGCAGGTACTGGGCGCACAAGCTGACGCCGGCGCCGGTGCTGCCCATGAGCCGCGCGGAGATGGATCTGCTCGGCTGGGACAGCTGCGACGTCATCATCGTCACCGGCGACGCCTACGTCGATCACCCGAGCTTCGGCATGGCCATCGTCGGGCGGTTTCTCGAGGCCCAGGGGTTCCGGGTGGGCATCATCGCACAGCCCGACTGGCGCACCACCGCCGATTTCGAGGCCCTCGGCGCGCCGAACCTGTTCTTCGGGGTCACCGCGGGCAACATGGATTCCATGGTCAATCGCTACACCTCCGATCGGAAGGTGCGGCGCGACGACGCCTATACCCCCGGCGGCGAAGGCGGCAAGCGCCCCGACCGCAGCGTCATCGTCTACAGCCAGCGGCTGCGGGAGGCCTTCAAGCACGTGCCGCTGGTGATCGGCGGCATCGAAGGCAGCCTGCGGCGCATCGCTCACTACGACTACTGGCAGGAAAAAGTGCGGCGCTCGGTGCTGCTGGACGCCCGCGCCGACCTGCTGCTGTTCGGCAACGCCGAGCGGGCGCTGGCGGACGTCGCGCACCGGCTGGCGGCCGGCGAGCCGGTGAGCGCCATCACCGATGTGCGCGGCACGGCGTTTCTGCGCGATCGCGTACCCGCCGGCTGGATCGAGATCGACTCGACCCACCTGGATACCCCCGGCCGCGTCAACCCGCCGGAGGACCCGTATGCCATGACCCCTGGTGCCGGGGAGCAGCCTGCTGCGGAGCAACCCGTTGTGGGGGAGCAACCTGTGAATCTGGGGGAGCAGAAGTTGTGGGAGCGATCTCCAGATCGCGATCCCAACCAGTGGGAGCGATCTCCAGATCGCGATCAGGAGATCGCTCCTACGGGGGGTCGGGACCAGACCCCCGTGCAGATCGTGCGCTTCGTGCGCGACGTCAAGGCCGAGGATCGCGCCCGCAGCGTCATCCGCCTGCCGGCGTACGAGCAGGTGCGCGACGATCCGGTGCTCTATGCGCATGCGTCGCGCATCCTGCATCTCGAGTCGAACCCCGGCAACGCCCGCGGCCTGGTGCAGCGGCACGGCGACAAAGAGCTGTGGCTGAATCCGCCGCCGATTCCGCTGTCGACGCCGGAGATGGACTCGCTCTACGAACTCCCCTACACCCGCCTGCCCCACGAGCGCTACGGCGACGCGAAGATTCCCGCCTACGAGATGATCCGCTTCTCCATCGCCATTCAGCGCGGCTGCTTCGGCGGCTGCACGTTCTGCTCCATCACCGAGCACGAAGGGCGGATCATCCAGAACCGCTCCGAAGCCTCGGTGCTGCGCGAGATCGAGACCATTCGCGACAGCGTGCCCGGGTTCACCGGCGTGATCTCCGATCTGGGCGGGCCCACGGCCAACATGTACCGGCTGGCCTGCAAGAGCCCGGAGGTCGAGTCGGCCTGCCGGCGGCCGTCGTGCGTGTTCCCGGCGGTATGCCCGAACCTCAACACCGACCACTCGCCGTTGATCTCGCTGTATCGTAAAGCTCGGGCGCTGCCCGGCGTCAAGAAGGTGCTGATCGCCTCGGGCGTGCGCTACGACCTGGCCATCGAGTCACCCGAGTACGTCAGGGAACTGGCCACCCACCACACCGGCGGCTATCTGAAGATCGCCCCCGAGGCGCTGTCCGAAGGCCCGCTGTCGATGATGATGAAGCCGGGCATGGGCAGCTACTACCGCTTCAAGGAACTGTTCGATCGCTACTCCAAGGAGGCCGGCAAGGAGCAGTACCTGATCCCCTACTTCATCGCCGCCCATCCCGGGACCACCGACGAGGACATGCTGGAACTGGCGCTGTGGCTGAAAGCCAACGGTTTTCGCGCCGACCAGGTGCAGGCGTTCCTGCCCTCCCCCATGGCCACCGCCACCGCCATGTACCACAGCGGCGTCAATCCGCTGCGCAAGGTCACCCGCAACAGCGAGCCGGTGATCGTGCCCAAGGGGCTGCGCCAGCGGCGCCTGCACAAGGCGTTTCTGCGCTATCACGATGCCAACAACTGGCCGCTGCTGCGCGACGCGCTGCGCGACATGGGCCGCGCGGATCTGATCGGCAACGGCAAACGCCACCTGGTGCCCAGCTACCAGCCCGCCGGCACCGGCGCGCCGGAAGGCCGGCGCAGCAAGAATGGCCAGACCTTCCGCACCCAGCACGCCCGCGCGGAAACCGCCGACCGCCAGGTCGCCCCCACCGTAGGAGCGACCAAGCGGCCTGCGGCCGCCGCGGTCGCTTGGGGAAAAGCGGAGTTTTCCATGAAAGCGATCTCCAGATCGCGAAAGGCTGGCAGTGAGGAATCGCGATCTGGAGATCGCTCCTACGGGGCCCGCTCCCACAGCTCCCGCGCTCGCAGCAAGAAGCCGCGTCAGCGGTAACGCATCAGGCCTTCCTGCATGGTGCTGGCCACCAGCAGGCCGCTCTCGGTGAAGATCATGCCGCGGTTGTAGCCGCGGGCCGCGGATGAGGACGGGCTGTCCAGGGCGTAGAGCAGCCACTGATCCGCGCGCCAGGCTTCCAGCGGCGGCTGATGAAACCACATCGCGTGGTCCAGGCTCGCCATCTGCAGCCGCGACCGCACGAACGAGCCCCTGTGGGGCAAACGCCCGGTAGACAGCAGCGCGTTGTCGGATTCGTACACCAACAGGCACAGGTGCAGGGCCGCGTCGTCCGGCACCGGCGCGCTGGCCCGGAACCACACATGCTGGACCGGGGCATGGGGCTTTTCCAGCTGCAGCGCCTTGTGCTCCTGACGCCACTCCGTGAACGGCGACTCCCGCAGCGCCTCGGGCACCTTCGCTTCCGGCGGTGGCCGCAGCGGCGGCATCTCCGCCTGATGATCGAGGCCGGGCTCCGCCAGCTGAAACGATGCATCCATGTTGAAGATCGCCTGGCCGTGCTGAATCACCACCACCCGGCGGGTGGTGAATGACCGGCCGTCGCGCAGACGCTCGACGTCGATCAGCGCCGGCACCGCCGGGTCTCCCGGGCGCAGGAAGTAGCCGTGCAGCGAGTGCGGCAGGCGCTCCGCGGGCACCGTACACATGGCCGCCTTCATGGCCTGGGCCATGATCTGGCCGCCGTAAAGCCTGCCGGTGCGGCCTTGGGGATGATAGGCGCGGAACAGGTTCTGCTCGATCCGTTCGAGTTCCAGCAGAGTCAACAGCTCCTGAAGCCGCGGACAGGAAGGGGTCGTGGCCATGAAAGATCAGCATCGGTTCGAAGGATCGGCATGCTACCCGAAGGCGGCCGTCCGCGCCCGCGCGATGCGGGTTGCGCAGGCAGCCGCACCACCCTGGCGCCTTGCTGTCCAACTTTTGTACACTACAAACTTTCTGCCGGGCCCTACCCTTCATGAGCAAGACCGACACCTCCCACTACAACATCGGCGCCGCCGCCCGCCTGTCCGGCGTGTCGCGCGAAAAAATCCGCATCTGGGAGCGCCGCTACGGGGCCGTGACACCCAGTCGCGACGACACCAATCACCGCCTCTACAGCCGCGAGGACATCGAGCGACTGAGCCTGATCCGCAAGCTCACCGCCGCCGGTCACGGCGTTTCCAGCGTGGCGACCCTGAGCCTGACCGCGCTGCAGGCGCGCCTGCGCGATCAAGCCGGGGTAGAAGTGCCGGCAGACGTGCCGCGGCGCGCGCTGTGGATCAGCGCCGAAGGTGGCGGCAGCCTGCTGCTGCAGGAGCTCGGCGTCGCCGAGGTGCAGCTGGCCGACAGCGCCGCCGCGGCAGAAACCTGGCTCTCTGCCCATCAGCCAGAGCTGCCGGATCTGGTCGTGGCGGAGCTTCCCACCCTGCTCAGCCACGACTTGCCCACCCTCATCCGGCTGCTGCGGCGCGCGCCAGGCTGCCGACTGCTGGTGGTGTACCGGTTTGCCTCGCGGGCGCTGCTCGAGCAGCTGCGGGCCCTGGGCATGCAGGCGGTGAAAGCGCCGCTGCAGGCGGACGACCTGCAACTGCCGCAGCCGCATCCGCCGACGGCGCCGGACATCCCGCCGGACCACCGGGCGCGCCGCTACACGCCGGAGCAACTGCGCCAGGCAGCCGCCCGGGCGGACGAACTCAAATGCGAGTGCCCGCGTCACCTGGTGGATCTGGTGCGGGATCTCAGCGCCTTCGAGGACTACTCCCTGGGCTGCGAAACCGACGCCCCCGGGGACGCTGCCATGCACCGGGAGATTTACGACGTGGTGGCGCGCGCCAGGGCGCTGGTGGAAGACGCGCTCGGCATCGTCGCCAGCGAAGAAAATCTGCCGGTGTAATCGCCCGGCGGGCGCAGGGACTCGGGGAAAGGGTGCCGGCGGAACCGATGTTCATTGTTTGTCCACCACAACTAGTGTACAAAAGACGCCAATGGAATCAGCAACCCCAATCGCAACCGAGCCCCGCGCAGCGTCGCTCCACGCCGTCGTCGTCGGCGCATCGGGCGGCCTGGGTGCCGCCTTCACCGAGGCCCTGTGCGCGCGCCCGAACGTGGCACGGGTGTTCGCCTTGTCGCGCCGCGAAGCAACGCTGGAGCACCCCCGGCTCACCTGGCTCACCACCGACGTCAGCGACCCCGAGCGCCTGGGGCAGGCGGCGACTGCCGTGGGCCGGGCTGCAGCGCACGTCCATCTGCTCATCACCTGCACCGGCACGCTCCACCACGGGCAACTGGGGCCGGAGAAGGCGCTCAGGGAGCTCGAGCAGCAGGCTTTCGCGCACATGATGACGGTGAACGCCCTGGTTCCGCTGCAGGTGCTGGCTGCGTTCGCGCCGCTGTTGCGGCACTCGGAGCGCGCGGTCGCTGCCACGCTGTCCGCCATGGTAGGCAGCATCGGCGACAACCGTCTGGGCGGCTGGTACAGCTACCGCATGAGCAAGGCGGCGTTGAACATGGGTCTGAAGAATGCCGCCATCGAGCTCGCCAGAGGCGGCGAGCGCCGGCCTGGCCCCATCGTGGTGGCCGTCCATCCCGGCACCACCCGAACGCCGCTGAGCGCCCCCTATCTGCGCAATCGCCAGGCGCGCAGCCCGGCGGAGAGCGCCGGGCGGGTGCTGGCCGTGCTCGACGCCCTGGGCCCGGCCGACAGCGGCAGATTTCTGCACTGGGACGGCAGCGAGCTGCCCTGGTGACCACGGCAACCGGCTGAGCAATGAGGAAGTCGTCATGACCACGCCAGGCAACCGCGTCCTGCTGCTGTTCGGCAACCAACTGTTCGACCCGGAGCTGCTGCGTGCTCGCTGGGCCGGGAGCGCGCCCCGGGAACTCATCGTCGTGATGGTGGAAGACGAAGCTTTCTGCCGGCGTTTCAGCTACCACCGCCAGAAGCTGACCCTGGTGCTGGCGGCCATGCGCAGCCAGGCCGACGGGCTGCGCGCAGCCGGCTTCCGGGTTCACTACCGCACGCTCGAGGAGGGGGCCACCTGGCGCAGCGCCCTGGACGATCTGCAGCGACAGATGGGCTTCGATACCCTGTGTCACTTCGAGGTGGAGAGCCCCGGCCTCACCACCGCCCTGGCCGGTTACGCGCAGCGCCGCGGGCTGAAGCTGCAGGTGCAGCGCACGCCGATGTTTCTCGACAGTCTGCGCGACTTCGCCGCACACCTCGACGACCATGGGGCGCCGCAGTTGTCCGTATTCTACCGCCAACAGCGGCTGCGCCATCGGATCCTGCTCACCAGCGCCGGCGAGCCGGTGGGCGGGCGCTGGAGCCTCGACCAGGAAAACCGCGCCAAACTGCCGAAAGATCTCAAGCCGCTGGAACCCGCTCTGCCGACAGAGACCCGCCACGTGCGCGAGGTCAAGGCGCTGGTGGCGGAACGCTTCGTCGATCATCCCGGGGCGCTGGACAGTTTCTGGCTGCCGACCACCCACCAGCAGGCGCGCGACTGGTTCGACGGCTTC
The DNA here is from genome assembly GCA_047920935.1 of Pseudomonadales bacterium. Taxonomy (GTDB): domain Bacteria; phylum Pseudomonadota; class Gammaproteobacteria; order Pseudomonadales; family Azotimanducaceae; genus UBA7803. The sequence goes on along the minus strand of JBLRXD010000080.1, from coordinate 5,848 downwards.
CTCGAATCCCGGTTTCGCCACTTCGGCCGCTTCGAGGACGCGCTCACGCGCCGTTCGGCCTTCGTCTACCACAGCGCCCTGGCGCCGCTGCTGAACGTCGGCCTGCTGACCCCGGATGTCGTTCTCGACCGGGCGTTGGATTACGCTGCCCGCAACGACGTCCCTTTGAACAGCCTGGAGGGTTTCGTGCGGCAGATCCTCGGCTGGCGGGAGTTCGTCCGCGGCGTCTTCCACCACTACTACCAGCCCTTGCAGACCCGCAACATCTGGAACGGCGATCGCAAGCTGACCCAGGCCTGGTATACCGGCAATACCGGGATCGGGCCCATGGATCACGTCATCCGTAAGACGCTGCGGCTCGGCTGGGCGCACCACACCGAGCGGCTGATGCTCGCGGCCAACCTCATGAACCTCGCCGGCGTGCATCCCCAACAGGTCTATGGCTGGTTCATGGAGATGTTCGTCGATGCCTACGACTGGGTGATGGCGCCCAACGTGTTCGGCATGGGCCTGACCAGCGAGGGCGGCATCTTCACCACCAAGCCCTACATCTGCGGCTCCAACTACGTGATGAAAATGGGCGACTTCAAGCGCGGCGAGTGGTGCGACGTCATGGACGGCCTGTTGTGGCGCTTCGTCGCCCACCACGAGCAGACGCTGAAGGCCAACCAGCGGCTGGCGCCCATGGTGGCGAACCTGCCGCGAGTGGCGCGGCGACGGCCGGAGATCTTCTCGCTTGCCGAGGAGTTCATCGAAACCAATACCCGAGCGGCATGAGGCCATCGACATGAGCGAATCAACTGCAACGCTTCAGGGCCAGACCGTGGTGGTGGCGGGCGGCAGCGGCTTCATCGGCAGACACCTGACCCCCGCGCTGGCGGCCGCCGGCTACCAGGTGGTCGTGCTCGGCCGCGGCCGCCAACCGGCTGGCGACGCTCGCCCCGACGGCGTTCGCTTCGTCACCTGGCAGCCTGGCGCGCCGGATGCGTGGCAGCAGCATCTTTCCGGTGCGCGCGCGGTGGTGAACCTGTGCGGCGCCGGCATCGGCGACGGCCGCTGGACCGCGGCGCGCAAGCGCGAACTGCTCGACAGCCGCACCGTGCCCAGCCACGCGCTGGTCGCCGCCTGCAACGCGCTGGAGCATCCTCCCGCGATGCTGCTGCAGGCGTCCGGCGTCGGCTATTACGGCACCGGCACCGGAGACGCCACGGTGGACGAGAGCAGCGCGCCCGGGGAGGATTTCCTCGCGCGCCTGGCGGTAGCCTGGGAGTCCCCGCTGGAAGACGCCGCCCTGGCCGCGGCAGGGGTGACCGCCGTGCGGCTGCGCTTCGGGGTGGTGCTCGGCCGTGACGGCGGCGCGCTGCCGCAGATGCTGCTGCCATTCCGGCTGTTCGCCGGCGGCCCGGTGGCCAGCGGGCAGCAGTGGCTTTCGTGGATTCACGTGGACGACCTGGTGGCTGCGCTGCTGCATCTCATCGGCGCCAGCACGGACGCCGTCCCCACCACGCCGTTACCCGCCGCCTTCAACGTCTGCGCGCCGCACCCGGTGCAGAACCGGGAATTCGCCGCCAGCGCCGCCCGCGCCCTGCATCGCCCGGCATGGCTGCGGCTGCCGCGGATGGCACTGCAAGCCGCGCTGGGCGAGCAGGCGACGCTGGTGTGCGACGGCCAGCGGGCGCTGCCTCGAGCGCTGCAGGCCACCGGCTTCGAGTTTCGCTACCCTCGTATCGACCAGGCCCTACAGCAGCTTCTCCGGTAGGGGCGACCAAGCGGCGGTCGCGTCGCGATCGACGCTGCGACCAGGCATCGCGATCGGGAGATCGCTCCCACCACCTTCCACAGCAGAATCAACCGCCGGCACTAGCCCCTAAGAGCAATTGCTCTTAATCTTGACGATTCGCAGAGATTGCGAATCGTCAATCCGGGGGAAAGAGAATTTCACGGCCGTTTCAAATAGCCATTGTGGGCGCAGGCCCGGCTGGCTTGTCCGCCGCCGCGCGCGCGGCGGCGACTGACCGCGCCGCCGAGGCGCAGCAGCCGAGCTACGTGTTGCTCGAAGGCTCCCCGCAGCACGCCCGCACCATCCAGCGCTATCAGAAAGGCAAGCACGTGATGGCCGAGCCCGGCTATCTCGATTTGCGCAGCGACATGAAATTCGCCGCAGGCACCCGCGAGGCCATCCTCGGCGAGTGGCACGACGATCTGCGGCAGCTGCAGATCAACGTGCGCTACGGCGCCGAGGTCGTGTCCGTGGGCGGCTCCAAGGGCAACTTCACGCTCAAGCTCAAATCCGGCGAGGAGGTACGCGCCGAACACGTGGTGCTGGCGCTGGGTCTCGATGGGGCGCCGCGCAAGCTCGGCGTGCCCGGCGAAGACCTCGACGGCGTCGACTATCATCTCGACGACCCCGCCGCCTTCAACCAGCAGACCGTCGTGGTGGTGGGCGCCGGCGATTCCGCCATCGAGAATGCCCTGGGCCTGGCCAATCAGAACCAGGTCTACATCATCAACCGCCGGGACGAATTCAGCCGCGCCAAGGCAGGCAACCTGAACGCGATCATCAAGGCCATCAGCGATCCTCAGCAGGATTTCCACTGCTTCTACAATGCCGCCATCATCGACGTGCAGGCGACGCCGGACGAAGACACCCCGCTGCTGGTGCGCATCGACACCCCCGAAGGCGAGCGGCCGGTGCGTTGCCACCGCATCATCGCCCGGCTGGGCGGCATTCCGCCGCGGCGTTTCGTCGAGGCTGCCGGAGTGGAGTTTCCCAACGACCGGCCGGACGCCATCCCCGAACTCAGCCGCAGCTACGAAAGCAACGTTCCGGGGTTGTACATCATCGGTTCGCTGGCCGGCTATCCGCTCATCAAGCAGGCCATGAATCAGGGCTACGACGTGGTGGAGTTCATCCACGGCCACGACGTCCAACCCGCCGATCATCCGCTGCTGGCGAACCAGTTTCTGCTGCTGCCGTTCGAGCGCGCACCCGGCGACGTGCTGGAGCTGTTCCAGCATCGGATCCCCTTCTTCGCCACCCTGAACGCGCTGCAGTTCCGCGAGCTGATCATCGACGGCGAGGTGCTGGTTTCCTATCCGGCCGGGGAGTTGCTCGACGAAGCGCTTGCCAACCAGCAGACGCGCCACGCCGAGTTGCAGGCCCAGGGCCGGCACGCAAGGCTGACCCGCGTCATTGAAGAGGGCGAGTACCTGTATCGTCAGGGCGACTACGCGACGTCGTTCTTCACCATCGTCGAAGGCGAGGTGATTCTCGAAAGCGACGACCCCGCACAATCGGACGTGCACCTGCGGCGCGGTCAGTTCTTCGGCGAAGGCAGCCTGATCTCCGGGCGGCCGCGCCAGGAAAGCGCGAAGGCGGGTCGCAATTGCATTCTGGTGGCCACCCCGCGGCGCATCATGGTGAAGCTGTTCAATTCCAACGAGCAGGTTCGCAAGGGCGTCGACTGGATCTTCGTGGTGCGGGAGCTCAAGCGCATCTTCGCGCCAGGCGCCAGCTTCGACGAGCTGCGGGCGATCTCCGAGCGGGCGCGCATCCGCGAGTTCCGGGCCGGCGACCGGGTGTTCGCCGCCGGCGAGTCGGGCGACAGCCTGCACGTGATCCGTCGCGGCAGCGTATCGCTGCGCCGGCCGCTGAAAAGCGCCAGCGTCACCGTGGCGGAGCTGCGCGCCGGCGAGCTGGTGGGCGAGATGGCGCTGATGGGCGACCCGCTGCGGCGCGAGGACGCCGTAGCCACGGTGGCCACGGAAACGGTCGAGATCGGCCGCAGCGAGTTCCTGGCGCTGATGAAACTGCCAAGCGCCAATCTGGAGGGGCTGCAGGCTCAGGCGCAACGCCGGCTCACCGACAACACGCAGATGGAAGTGCGGCCGGAATCCAGCGACGTCATGAGCTTCCTGCTCAACGAGGGCCTGGGCGAGGCCACCGATACCCTGCTCATCGACGAGAGCCTGTGCATCGGCTGCGACAACTGTGAGCGCGCCTGCGCCGAGACCCACGACGGCATCGCGCTGTTCGACCGCGCTGCGGGGCAGAGTTTCGCCGGCATCCACGTGCCCATCGCCTGCCGGCACTGCGAGCATCCGCACTGCATGAAAGACTGCCCGCCGAACGCCATCCAACGCGCCGCCGACGGCCAGGTGTTCATCGACGACACCTGCATCGGCTGCGGCAACTGCGAGGCCAACTGTCCGTACGACGCCATCAGCATGAGCTACCAGGCCCCGCCCAAGCCAGGGCTGTTGCAGTGGCTGCTGTTCGGCCGCGGCCCCGGGCCGGGAGAGCCGGAAAATCTGCAACCCACGGCCAAAGCGAAAGCGCAGGGCAAACGCGCAGTGAAGTGCGATGCCTGCGTCAGCAGCCCGCTCGGCTACGCCTGCGTGCGCGCCTGCCCTACCGGTGCTGCCCAGCGGGTCGATCCGGAACAGTTCATGCGCCTGCTGCAGACCGATGTTCGCTAACCTGCTGCGCTACCGCTCGTACCGCTACCTGTGGTGGGCCTTGGCCAGCATCGTCGCGGGCGTGGCGATCTACGCCACCCACAGCGGCAGCGAGCCGGCCAACGGCGGCACCCTGCAGGGGTACGTGCTCGGCACCTGGGCTGCTGCGCTCATCGTCTGGCTTGCCTTGCTCGGCTATCGCAAACGCAGCTACCGCTCCACCCTCGGCACCACTCAGGGCTGGACGTCGGCCCATGTCTACCTGGGGGTGACGGTGCTGGTGCTTGCCACTCTGCACAGCGGCGCGCAGTTCGGCTGGAACGTGCACACCGCCGCCTACGTGCTGATGGTCGTGGTGATCGTCTCCGGGCTGGTGGGGCTGCACACCTATCTGAACTACCCCGCGCGGCTCAGCGCCAACCGCGCCGGGCGCAGCCGCAGCGCGTTGTTCGGTGAGCTCTACGAGTTGAACCAGGAAGGTCTGGAGCTGGCGCGGCGCTGCGGCGCCGACGTGCAGACGGCGGTGCGCAGCAGCATCGAGCGCACCCAGATAGGCGGCAGCGTGCGGGCGCAGCTGAGCGCCCGGGACAGTTCCAGCTTCGACACCCTCGATGCCGGCAGCCGACCGAATCCCGACCAGACCGCGGTCATCGATCTGGTGGCCGAAAGGATCACCCGGGCCGACCGGCGCAGCGAGGTGACCCACCTGCAGGATCTGCTGGCGGTGCTGTGCCGGCGTCAGGCGGTGCTGCGTCGGCTGCGCGAGGACATTCGCCTGCAGGGCTGGCTCAACGCCTGGCTCTACCTGCACGTGCCGCTGACCGTGGCCACACTGGTGGCTCTGGTCGTCCACGTGCTCGTCACATTCATCTACTGGTAGGGCAGCGGGTGCTGGTTCTCATTCGTGAAACTTCTCCGCACGCCCAGGCTGCGTCGCCGTTTCACGATCGCGAGCTGGACGCCAAGGAGATCAGCTTCGGCAGCGCGCCAGACTGCGCCCTGCAGATTCTCGGCGCCGGCGTTGCCCGCCACCACGGCACCCTGACCCCCAGCAACGGCGGCCTGCGGCTGAGCTGCGCCCGGGGCAACACGGTGATCGTCGATGGCCAGCCGGTCAGCCGCGCCACCCTGGCCACGGGAGCCGCCCTCGAACTCGCGGGCACCACCCTCACCGTGCTGGAGCCGCCCGCCGGATTCGCCGCCGCCCTGGCGATCACCCGGGGCGGCGATGTCGCCGCCGGCGATTTCGAGGCGGCTTACCGCACGAGCCTCGAGCAGACCTGGCTGTCGCGCCGCAAGCCCGCCTGGCTGCTGGCGCTGCTGGTGCTGGCCCTGGGCCTGCTGCTGCCGTGGCTGCTGCCACGCGACAGCGTTCCCCGTTGGGCCAGCG
>JBLRXD010000079.1:0-15560 GCA_047920935.1 Pseudomonadales bacterium | reverse complement strand
CGAGGCCTGCTCTAGCTACTTCCTGCCACGGGTCGTGGGGGTCAATCAGGCGCTCGAGTGGTGCTACAGCGGCCGCGTGTTCCCGGCTCAGGAAGCCTTCGAGCGCGGCCTCGTACGCAGCCTTCACGGCAAGGACGACCTGCTGCCCGCCGCCCGCGCCATCGCCCGGGAGATCGTCGAAAACACCTCGGCGGTGTCGGTGACCCTGATTCGCCAGATGATGTGGCGCATGCTCGGCGCCGATCATCCCATGGAAGCACACAAGATCGACTCGCGCGGCGTGTATGCCACAGGCAGCTCTGCCGATGCCCAGGAAGGGGTGCAGGCGTTTCTCGAAAAGCGCCCGGCCGAATTCCCCGGCAAAGTCTCCACGGACATGCCAGAGTTCTTCCCGTGGTGGGAACAGCGCAAGTTTTCCTGATTCTCAACGCTGAGCGTCGTATAACAAGAGCTGACAGCCATACATCCACGAGCGACCCATGAGCAGGAGCTACGCATGAGCGAATCACTGATAGCCCAGAAAGCCCCCTACCCGGTCGACGTTAAGGCGGGCAAAAAGTACTTCTGGTGCGCGTGCGGCAAGAGCGCCCGGCAGCCGTTCTGCGACGGCTCCCATGAAGGCACCGGTTTGACCCCCATGGCTTATGCCGCCGAGAAGGATCGCACCTTGTACTTCTGCGGCTGCAAGCAGACCGCCCGCGCGCCCTTCTGCGACGGCGCCCACAACGACCTGTAGAGGCGCCGACAGATCATGCTGCGAAGGCTGTTCAAGGGCCGCAAGCCAGCGACGCAACCGCAACCCGCAGCGCCTGCCGCCGCCGGGCGCGACGCCCCGCCGCCAGCCGCAGACCGGCCGCTCGAGCCGGCGCTGCTGCGCCTGCCGCTGGCGGAAGCGACCGGTCGGATCAGCGCCATCGACGACGTGGACGAACTCGTCGATCTGGCGCTGCTGGCTCGCGACGATCTGCGCGCGGCCGTACTGGCGCATCCGGTTCTCAACCGGGGTCCGGCGCTGGTCGCTCTGGAAAAGCGCTCCCGGGCGAAGGATAAATCCCTCAACCGCCACGCCCGCACCCGCCTGGAGCGCTACAAAGCGCTGCAGCGAGACGCCCTCGCCAGCCGCGCCCGGGTCGACGAACTGGCCCGCGCCCTCGCCAAGGGCAGCTCCACCACCGACGATCGTGCCGCCCGCGAGCGCCAGCACCAGCTGCATCAGCGGCTGACGGTCACCATTGATGACTACCAGGCGCTGCGCCGGCAATTGACCGAATTCAGCGCCGATTTCGACGCCGAGTTCGGTGAGGCGCTGCCCGATCTGGAGCGGCTGCGACCGGATCCGAGCGACCTGCCGCAATTGGAGGAGCCGCCGGCTCCGGCAGCCCCGGCAGAGCCGCTGGCGACGGACGCGGTCGATGCCTCCGAAGCCTCCGAAGCCTCCGAAGCCTCCGAACCGGATGCCTTCGAATCGCTGGTCGAGGCGTTGCAGGCTCTGGACGAGAAGCTGGAAGCGGCCGAGCCGTTTGCAGCGTTGGCGGCAACGCAGCAGTCGCTCACCGAACGCTGGCTCGCGAACAGCGCTCAGCGACCGGCCAAAGCTGCCCAGCAGGCGCTGTTCGAGCGTGTCTCGCAGCGTTTCCAGCGGCTGGCGGACGCCATCAGCCGCCTGGCTGCCGCAGAATTGCCCGCAGCGCCGTCCGCCCCCGAAGCCACCGCAGATGCCGGGGCTGCGGTGCCTTCGCCGGACGATGACGCCGACCCCGCCCAATGGCGCGCGCTGGCGGAGCGCCGCCAACTGGCAAATCGCCTGGAGAAACTGCGCCGCAGCCTGGAATGGCCGGAGTGGGCCCAGCCGACGCCGGAGTATGCTGCCCTGCTCGAGTCGCAGGCGGCGCTGCGGGAACAGCTGTCCCACGCGAACGGCCTGCTGGATGCCGCCGTCGAGCACCTCGAGGCAGATCTGACAGCGCTGACCGAGGCGATCGACGACGGCAGCTTCAACAGCGCAAAACAACTTCTCAACCAGGCGCGGGCCCGCCACGACGCGCTGCCGCCCAGCGCCACCCAGGCGATAGCCAGGCGCCTGGGGCAGCAGGCCGCACGCCTGGCCGAGCTGCGGGATTGGCAGACCTTTGCCACCGCCCCCAAGCGCGAGGCACTGGTAGGCGCCATGGAAGCTCTGGCCCGGGAGCCTCTGGCGCCACCGGATCAGGCCGAGCGCATCAAGCAGTTGCGTGCCGAGTGGCAGGCTCTGGGGCCCGTCACTCAGGCCGCGGACGGGCGCCTGGCCGACCAGTTCAACAACTTCGCCACCAAGGCTTTCGACAGCGCTCGTCCGTGGTTCGCCGAGCAGGCCGAGTTGCGCAAGGCCAACCTCGCCGAACGCACGCGCATCTGCGAGCAGCTCGAGCAGTATCTGGAACACGCCGAATGGCAACGCCCCGACATGCGCGCGGCAGAGCAGATCATGCGCACCGCCCGGGATGCCTGGCGCACCTTCGTACCGGTGGATCGAGGGCGCGGCAAAGCCGTCGAGCAACGCTTCGAGGCGCTGCAGGCACAGCTCCACGAGCGCATCAAGGCAGAGTGGGATCGTAACGTAGCGGCCAAGGAAGCCATCGTCGCCGAGGCGCAGGGTCTGCATGATGCAGACCTGCCGGTAGAGGCAAAGGTATCCGCAGCGAAATCCCTGCAGCAGCGCTGGCGCGCGGTGGGAGCCACTCCGCGGCGTCCGGATCAGCGTTTGTGGCAGGCGCTTCGCGAAGCCTGCGACCAGGTGTTCGCACTGCGGGAGCAGGCCCGGCAACAGACCGACGCCGCCACCGCCGCGCTGGAATGCCGCTGCCGCGAGCTGTTGGATCAGTTCGAGGGCATCGTGCAGCAGCTCGAGCCGGTCAGCGCGGCCGAGAGCCAACTCCGGGATTTCCGGGATGCGGCGGCCGGCATCGATGAGTTGCCACCGCACCAGCGGCGCGACCTGGCCGCACGCCGCAGCGAGTTGATCGATGGGTACCGCAAGCTTCTGGATGCCAAGGCTCAGGCCGTGCATCAGCAGCAGCTACAGGACTTCGAGCGCTGGGACGCGGCGATGGCCGCGGCCGAGAGCGGGTCAACCGCCTCGCCGGACGCAGCGGCCCTGCGCATGCCTGCGGCAGTGCTCGAGGCGCGCCAGGCCTGCAGCGGCGCAGCCGTGCCCGTGGAGGCGTTGCAACGTCTCGCTGTCAAGGCGGAACTGGCTGCGGGCCGGCAATCGCCGGCGGCGGACGAACAGCTGCGGCTGCAGGTTCAAGTGGAGCGGCTGCAGGTGGGCCTCACCGGCACTGACCCCGCAGAGCAGCCACTGGAGCTGGCGCAGCAGTGGTGCGCGCTCGGGCCCAAGGATGCGAGCGTCACCCCATTGCGCGAGCGCTTCTTCGCGGCGTTGAGAACCCTCGGCTGACGCCCCCTGAGGGCGCGCCCTCAGGGCAGCTCCAACTCCAGGCGCGCGCCGCCGAGGTCGCTGTCGCCAATCGACAGCCGGCCCCCGTACAGCGCCACCAGCTCCGCCACCACCGCCAGCCCGATGCCCTGCCCGGGCTGTACCTCGTCGGCGCGGGTGCCGCGATTGAGAACCGCCTCGCGCACCCCGGGCGGAATTCCCTGGCCATCGTCATCGACCCGGAGTCTCAGGCCACGACGGTTGTCGCCACTGACGCAAACGCGCGAACTCGTGTACTTGAAAGCGTTCTCGAGCAGATTGCCGATGATCTCCATGAGGTCGCGCTCATCGCCACGCATCTGCATCGGCCGAGGCAGCTGCACCCGCACCTCGACGCCCTTGTCCCGGTAGGCGGTCTGCAACGCCCGCACCAGCCTGTCCACCAGAGCCGCCACGTCGACGGGTCGGCCGACGATCACCGGCCCGGCGACGGACGCCCGCGACAGCTGATGGGTCACCGTGCTCTGCATGCGGTCGAGTTGCTCCTGCAGCAGCGCTCGCGGCTCGGCGGGAACCTGCTCCATGGCGTTGCGCACCACCGCCAGCGGGGTCTTGAGGCTGTGCGCCAGATTCTCCATGGCCTTACGGTAGCGGCTGCGGCTGCGCTCCTCATGGGCAACGAAGCGGTCGAGATTTTCCGCGAGCCCGGTGAGCTCGCTCGGGTACGCGCTGGACAACCGCTCCCGATGACCCTCTTCCATCTCGCGCACTTCCTGCGCCATGGTGCGCAGCGGCCGCAACGCCCAGCGCACGGCGAGCATCTGCGCCAGCAGGAACAGCGCCGTCACCGCGCCGCCTCCCAGGTAAAGATCGCGGCGAAAGCTCTGGATGGCGGCGGCAAACGGCGCCCAGGCCGCCGCCACGTGGAACGCCAGCACGGTCTCCTCGGCATCTTCCCAGATCACCGCATAGCTCAGGTGCAGCAGATCATCGCGGCCTACGGGGCCGCCGCTGAAGCGAAACTCCCCCAACTGCAGATCTTTGCCAGGCACTGGCGTCACGCCGTCGGTGACCGCTGACGGCGAGCGCCACAGGATGCTGTCGTCCCGCGTCGTGATGGCCGCGTACAGGCCGCTCTCCGGCTGGGCGAGGCGCGGCTCGGGCAGCGGATCCGGCACCGTGACCTCGGGGCCGGCGGTGTCCACCGCCCCCATCAGCGAGTAGATCACCAGCCGCAGTTGCTCTTCTGCACCCGCCAAGGTGCTCATGCGAAAAGACCGATCCAGCACCAGGGCGGCGAGGGTCAGGGACACGCCGAGAACCAGCGAAGTGGTAACAAGCAGCCGGGACTGGATGCCCGACTTCAAACATTACCCTCCAGGGTGAATCGATAGCCTTGGCCGCGCACCGTGCGGATGGGGTTGAGGGGGTCGAGCTTCTTGCGCAGCCGGCCGACGAACACTTCAATCACGTTGCTGTCGCGCTCGAAGTCCTGCTCGTAGATGTGGTCGGTGAGTTCGGTCTTGGACACCACCCGACCCGGGTTCAGCATCAGATACTCCAGTACCCGATACTCATAAGCGGTCAGCTCCACCGGATCGTCGTGCAGGCGCACCTCCTTCTTCGCGGTATCCAGGGCAATGGCCCCGCTGCCGATGATCGGCGACGCGTACCCGGCAGCGCGACGCACCAGAGCGTTCAGTCGCGCCTGCAACTCCTCCATCTGGAACGGTTTGGTGAGGTAGTCGTCGCCACCCGCCTCCAGACCCTCGACTTTGTCCTGCCAATCGCCGCGGGCGGTGAGGATCAGGATGGGAAAGCGGCGATCGGCGGTACGCAGCAAGCGGATCAACTCCAGACCGCCGAGCTTCGGCAGGCCGAGATCCACCACGGCCGCGTCGTAGTCGTACTCACGACCGTAGTAGAGGCCTTCTTCGCCATCGTTCGCCACGTCCACCACGTAGCCCATGGTCTTCAGCCGGTCGGCGAGCTGACGCTGCAACTCGACTTCATCTTCGACGATCAGTATGCGCATGCCGACACCCTCAGCGGCCGGAGCGGATGCGCCCGTCGCTATCAACGAAAAAGTCTTTCACCCGCTTGCCATCGATGAGCACACGGATCTCGTAGCCGCGCTGGCCGCCGCGTTCCACCGGCGTCGCCGAAAGCACCCGCCCGCCGGTCTCCCGGCGCACCATGTTGGTGGCCTGCTCGAGGGTAATGCCTGGCGGCTTGTAGAGATTCTGGGGCTCGACCTGACTGGGCGCGCCGCGCATCCACGATGCCGCCAGCGCATCGGTGGCTACCAGCGGCAACGCCAGCAGCAGCGCCAGGGTCAGCAGCGCCGCCGTTGCCTGCGACCGCCGCCCGTCCTGGCGGTTATTGGGGGCATCTGTGTGGGCTGTGCTCATGCTCTGCTGCCGACTACCACGCCGAAAATTAGGACCAACCTTGGAAATTGTACGCTCCCGCCCCCCTGGCTCAACCGACGGGGGTCACCTGCACCCGGACGCGCAATGCCGACCCCGGATCGCGGTTCAGCCGGGTCGTGTAGGTCTCGCCGGCGTAACGATAGGTGACGTGATACCCGGCCAGGCGCTGCTCCGTGCGGTGCTCGTGGACTACCGAGCATACCTCCTCGGTAGCGTAGCGCACTTCGTTGCCATAGGCGCGGTTGCGGCGCGCCACGTCGGCGCCGAGACTGCCGCCGAGTACGGCGCCCACCGCCGTGCCGACCTGTTTGTTGCGCTTCTTGCTGCCCACCGCATTGCCGAGCGCTCCACCGACGATTGCTCCGACGATGGGCGCGGTCACCGACCGACCCTGGGGCTCGCGGTAAGCGACCGTCTGCTGCCGGCACTGCTCCGTGGGCACGGTATAAGCGACTGTGTCGTAGATCGGCTGGGCCGACAACACGTCCGCATACTGATAACGATCGCCGGCCCAGACCAGTGATGGCAACAGGGCGGCTGCCAGAAACGAAGTCACCGTACGTGCACTGATCATGTCAACCTCCGTTACTATCCATCCGTCTGCAGGCATTGTGTCGCGGCCACTCTGAACGGACTCTGAATACCCGGCTATCCGGAGGAGGTCAGGATGTTGCCGACATCGTGCTCGTCATCCAGCTCGACCACCACCCCGGCCCCAGGCGGCACCCGCTGCAACGACCATTGGGTGAGCCGCTGGTAATGGGCGATGAAACGCGCCAAGGCCACCGCGTCCATGCGCCGCGTTGGCTCGAGAGCCTGCTCCTGCTGGGCACGCCAGCGCGCCACCGCTGCCATGCCAGGAACCCGCAGAAACACCAATCCGTCGAGCCGATGCCAGAGCCGGGCATAAGGCCCGCCCAAGGCAGCATTCACATAGCGCCGCCAATGCCCTTGCGGATCTTCGCGCGCCTCCAGGTCGTTGCAGGGCAGCTCCAGCGCCGCCGCCGGCTGGGGTGGTATTCCCAGACACCAGCCATCGAGGATCACCACGTCGACGGGAGCCTCGATCCGGCGCCACAGCGACACCGGCAGCCGCTCATCCAGACCCTTGTCGAAGCCCGGCACGGCGACGGAGCCACGGTCAGCCAGCGCCTGCAGCACCTGCCACAGCAGCTCGAGGTCGTGAGTGCCGGGCACGCCTCGGGTGGCGAGCAGCGGGTGCACGTCGGCGGCAAGTTGCCGACGCTGACTTCGAGGCAGATAGAAGTCGTCGAGGGACATGGCCAGAGCCCGCACCCCTGCAACCCCGAGAGCGGCCTGCAACGCCCGCGCCAGCGTCGTTTTGCCCGAACCCTGGGCCCCGGAGATACCAATCAGCAGCGGCCGCCTTGCGCCGGGCAGACGCGGCACCGGCCCCGGCTCAACGCCGGGGGGCTCAACGCCAGCCGGCTCAACGCCAGCCGGCTCAACGCCGGGCCGCGGCAGCATTGCGCTCGCCAGCGCCGCAGCCAGCCGTGTCCAGCCAGCCGGCGCCCGGTCGCCGCCGGAGGACGCCATGGCCTGTTCCAGCTGCTGCAACAAGCGCCGGGCCTCGGTCTCCCCCGCCTGTGACCCCAGCGCCTCGAGCATCGCCGCAATATCCATGGCACGACTCCCAGTCAGCGGCCGTTTGCAGGCCTCTGCACAGCGTTTGTGCAGACCCATGATAGCGGAACCGACCGCGCCGACGGCACAACGCCCGGGAGCCCACCGACTGCCGGAACCATCCGGCAGCGGGGGGTCTAACCTGGCGCATGCCCGGGGGAGGAACCGGCCGGCGCGCCGTTGAGGCTGAACCAGGCGTCGACAGCGGTATAATTCCGGCGCCAACCAGCTGCCACGCCATCGACCCTGTTCATCTGCAAGTCATCTGAAAGGAACTGCCCGTGAGACACCTGAGAGCACTGAGCATCGCCCTGCTGACTCTGGGCCTGGTCGCCTGCGCGACGACGCTGCCAGAGCCGGCAGCAGCGCCACAACCAGCAGCATCGCCGGAAGCCGGCAACACCCAGGCCGCAGCGAGCGCCCGAACCTCCGAAGCCGACAAGGCCACCACTCCGGTCGTGGAGATCAAAAAGAGCCCCAACGACGACCGACAGTATCGCTATCTCACCCTGGACAACGACCTGCAGGTGTTGCTGGTGTCCGATCCGGCAACGGACAAGGCCGCCGCTTCCCTGGTGGTGTTCCGCGGCAGCTATCACGATCCCGACGACTATCCCGGGCTGGCCCACTTCCTCGAGCACATGCTGTTCATCGGCACCGCAAAGTATCCTGAGGTGGATGCCTACCAGGCCTTCATCTCCCGGCACGGCGGCTCATCCAACGCCTACACCGCCGGCGACCACACCAACTACTTCTTCGACATCCAGCCGGAGTATTTCCAGCCGGCCATGGATCGCTTTGCGCAGTTTTTCATCAGCCCGCTGTTCGCCGGCGAGTACGTCGAGCGCGAGAAAAATGCCGTGCACTCCGAGTACCAGCTGCAGATAAAGGCCGACAACTGGCGCAGCTCCGCGGTGGTCCGCGAAGTCGTCAACCCGAACCATCCCCACTCGCGCTTCAACATCGGCAGCCTGGAAACCCTGGGCGAGGGAGTGCGCGAGGCCTTGCTCGAATTCTTCGCCAATGCCTACTCCGCCGACCAGATGGTGCTGGTCGCCATTGCGCCGGAATCCTTGAGCGAGCTGGAAAGCTGGGTTGCTCCCATGTTCGCCCAGGTAGAGAATCGCCGGCTGGGGCCTGCGCCGGTAGACGAGCCGCTGTTCCTGCCGAGCCAGCTGCCGAAGGTGCTGTCCCACCAGACCATCAAGGACGGCTACCGGGTCAGTTACACCTTTGCGGTGCCGAGCATCATCGAGCACTATCAGCAGAAGCCGGCCGATTACGTCAGCAACCTGCTGGGGCACGAGGGTGAAGGCAGCCTCTACCAGCGCCTGCAGCGGGAGGGTTGGATCGAGTCGCTGAGCGCCGGCGCCGGATCCTACGACACCCGCAACAGCGTGTTGGGCGTCACCATCGACCTCACCAGGCAAGGCTACGACAACCTCGATCAGGTCACCGGGCTGCTGTTCGAGTACATCGAACTGCTGCGCCGGAACCCCCCGGAGGCCTGGCGCTATCAGGAGCAAGCGCTGATCGCCGAACTCGGCTTCCGCTTTCAGGAGCCGACGTCGGCAACCGGGTTCGTTTACCAGGTGGCACCGCGATTTCAGCAGTACCCCCCGGCCCACGTGCTGGCCGCGCCTTATCTGATGACGGACTTCGATCCGGCGCTGATCGAGCGCTATGTTGCCGCATTGACGGTAGACAACCTGGTCATGCACGTGGCGGGCCCGGATGTACCCGCCGAGCGCCGCGAGCGTTGGTTCGATGTGCCCTACCAGGTGCGCCAGGAGCCTCCGCTGCGCAGCGCTCCGGCCACGGTCGACCTCGCCCTGCCCACACGCAACCCGTACCTGCCGGAAGACCTCGAGGTGCTGCCCGACGACCCGGCGCTGCCGAGCCTGGCGGTGGTCAGGCCTGGCCTGTCGCTGTGGTCCGATCGCGATACCGCCTTCAACACGCCCCGAGCCAATCTATATCTGTCTCTCGGCATTCCCGATGGCATCAGCAGCGCCGAGGATCTGGCCATGGCGACGCTGTATCAGCGGGTGGTGGACGATGCGCTCAGTGAGGTCGTCTACCCCGCCTACCTGGCCGGCCTCAGCTACCGTCTCAACGTCGACGGCTACGGCTTCGGGCTCGAGATTTCCGGCTACAGCGACAAGCAGATCACCCTGCTCAAGACCGTCCTCGACGCGGTGACGGACACCGAGATCAACCCGGCTCGATTCGCCGTGCTGCGTGACGAACTGCTGCGCAACTGGGCCAACTATCGGGAAGAGCGCCCCTACACCCAGGCCTACGGCGCCCTGAGCTACCTGCTGTTGTCGAATCGCTGGCCGCCGGAGATGTTGATCGACGCCTTGCGCGGGCGCACCGCCGAGGAGCTGCTCGAGTGGCGCGAGCAGCGTGCCAGCCGCTTCCACGTGCTCGGCCTGCACCATGGCAATGTGCCGGTGGAATCCGCGTGGGCGCTGGCCAGCACTCTGCAGGAGCGCCTCGACCTGGGCGCCTTCCGCCGCGAAGAGCCCAAGGTGACGGACCTTTCCGGCGCCCGCAGCTACGCCCTGGATGTCGACCATCAGGATGCCGCCATGGTGCTGTATCTCCAGGATCCGGACAGCAGCATTCCCAGTCGCGCCAAGAGCGCACTGGCCGCCAGCATGTTGCGACAGGCCTACTTCTCCAGCCTGCGCACGGATCAACAACTGGGCTATGTGGTCAGCGTGAGCAATCAGGTGCTGCGCGATCGCAGCGGCCTGGCCTTCGTGGTGCAATCCCCGGTGGCCTCGGCAGCCCAACTGGAACGCGCCACCCAGGAGTTCCTCACCAGGCATCTCGACGAAATCGCCGCCATGCCGGATGAGGCTTTCGCCAGCTATCAGCGAGGTCTCATCGCCCGGCTGATGGAACGGGATCAGAACCTGCGGCAACGCGGTCAGCGGCTGTGGACCAACCTCGACCTGGGAATCACCAGCTTCGACCTCCGGGAGCAGATCGCGCAAGCGGTGAGCGAGCTGACGAAGGCGGACATGCAGGCCCACCTGACCCGAACCGCCGCACGCTTCAACGACGATCGGCTGCTGGTCTACAGCAACGGTCGATTCGCAGAAGCACCTGACGGTGGAGTTGAACTCGGCAGCGTGTCCGAGTTTAAAGCGGCGGCGCAGCCCCCGGCCCGGCGATAGCGCCGCAGGCGCGCTTCAACGCGCGAGGTCCATGCGGTAGGGTGGCAGCGAATCGAGCAAGGCGCGGCCGTACCGTTGGGTGACGATGCGCTTGTCGAGCAGGGTGATCCGCCCGTAATCACCCTCGTGGCGGATCAGCCGGCCGCACGCCTGCACCAGGCGGAGCGCGGCGTCCGGCACCGAGATCTCCAGAAACGGGTTCTTGCCCTGGGATTCCGCCCACTCGGCCATGGCCTGATCGAGCGGATCTTCAGGCACCGCGAACGGCAGCTTGACGATCACCACGTGACGGCAATAGTCGTCGGGCAGGTCGACGCCCTCGGCGAAGCTGGCCAGCCCCACCAGGATGCTCGGCTCGCCGCGATCGACGTCGCGACGGTGGGCCTCGAGCAGCGCCTGCTTCGACCCCTCGCCCTGCACCTTCAGCCGATCGGCGAACACGGCCGGCAACTGACGACGCACCTCGTTGAGCTGACGCCAGGAGGTGAACAGCACCAGCGCGCTGCGCTCCTCCGCCACCAGCCGGGGCAGTAACTCCGCCACCTCCTGACTGTGGGCCTGAAAATCCCGCGGGTCGGAGCGCATGGGCGGCACCGTGAAGCTGGCGATATTGGGGAAGTCGAAGGGGCTGTCGATTCGCAGGGCCACCACGTCCTCATCGAGCCCGGCGCGATCGAAGAAACGCCCAAACGAGCCGAGCGCGCTCAGGGTCGCCGATGTGCACAGCGCCGCAAAGCAGCGCCCCCACAGGTGCTCACGCAGCAGCCGGCCCGGCTGAATCGGCGCGCTGACCAGTTCGATGTCGTGCTCGGTTCGATTGGCCCAGCGGGCATGCACCCCCTCCGCTTGCTGGGCCCCGGCGTAATCCTGCAGCAGCGCCACCACCGCCAGCGCCCGGGTTTCCTGCTGGCCGAGAACGGGCAACCAGTCTTCCGCCTCATGGGAGCCCTGCCAGTGCAGTTCTCCGGCCACCACATCCTGAAGCATGGCGTGGGCGCGAGCCAGATCCTCACGGACCTCCCGCACCGGGCCGAGCGCCTCCCGTGCCAGGGCGGCGAGATCGTCCGGGAGCGCGCCCAGGGGGAAGCGATGAATCTCGAGCGTGTCATCTCGAGGCTGGAATTCGAGCCCTTCGGCGGCGCCGTGCAGCGCCCGCAGTGCCTGCTGGGCCTGGCTGGCGTTGCCGGCCAGCCGGGTGGCTACCGCCACCAGCTCCTCAGGCCGGGCGAATCGCTGGGTCATGCTGCCCAGCACCGCATTGACGCTGTCGAACCAGGTACTGGTGGACAGCAGCCGCGCCGACGCAGCGAAATGCTGCTGGGTCTTGTCGGGAAGGTGATGAGCCTCGTCGAGGATGTAAATGCAATCTTCCGGTTCGGGCAATACCGCACCGCCACCCAGCGACAGATCCGCCAGCACCAGATCGTGGTTGGCGACGATCACGTCTACGCCTTCCAGGGCCGCCCGGGCCTTGAAGAACGGGCACTGCCGGAAAAAGCTGCAGCGGGAGTTGGCGCAACCGCGGTGGTCGGTGGTGACCTGGCGCCACAGACGCTCGTCGATGCCATCGCGCCAACTGTCCTGCTCGCCATCCCAGCTCTTGTCGGCGAACGCTTCGAGCATGGACTGATACAGGGCGGTGCCATCTTCAGACAAACTCTCGAACAGCGGGATTTCCTGCTGCCCGTCGTAACGCAGCCGGTCATCGAGCCGCTTGAGGCAGACGTAGCGCCCGCGACCCTTAGCCAGAGCGAACTGGAACTGCATGCCGCTGTGGCGGGCAAGATCGGGCAGATCACGCAGCACCACCTGCTCCTGCAGAGCTACGGTGGCCGTGCTCAATACCACCACCTTGCCAAGCGCTTTGGCTATCGGCACGGCTGGCAGGCAGTAGCCGGCCGTCTTGCCGGTGCCGGTGCCGGCCTCGACCACGAGGATCCGCTGACCGTCGGCAGTCAGGGTACGAGCTACGTGGGCGATCATCTCCCGCTGGCCGCGCCGGGCGCGGAAGCCGCGGGCGGCGAGCCAGGCGGTGTAGCCACGCTGAATCTCCCCCTTCAGGGCATCGTCGAGTACCGATCGCATCACCGCAGATTACCGTTTATTGGCCCGAGGCGCGCGCGCCGCCGGCCCCAGGCGACGCAAGCCATCCGCCCCGCCGGATGCTGGCAAGCCATCCGGCCGGATGCCTGCGATCACAGACGCAACAACCGCCGCCAGAAGCCTCGTCCCAGGTCGCCTTCGCAGCGGGCAAGCTGGGACTGATAGCGGGCGGCGCGATCCTGGACCTTGCGGGCATAGCCCTGCACCTGCGAGCTGCGGCGCCAGTTGCCGCTTCGATAGCCGCTGGGGCCTTCGTGGTAGGCGAGATACAGATGGTAGGCGTCGGTTTTGCCGATCCCCAGCGCGCGCGCGCTGCGATGGTTGTACCAGCCGATGAAGTCGACGGCATCGGCGAAGTCGCGCCGGCGCGCCATTCGACCGGTGGCGTTGCGATAGTCCTCCCAGGCTGCGTTCGTGGCCTGGGCGTAGCCGTAGGCTGAGGACGGCCGGCGCCACGGCACAATGCCCAGCAGCCGGTTGCGGCTCGGCCGTGCCCTTGCCACGTAGCTCGACTCACGCTCGACGAAAGCCATGGTGATGTGCACGGGCAGGCCCCATTCGCGCTCCACCGCCTGGGCGTGGCGGTACCAGCGTGGGCGCTCGTCGAAGATCGCGCACACGTCGTCGGGCGAACGCGGCGGGTTGCTGCTGCAGCCTGCCAGCAGCCCCAGGCACGCCATCACCGCCAGCAACGGCGCGCGCCGACGGCCGACGCCCCGGGTGTCAGCGCTGCTCATACTGCTCGAGCCTTGCCAGCAATTCATCCTCGTCGATGATCTCCACCTCCAGCGATCGCGCCCGGTCGAGCTTGCTGCCGGCGCCGGGGCCAGCCACCACCACGGTGGTGTTGCGGGATACCGAACCCGCCACTTTGGCGCCCAGCTGCTGCAGTTTTTCCTTGGCCTCGTCCCGGGCCATGGACTCCAGGGTACCGGTGAGCACCCAGGTCTGACCAACCAGGGGGGCCGGCCCGGAGCCGCCGGCAGGCGCCGGCCAGTGCACGCCGACCGCCCGCAGATCGTCTACGGCCTCGCGCCGCTGCGGGTCGCGAAAGTACCCGTAGACGTGCCCGGCGACCACCGGGCCCACATCCGCAACGGCCTCGAGGTCCTCCTGGGAGGCCGCCATCACGGCTTCCAGGGAGCCGAAGTGACGCGCCAGATTCTGCGCCGTGGCCTCACCGACCTCCCGGATTCCCAGGGAATAGATGAAGCGCGGCAAGGTGGTCTGCTTGCTGCGCTGCAGCGATTTCACCAGGTTGTCCGCCGACTTCTCGCCCATGCGCTCGAGCCCGGCCAGGGCCTCCCGCGACAGCCGGAACAGATCCGCAGGCTCGCGCACCAGGTCAGCTTCCACCAACTGCTCGATGAGCTTGTCCCCAAGGCCGTCGATGTCCAGGGCCAGCCGCGACGCGAAGTGCTTGAGCCCCTCCTGGCGCTGCGCAGGGCAGTCCCGCGGGCCGACACTGCAGCGCGCCACCGCCTCCCCCGGCGGCCGGACGATGGGGTTGCCACACGACGGGCAGCCGGCGGGCAGGGCGACGGGGCCAGCACCCTCAGGTCGTTTCGCCGCGATCACCGCCATCACCTGGGGAATCACGTCACCGGCACGCCGCACCATCACCGTGTCGCCCACGTGCAGATCGAGCCGCGCCACCTCGTCCATGTTGTGCAGCGTGGCGTTACTCACGGTTACCCCGCCGACGAATACCGGCTCGAGCCGCGCCACCGGCGTCACCGCGCCGGTCCGGCCGACTTGAAATTCCACCGCCAGCACCCGGGTGGTGGCTTCTTCCGCCGGGTATTTGAAAGCCATGGCCCAGCGCGGCTTGCGGGTGACGGTGCCGAGGCGCCGCTGCAGATCGAGGCGGTTGACCTTCACCACCACGCCATCGATGTCGTAGCCGAGCCGGGCGCGCCGCTGCAGCAGATCATCGATGTAGGCTTCGGCCCCCACCGCGTCCTCCACCAGCCGGACTTCCGGATTGACCCTGAAACCCCAAAGCTGCAGCTGCTCGAGCACCTCCAATTGGGTGGCCGGTGCCCAGGCCCCCTCTACCCGGCCGATGCCGTAGCAGAACAGGGTGAGCGGCCGGCTGGCGGTGATCTTCGGATCCAACTGCCGCAGGCTGCCGGCGGCGCCGTTACGGGGGTTGACCAGGGTCTTGGCGCCGGCCTCCCGCGCCTTGGCGTTGAACGCCTGGAAATCGGCCTGGGGCATGTAGATTTCGCCACGCACCTCCAGCACCTCGGGCAGGTCCGCTGCATCCACCCGCAGCGGCACCGAGCGCAACGTGCGCACGTTGGCGGTGATGTCCTCGCCGGTCTGGCCGTCGCCCCGGGTAGCCCCCAGGGTGAGCTGACCGTGCTGATAGATCAGCGTCACCGCAACGCCGTCGATCTTCGGCTCGCAGGTGAGGTCCAGCGCGCCATCGAAGCTCAGGCGCCCGCGGCAGCGCGCCAGCCAGTCCTCGAGCTCCTCGGTGGTGGTGCACTTGTCCAGGGACAGCATCGGCAGCTCATGGCGGACGCTGTCGAACTGGGTGAGCGGCTCGCCGCCGATGCGCTGGGTGGGAGAGTCGGCGGTGACCAGCTCCGGGTAATCCGCCTCCAGCGCCACCAGCTGGTCATACAGGGCGTCGTACTCGGCGTCGGCGATCTCCGGCGCATCCTGCACGTAATAGCGGTAGTTGTGATGGCGGATCTGCGCCCGCAGCGTTTCGGCACGCTGACGCGCGCGCTCTGGCACACCCGGGTTGGCGGTCATCGGCGTCGGCGC
>JBLRXD010000078.1:0-15724 GCA_047920935.1 Pseudomonadales bacterium | reverse complement strand
CTCGAAGCGGTGCTGACGGGCAGCGGCGGCATCGCCACCGGGGCCGCAGGCGCAACCGCGGCTGCGCCCCAGGCGCGCGGCGAACAGGCGCAGCAGGGCGACTTCGAGGCCGTAAAGGTGATCGGCATCCGCCGCGTCATTGCCGATCGCATGGCTCAGAGCAAGCGCGAGATCCCCCATTTCTCCTACGTGGAAGAGGTGGACGTCACCGAATTGGAACGGCTGCGCCGCCATCTGCACGAGCGCTTCGAGCGTCGCCTGAGCGTGCTGCCGTTCATTGCTTTAGGGCTGATTCGGGTGCTGGCCGAGTTCCCTCAGTGCAACGCTCGCTTCGACAGCGCCGGCGGCGTGGTGCAGCGCTACCGCGGGGTGCACCTGGGCATTGCCACCCAGACGCCCGACGGTCTCAAGGTGCCAGTGGTGCATCAGGCCCAGCATCTGGATCTTTGGGCGCTGGCGGCCGAGATCGCGCGGGTGGCGGAAGCTGCGCGCAGCGGCAAAGCCCGGCCCGCCGAACTGGGCGGATCGACCATCACCATCACCAGCCTCGGCGCCATGGGTGGCGTCGTTACCACGCCGGTGATCAATCATCCCGAGGTGGCGGTCGTCGGCGTTAACAAGGTTGTAGACAGACCCGTGGTGCTGGACGGTCAGATCGCCGTGCGCGCGATGATGAACCTCTCCAGTTCGTTCGACCACCGGTTCGTCGATGGTTTCGATGCCGCCGCCATGATTCAGCGGCTGAAGGCCGTGCTGGAGCAGCCGGCGACTCTGTTTTTAGGCGGTCCGGAGGGTTGAGGCCGCGCCGCCACCTGTAGGAGCGACCAAGCGGCCTGCGGCCGCCGCGGTCGCTTGAGGAAAAGCGGAGTTTTCCATGAAAGCGATCTCCAGATCGCGATCCGGAGATCGCTCCTACACAGGCGGCGAGAGCCCGTCTCACGGCGCGGTTGATCGTGTCACGACTACGGCGTACGCTCGGCTGAATCGTCGCCTTCGTGGAGGTGCCCATGCACCCGATCACCGTCCGGCGCCTGACGTTCGACGTACCCACCGCGCAGCAGTTTCATCCGCTGTACATGATGCGCAACGCGGCCATCTCCTACAACTTTACGGGTCTCGGCCTCTACGTCGCGCTGCTGGAACCGTTCATCGTCAAGTCACTTCGCAAGGTTCTCGACCAGATTACCGACGAAACACTCAGGGACGAAGTCGATCGCTTCTGCCGGCAGGAGGCCCAGCACTATCAGCAGCATGAGCGGTTCAATGCGGTGGTGCTCGAGCACGGGTATCCGGGCCTGGAAGCACGCATCGAAGTGCTGGCTGACGACTTCCGCGGCTTTCTCGCGCAGCGCACGGACAAGTTCCGGGTGGGCTTCGTGGAGGGCTTCGAATCCTATACCACTCAGGGCGCGCTGGAGATCCTCAGTTCCCGCATCTGCGATCATCCGCGTACCGACGCCAGGTTCGGCGACCTGTTCCGCTGGCACATGCTCGAAGAGATCGAGCACCGCAACGTTGCTTTCGACATCTATCAGCATCTGTACGGAGACTATCTGTACCGGGCGCGCATGTGCTGGGTCGCGCAGAGCCACATCCTGCGGTTCATTCGCGACTGCCGAAACATCATGTCGGCGGCCGACGTGAAACGCCACGGCAATCGCTGCCGCGTCAAGCCGGTGGAAAGACTGCTGCTGGCGGCCGACCCGCTACCGAAACGCCTGCGCTCCATGATGCCGGGCTACACGCCCCACAAGTATCAGGTGCCGGAGGCAGTGGCGGCGCTGTCCGCTCAGTACACGGAGAAGGCCGACAGCTGGTCGTAACGTTCAGACCCCGAATGGGAAGGTCTGCGCGGGTGCGCGCGCCGGGGTCCGCTCGAGCGGGACTACCGCCCGGGTGTCGTCGAACCAGATGTATTCATCGAACTGCTGCGGCAGCGTTGCCTGGAAGTAGTGGCTCTGGCGTTCGGTTTCCGGGCGGTAGATGACCCCGATGGCGCGCTCGAGCCTGGGTTCCAGCAAGCTTTTGCGTATCTCGTCGCGGGTGCCGGTGCCGGCGCGCAGCGGCAGCATGAACCGCGGCACCCGGCTGTCGTGGCACAAGCGCTCGTAGCTGCCCGGCAACGACGGGCGGACGCGCTTCACTTCCATCGGACCGTCCCAGCTCGAGGCTGCCGCCACGGTGCCGTGGTGGGTGCCGAAGCCGATGAGGTAGGCGCGGTCGCCGTAGGCCTCACGAACCAGCTGGCCCACATTGTGCTCGCCTTGAGCGCTCATCTCCGTGGCGCGGGCGTCGCCCAGGTGCGAGTTGTGGGCCCATACCACCGCTTTGCTGTCGTCACCTCGAAAGTCGAGTACCGCTTGCAGCGTATCGAACATGTGTTGATCGCGCAGGTTCCACGACGCCGGGGAGCCGTAGTACATGGCCCGATAGTAGCGCTCGGCGCTGGTCACCAGGCGCGCGTTCTGGGTGGCGTCGAACAGCCGCTCGCCGTCCCAACCCGGATCCTCGAAGCGCTTCTGCTCCAGTTCCTGGAGCATGGCCACGACCTCCCCCTCGCACGCCTGATAACGATCGCTTACCGCCATGCGCCCGTACCCCGCCGGATCCTGGGACCACGGGATCAGGCATCCGTAGCGCTCGCGCGCGACGCGTGCGGTCGGCGGATCGATGTCTTCCAGGTACTCCAGCACGGCAGCGATGGAGGCATACATGCTGTAGATGTCGAGGCCGTAGAAGCCGGTGTAGCGTGCCGGATCACCGCGGCGGGTGTTGTGGTCGCGCAGCCAGGCGACGAACTCGGCCACGGATTCGTTGGCCCACATCCAGGTGGGAAAGCGGGAGAACGACGCGCCATCCGCGGGACGTTGCGAGCTCGCGCCGCGGACGTGGGCGTCGATGGCAGCGGCATCGGGCCAGTCGGCCTCCACGGTCACGGCATTGAAGCCCTTGTGCTCGATCAGCTGCCGGGTGATGCGGGCGCGCATGTCGTAGAACTCGGCGGTGCCATGAGAAGCCTCGCCCAGCAGCACCACGCGGGCATCGCCGATCCGCTCCATCAGCCCGCCGAGGTCGGCGCCGTCGATGGCCGCGAAGGGTTCGCAGCTGCGCGCGATCAGCTGCGGCAGGGTCCTCTTGCCGCTGCGCAGGGGTGCGTGTGCCGGGGTCGGCTCTTCCCAACCGTCCTTACCGATCAACGGTACGAAGCGAACGCTGCCGAGGTCTTCACGCAGATAGTCGTCCTCGCTCTTGCGCACGATGCGCCACAGCTTCTGCAGGTGCTCGGATCCCGCGGGGATCACCAGACGGCCGCCGATCGCGAGTTGCTTCATCAGCGCCGGCGGAATTTCCTCCGGACTGCCCGCGGCGACGACGATGGCGTCGAAGGGCGCTTCCTCGGGCCAACCCTGGGTGCCGTCGCCGAAGCGGACGCTGACGTTGTCGAACCCCAGGCGTTCGAGGGTCGCAGCGGCCGCGTCGGCCAGCATGGCGTGGCGCTCGATGGTGTAGACGTGGTGCGCCAATCGGGCCAGCACGGCGGCCGCGTAGCCGGAGCCGGTGCCGACCTCCAGCACGCGATCTCCCGGGGCGAGATCGAGGGCGGCTGCCATGAGTCCGACCACATAAGGCTGCGAGATGGTCTGGCCGGCCGCAATGGGCAGCGGGGAGTCGTCATACGCCGATTCCACCAGTTCGGTGGGTACGAACTGCTCTCTGGGCACCGACCGGATGGCGTTCAGCACCCGCTGATCGCGCAGCCCACGGGCGGCGAGTTGCCTGTCTACCATGTTGTCCCGACGCTTGGCGAAATCCTGCATGCACTCTCTCCCGGGGGTTGCGCGCCATGAACGGCCCGGCTTCGAGCTTCGCTATGCAATCGTCATGCTAAAAGCCGCGGTGCGGCGTTCCTCGTGCAAGGCGGGGCCATTCCCGGCAAAATGCGGGGCATCGACGCAACAACAAGAGACGGAACCATGCCTCAGCTGAATATCTCCAACGACGAACTGCTGACCACCACCAGAGCCGTGCGCAAGCGCCTGGATTTCGATCGCCCGGTGGAGCGGCAGGTGTTGGAGGAGTGCATGCAGATAGCGCTGCAGGCTCCCAGTGGCTCCAACGCGCAAGGCTGGCAGTTCATCTTCGTTACCGACCAGGACAAGCGTTCGCGCATCGCGGAGCTTTACCGGCAGGCGTTTGCCGGCTACGCCCAGAGCCCCATGTCGGCGGCCGCCCAGCACGCCGACGACCCATCCATGGCGGAAACCCAGGCTCGGGTGATGAGTTCGGCCCAATACCTTGCGGACAACCTCCACAAGGCGCCGGTGTTCTTCATCCCGTGCTCCACCGGCCGCATCGACGCGCTCTCCGGCGAGGGGGCCAACCTCGCCCAGGCGAGCACCTTCGGCTCGGTGATTCCCGCTGCCTGGAGCTTCATGCTGGCCGCCCGTGCCCGCGGCTTGGGAACCTGCTGGACGACCCTGCACCTGATGCACGAGCGCGCCACGGCGGAGATCCTCGGCATCCCCTACGAGCAGGTGACTCAGGTGGCGCTGATTCCCGTCGCCTATACCCGCGGCACCGAGTTCAAGCCGGCGCCGCGCAAGGCCATGGACGACGTGGTGCACTTCGACAGCTGGTAGCTCAACTGGCAGCTCGACGCGCACCGGTCGCGCTAGGGGACGGCATCCTGCCGGTTCGGCAGGCGTATCAGCGACGTCACCACCCCCGCCAGCAGAAATGCCACGGCCCACACCTGGAAGGCGGTGACGTAGGTGCCGGTGGTGTCGGCGACGTACCCGGTGATCAGCACCCAGAACGTCGCCGGGGCGAGGAAGAACGACAGCAGGCCATTGACCCGTGAGAACTTCCTGACGCCGAACAGACGTGACAGCAGCACCGAGCGCACCGGCACCATGCCGCCGAAGCCCAGACCGAACAGGGCGCCAGCGACGACGATCAAGCCGTACTGGGACACCGCCATGAACACCAGGGTGGAGAACAGATAGAAGGTCACCGCCACCATGACTGTCAGCTTGGCGCTCATGCGGTCCATCATCCAGCCGAACACCACCTTGCCGATCAACGAGAACAGGCCGGCGACGCCAAGCACGTACGACGCCTGATAGAGGCTGAAGCCGAGCTCGCCGGTGAGATAGGCGGGCAGGTGGGTGATCATGGCGCTGTACACGCCGTTCATGAGGCCGAAAGTGACGACGACGCTCCAGAACGCCCGGGAGCCGAGAAACTCCCGGTAGATGGCGATCAGCTGCTGCGGCGGCTGGCTCGGCATGGGCGCGGCGGCTGGGATCGCCCCAGGCGCCGGCAGGGCATCGCCGTCCGGTCGTTGGCCCAGGTCCGCCGGCTCCTGGCGCACCACCAGCAGCGTCAGCGGCAGCGCCACGGCCAGCAGCACGCCGGCGTACAGGGCATAGGTGTCGCGCCAACCCAGGGTGCTGGCCAGCCAGGTGGCCACCGTCGGCATGACGATGCCTGCTACTGAGATCCCCATGATGGCGACCCCGAGCGCCATCCCCCGATGTCGGTTGAACCAGTTGACCATCAGCTTGGTCTGGGCGAGGGGGCCGACACACGTCCAACCGAGCCCCTGGAATACCACGAGAATCAGCAGGAACGTCAGGTAGCCGTCGACGAACTGCAGCAACAGGTAACCGCAGGCGAGCCAGGCGCAGCCCAGGGCGACGATGATCCTGACGGGGTAGCGGTCGAGAAAGTGCCCGGTGAGAGGAGCGGCACAGGCCCCCACGAAAAGCGTCAGGCTGATGGCAAAGGAGATCTCCGTACGAGCCACGGCGAACTCCTCCATCCACAGAGGGAAGAAAATTCCCCTGGAATGGAGAAAGAAGCTCGACGCCACGAAGCCCATGAAGAATGCGTATCCGGCCAGCGGATAGCCGTAGAAAAAGGCTGCACGTTTGCCCGCGAGCGGGGCCGGTTGCTTCCAATAGGGCATCGTCTCTCCCCCAGCGCCCGTGTCTGCTGCAGCGCATCGATGCCGGGCCGGAGCAATATAGCGTGCTCCGGGTGCGGCTGCCGCGGGGAGCGCTTCCGATTCGATGACTTAGTATATTGGGCCCTCATTCTTTCGCGCTTGGGAGCCCCATCATGTCGCAGCACATTCTCTACGAGGTTGAGGACGGCATCGCCACCATCACCATCGACCGTCCGGAGAAGAAGAACGCCATGACCTACGAGATGCTCGGTGACTTCATCGAGGTGGTGCGGCGCGCCGGCGCCGACGCGGAGGCCCGGGTGGTGATCCTCACCGGCGTGCCGGGCGCCTTCTGCGCCGGCACCGATCTGGCCGACCTGGCGTCGATTCCCGGCGAGCAGCGCGGCCTGCGGGGAAGCTCGGAGGAGCGCGACCGCTGGTGGCCGCTGGTGGAATGCCCGAAGCCGGTGATCGCGGCGGTGGACGGCGCGGCGGTGGGCATGGGGGCGGAGTTCACGTCGCAGTGCGATGTGCGCCTGGCCACCCGCAACGCACGCTTCGCCTGGAACTTCTCACATCGCGGGCTGGTGCCCGATACCGGCGCCGGGAGTTGGCTGCTGCCCAGGCTGATCGGCCCGGCGCGCGCCTTGAGGTTGTTGTATACAGGTGAGTTCCTCAGCGCCGAGCGCGCTTTGGAGTTCGGTTATCTGGACGCCCTGGTGGAACCGGACCAGTTGCAGAACGAAGCGCGCGGCCTTGCCGCGGCGATGCTCAAGGGGTCGCCGTTTTCGCACGCGCGCATCAAGGCGCTGGTATACGAAGGGCTGGGCGCGGAGCTGACCGGCCACATGCAGCGGCACACCCAGGCCATGGCCGAGTGCTTCAAGAGCTACGACCATCAGGAAGGCGTGGCCGCGTTCCTGGAGCGCCGCGACGCCAAGTTCACGGGCACCTGAGGACGCCCGCTCCGTAGGAGCGCTCTTCAGAGCGCGACCGGCTTCGGTCTCCATCGCGCTCTGGAGAGCGCTCCTACGGGGGAGCCCCCGCCGGGAGTCCCCGCCGGGAGTCAGAGGTCGCTGAGGCCGTAGGCGTCCATCTGCGCCTGAAGCCGCGCCACGTCGTGGCTCAGCACCAGCAGGTCGTGCTTGACGCCATCGGGGTCTTTGACGTGATCCTTCAGCAGCGCCTCGGGCCGGAAACCCATTTCCTCGAACACGGCGCTGGCCTTGGTCTGATCCACGGTCATGTGCGCGACCAGCTTCTCGAGTTCCAGATCGAGGGCGATGAGGAAGCTTTCCTGGATGAGCACCCGGCCCAACCCCCGGTCGCGGATCTCGGGCGATACCAGCACCCGCAACTCGCCGACGTGGGGCGACCACGACAGCGTGTCGCGCACCACCGCGGTGCAGCCGACGATGCTGCCGGCCTCCCGGGCCACCAGACTGACGATGCTGCCATCGGCGAGTTCCGCCGCCCAGGCGGCCAGCACCTTGGGCTGGGTGATGTCGCGGCGCAGGAACAGCAGGTCGTGGATGGGCAACTGCCGGGCGAACGTCAGCAGATCCGCCTGGTCCGCCGCCGTCATGGGCGACACCAGCACCTCGCCGCGGGCGATCTCCACGGTGCGCGGGTAGCGTTGGTCGATGAGGCTCATGTGGAACGCTCCCCCAGCCAGCGGGCCAGCGCCGGCCACATGCGGCGTACGGCGTTGGGCCCGGCAATGAGGCTGACGTGGCCGCCCTTGAGCACCAATTCTTCCTTGTCCTGCGAACCCACCAGTTCCAGCAGCGGCTTGCTGGCCTTGTAGTTGACGATGTGGTCATGCTCGGCGACGGTGTGCATGATCGGTACCTGGATGTTCGCCAGGTCGACCTTGTGGCCGCCCACCACCAGCTCCCCCTTGTAGAGGCGGTTGGCCCACATCAGCTCCTTGGTGGTCTGGCGGAAGTACTCGCCGGCCAGCGGCAGGGTTTCGTTGCCCCAGCGCTCGAAGGCGCGGTAGGACTTGACGAATTCGTCGTTCCAGATCTGCTCCCACACGCGGATGCGGCCGGCGGTTTTCTGGGCGGGGCGGAGCATCTCGAAGGAGGCCTCCACCACGCTCTTCGGCACGATGCCCAGGGTATCCACCAGGCGATCGACGTCGAAGTGCTTCTCGTCGGACCAGATCCGGGTCAGCCCCATCTCCGCCCAGTTCACCGGCGTGGTGATGCAGGCCAGATTTTTCAGCGGGCCGTCCAGATGCGTGGCGGCGTAGATGAGGGACAGCACGCCGCCCATGCAGTAGCCGACGATGGATATGTCGGTCTCGCCGCAATCCTGCTGCACACAGCGTACGCAGGTGGGAATGAAGTCCTGGGTGTAGTCCGCCAGGTCGAGGTTCTTCTCCTCCGGCCGCGGCGGTTCCCAGTCGATGACGTAGACGTCGAAGCCCTGCTTCAGCAGGTACTCCACCATGCTCTGGCCCGGCGCCAGGTCGAAGACGTAGGCTTTGTTGGTGGTGGCCATCACCAGCAGCACCGGTACCCGGTAGACCTCGTCGGCCTGGGGCAGGTAGTGATAGAGCTTCAGGGTGCCGCGCTCGTAGAGCACCTCCTTGGGCGTGGTGCCTACGGTCGGCGCCGCGGCGGTAACGAATTCCAGACCCTTGACGCTGCGCAGAATCGCCTGATCGACGATGCCGCGAACCCGCTCAGCGACGGAGGCGGTAATCTCGCTCATGGCTGCACGCTCCCGGGTTGTTCCGGCTGCGCGGCGCTGGGCGGCCGCTTGGTGCGCGGCGGACCTTGCTTGCGGCGCTCCGGTTCGACGCCTACCGCAAGGGCGATCTCCTCGAGCTTGCGCTCCATCCGGGCGACCCGCATGTCCAACTCGTGAACGGCCTCTCCGACCCTCAGCACGTCCTCCCGGCTCGGCAGATTGACCGCCGCGAGCTGTTTGGCCATGACTTCGGCGAAGCCTTTCTGCAGGGTCAACTGCATGTTCTGGAACTGGTTCATGGCGCGACTGAATTCGTCGGTGCCCATGAAGCGGTTGGCCAGGGCATCGAAGCCCCGTTCCCACTCGGTGACGAACTCGCGGAAACGCTCTGCCGAGTCGGCGGACTTTGACTGCTCGCTCATTGATCTCCCTCCGGATGGTGGCGTGGGTCGTGCTGAAACGGTGACGACAGCAGCAACCTTACTCCGCCGGCGTGCGCGCATCAAAGGGCGCGTGACGATGGCTGAAAGGACAGTTGCCCGGCTTGTCTGCATCCGGTACGTCGGCCTGTCGTTGCTTGCGGTGATGTTGGCTGCGGACGACCGACTCGCGCCGCCTTGACAACTCCGGGGCGTTGCCAGACGCTCACTGCCTGGCGTTTCTCGGGACGCGTGCGCAGGGAGGGGGAGGCGCGATGGAGCAGTTTGCACGGGGTCCGCTGGAGAAGCAGCCCATATTCTGGTTCTACGGCTCGGCGTCGTTGGCGTATGGCATCAAGAACAACGCCTTCAGCTATCTGCTGCTGATCTACGCCAACCAGGTTCTCGGGGTGCCTGGCTACCTGGCGGCCACGGCGTTGGCGGTGGCCATGATCTGGGATGCGGTCTCCGACCTGCTGCTGGGGCACTGGTCCGACAAGACCAGCTCCCCGCTGGGTCGTCGACACCCTTTCATGTACGTGGCGCTGCTCATTCTGCCGTTCAGCTTCTACGCCCTGTTCAATCCGGTGATCGACCTCAGCGCCGGCAACGGTGACGCCTTCGTCTACGTGCTGGTGATGGCGCTGCTGATCCGCACCGGTACAACCCTGTTCGAGGTGCCGTCCACCGCCCTGCTGCCAGACATGGAAAAGGATTACGACCGTCGCAACAAGTGGCTGGCGTTGCGCCACGGCTTCGGTTGGTACGGCGGCAACGGCATCCATACCATCAACTTCTTCTTCTGGGTGGGTGCATACGGGGTCACCGCGCAGGCCGGATACTCCATCTACGGCACGGTCGGCGCCATCGTCATCGCTCTGGCCATCATCGTCTCGGCGCTGGGGACGCAGAAGGTGGCCGCGAGCCTGCCGCGACCGGCGGAAACGTTCCGCTTCCGCGACATCGTCCGGGAGATCCGCCAGATCCTGCAATCGGTGCGCAACCCGAACTTCGGCGCGCTGTTCTTCTACGGCTTGACCGTGGGCGTGGCCGCGGGCCTGGGCATGGCGCTGTACCTTTACAACACCACCTACTTCTTCGGCTTTTCGGGGCCGCAGATCGCCGTTACCGGCATCTTCGTATTGCTGGCGCCACTGATCGCGTACTGGGCGGCGCCTTACTTCGGTCACCGCTTCGGCAAGAAGTGGGCGGCCATCGCTGCCATCCTCATGAACATCAGCCTCTACCCGATCCCGTACATTCTGCTGCTCACCGGCTGGTGGCCGGAGATCGGCAGTTGGGCTTCGCTGTACCTGTACTCCGGGTTCATCGTCGCCGAGGTGGTGGGCGCGGTGGTGGGCGGGGTGTTGCTCGATTCGATGATGGCCGACGTGGTGGAAGACAGCCAGGTCTCCACCAATCGTCGCTCCGAAGGGTTGTTCTACGCAGCGCGCGGATTCGCGGCCAAGGCGATTTCGGCCGGGGGCATCGTCGGAGCCGGCACCATCGTCTCCGCCGTGGGCCTGGATGCGATCACCAGCGCCGACCAGGTCACCCACGCATTGCGCGTGGATCTGGCGACATTCTTCCTGCCGCTGTACTGTGGCTTGAACCTGCTGGCGCTGGTCATCGTGTCGCGCTACCGCATCGACCGCAACCGCCACGGTGACAACCTGGCGGCGCTGGAGGCCGGTCGCCAGGCCGCTGGGAGAGCTTTATGAAATTTGGCAACGGCACCGACATGCTCGCGGGCCCGGCGTGATGCCAGGCGCGCTCACCAGACTCGACGGTCGTGTCGCGGTGGTCACCGGCGCCGGTCGCGGCGTCGGCCGCGCCACCGCCTGCCTGCTGGCCGGGGAGGGCGCCCGGGTGGTGGTCAACGACCTCGATGGCGGGGAAGCCGACGCCACGGTGCAGATCATTCGCGACGCCGGCGGGCAGGCCCTTGCCTGCCCCGGCGACGTCACCGCGGCGGCGTTTCCGCAGCTGCTGGTGCAGACGGCGGTGGACGCTTTCGATGAGTTGGACATCCTGGTGAACAACGCCGGCTACATCTGGAACGGCGCCATGCACAATCACAGCGACGAGCAGTGGCAGGCCATGCTGGACGTTCATGCCACCGCCCCGTTCCGCATCCTGCGGGCGTTCGCGCCCTGGTTGAAGCAGCGGGTGGCACGAGAGATCGCCGAGCATGGCGTCGCCCGCTGCCGCAAGGTGGTGAACGTCTCGTCGGTGTCCGGCACCCGCGGCGCCGCGACCCAGGTGGCCTACGCCACCGCCAAGGCTGCGGTCACCGGGCTCACGAAAACGCTGGCCAAGGAGTGGGGGCGGTACAACGTCTGCGTCAACTGCGTGGCCTTCGGGCACATCGAGACGCGCCTCACCCAGCCCTACCAGCACGAGCCGCCGCGCATCAACGTAGCCGGCCGCGATCATCGGGTCGGGCTCACCGAGGCGCAGCTCGAAGGCGTGCGGCAGGCGACGCCGCTGGGCCGGGCCGGCCGCCCCGAAGACGGCGCTGGCGCCATCTACCTGTTCTGCATACCGCAGTCGGACTACATCACCGGAGAAGTGCTCACCTGTTCGGGGGGCGCATGAGACAAGGAATCCCTCCATGCTGAAAGCCGTCCAGCTGGGCAGCAACTGCGGCCTGCGGGTCTCGCAGTTGTGCCTCGGCACCATGAACTTCGGCGTCCCCGGGCGCGGTCATCAGGGCGACTGGACCCTCGGGCCCGACGAGGCCCGGCCGATCCTCAAGGCCGCCCTCGACCACGGGCTGTTCTACTTCGACTGCGCCGATGTCTACGGCCTCGGCGCCAGCGAGGAGGTGGTGGGGCAACTGCTGCGCGAGCTGGCCCCGCGCGACGAGTACGTACTCGCCACCAAGGTGGCGATGCCGCTCGGGCGCGGCGCCAACCAGGGCGGCCTGTCGCGCAAGCACGTGATGGAAGGCGTGGACGCGTCGCTCAAGCGCCTGGGCATGGACTACGTTGATAACCTTGTCATCCACCGGCATCCTCACGGCGTGCCCGGTCACGTCGAGGTGCCGATCGAAGAAACCCTGGAGGCGCTGCACGACGTGGTCAAGGCCGGCAAGGCGCTGTACCTGGGGGCGTCGTCCATGTTCGCCTGGCAGTTCGCCGAGCTGCAGCTGACGGCCGATCTGCTCGGCCTCACCCGGTTCGTCTCCATGCAGAACCACTACAACCTGGTCTACCGGGAGGAGGAGCGGGAGATGATCCCGTACTGCGACCGCACCGGCGTTGCGCTGACGCCGTGGTCGCCGTTGGCTCGGGGCATTCTCGCCGGCGCCTACAAGGGCGGTTTCGACGAGGGCGCCACCCAGCGCTCCCAGGGTCGCGATCGGCAGCGCACCGAAAGTCTGTATCTGGGGGAAAACACCTTCAGCATCGCCGATCGGGTGATCGAGGTGGCCGAGAAGTATCAGCGCACGCCGGCACAGATCGCCCTGGCATGGCTGCTCAACAAGCCCGAGGTGACCGCGCCGGTGGTGGGCGTGTCGCGCATCGAGCAGCTGGAGCAGTTGGCGGCGGCCACCGAGATCGTGCTCGAAGCCGACGACGTGGCCTACCTGGAGGCGTTGTATCGACCGGTCGAGAACCTGTTGTCCATCGGCCACTCATGACGTGACGGGCGCCCGGCGATGACGCCCGAGCCCGGCATCGTGTCGCTGCTGCCGGTAGCGGTTGCCCTGGTGGTCGCCATCGGCAGCCGCAACGTGCTGCTGGGGTTGTTCGTCGGCCTGGCCGCCGGGGTCGGGCTGCTGCACGGCCCCGACCCGCTGGCGCTGGTGGCGGTGATGGTCAAGGATCATCTGGTGCCGCAGCTCAGCGACGGCTACAACGCCGGCGTGCTGGTGCTGCTGGCGTTCATCGGCGGGTTCGTCGCCTTGATGGAGCGCTCCGGCGGCGGCGCCGCGTTCGCGGTGCGCGTCACCCATCTGCTGACCACCCGCGTTCGCCTGCAGGTATCCGCCTGGCTGGGCGGCATCATGATCTTCTTCTCCGATCTCGGCACGCCGCTCATCGTCGGCCCGGTGTTCCGGCCGCTGGCCGACCGGCTGCGCATGTCGCGGGTCAAGCTGGCCTACATCATCGACTCCACGGCATCGCCGGTGGCCATCCTGGTGCCCTTCATCGGCTGGGGCGTTTACATCATGAGCCTGCTGGAGCAGCAGTTTCAGGCCCTCGGCGTCGATCAGTCGGACTACGCCGCGCTGCTCGCCGCCATGCCGTTTCAGTTCTACGCCTGGTTGGCCATCGCGCTGGTGCCGCTGCTGGCGCTGTCGGGGGTCGACGTCGGCCCCATGGCCCGGGCGGAACGCCTGGCGCGCGCCGGAGAAGAACCCCGTGGACCCGAGTTGCCCACCGCGGATGCGCCGGTACCGGGGGCGCGGGCGTCCTTCGTGTGGATCCCCCTGGTGGTGTTGGGGCTGACCCTGACGTGGATGCTGGTGCCGCTTGGATTTCCGTTCGAGCGCATCAGCGGCGCCGACTTCCGCGCCGGCCTGTCCACCGCTTATCTCGCCGCCGCCTTCGTGCTGATGGCCCTCATGGCACTCAGTGGCACGCGCCGTTGGCTCGCCAGCGTGCAGGTCTACCTCGAAGGCATGAGCCGCATGATGCAGGTTGCGGTCATGCTGGTGCTCGCCTGGGCGCTGGGCGATGTCGGCGCGATGCTGGGCACGCCCGAATACGTGGCCGGCGTCGCCGCCGCGGGAGTAGCCCCCTGGCAGCTGCCCGTGCTGCTGTTTCTGCTGGCCGGGGTGATCTCCTTCGCCACCGGCTCGTCCTGGGGCACCTTCGCCATCATGATGCCGCTGGCGCTGCCGGCCGCGGTGATGATCGGTGCGCCGTTGCCCGTGTGCATTGCCGCCGTGCTGTCCGGCGGCTTGTTCGGCGATCACAGCTCGCCGATCTCCGAGACCACCATCCTTTCCGCCACCGGCGCCGGGGCGGATCAGTTCGGCCACTTTCAGACGCAACTGCCCTACGCGCTCGGTAACGGCCTGCTCGGCGCATTGGGATTCATCGCGGCGGGCATGTATCCCCAGCCGTGGATTCTGCTGGTGCTGCTCGCGGTGCAGC
Organism: Pseudomonadales bacterium; assembly: GCA_047920935.1. Lineage (GTDB taxonomy): Bacteria > Pseudomonadota > Gammaproteobacteria > Pseudomonadales > Azotimanducaceae > UBA7803. The sequence continues at coordinate 1,547 of JBLRXD010000078.1, read as the reverse complement.
TGGCGGTGGTCGTCGCAGTGCGATCGCTACGGACGCACCAGGAGGCCGTGCTGGCGACGAGCTAGCCTGGCGCTGGCGGCCGTCAGGCAACCGCGCGCGCCGCGCCTGGGGCCGTGCCGGCGGGTTTGGCGCGCAACCAGATCTCGACCGCGATGAGGTTCGGCACCCACGCCAGCCAGGCGATGATGGGATACGCGGTGTCGAAGCCCACGGTCATGACGCCGACGGGCAGGTACAGGCGCAGCGTGACCGCGCCGAAGGTGAGGGCGAACGAGCGGATCATCCAGCGCCGATGGGCGACGAAATCCCTGCGCATCGCCGCCGCCAGCGCCAGCAGCGTGAAGGGCACCCACAGCACGGCCAGGACGAAGAATCCCCAGTTCGCCACCAGACCGGCGGAGCTGTAGAGCGCGATGGCGCCACCCGCGAGGCCGCCGAGTACGCAGGCGGCGACGTACACCCGGCCGTTCCACCGATGCAGCATCGGGCGACGCATCCGCAGCGGTCGCCAGAACTGGAACGCGCCGACGGCGAGCGCCAGCGACGATGCGGCAATGTGGATCTGGATGCCGAGCGGCGTGAAGAAATGGCTGTTCATGATAGGGGGAGGCACGTACTGGAAGCCGGTGAAGACGAGAAACAAGCCATAGCCGCCGACACCCACCGACAGCAACGCCATCAGAGCCCAGAGGGTGAATCCGCCGCGTCCGACTTCGCTCATTGCGCTGGTCCCGTTGATGCTCGATTTCCTCTGCCAATCATCAACCTGTCAGCGGTCCGCGGCAACTTCCTGCGGCGTATCCATCGACCTCGTGGTCGACGGCCGCCGATAAGCACTTTCAGGAGCGGGTGCGCGCGCCGGCCGGTTCGCGACCCGCCGCGTGGCTGGGGGCGTAAACGCTCCTGAAAGTGCTTCTCCGCGTCCGTCCTCAAGGCCGTTGCAGCCTGCGGGCTCTGGGGGGCTCTGGGTTCGGGGTTGCCCTGCCGAGTACCGGCACTGCGACCGCTCATGGTTGACGCACCGACATACGGGATCGCTCCCACGAGAGAGGCGCGTTGGGCGGTGGTTGTGACGAGGACGGTGGTGGGCGGACGTTGGCCGGGGAAGACGTTCGGGGCCGTTCAGGCACGCAGGTTCTCGCCGACCGGGAGTGCGCTCACGCCCGCTGGCCCCGAACGTCTTACCCGGACGGCGGCCGCCGGCCGGGCGCTCGACCAGTACAGACCACGATACAAAGTCGAGCCTGGCAGCGATCGCGATCAGGAGATCGCTCCCACAGGTATCGTCAGAACAAGCGGATGCGGGTGCGCCGCGCGCTGCTGGCACGCGAGCCCACGGTGCTGCGCCGCCGGCGCATCCGCGCGTGCAACTCGCGGCGTTTGATGTCGAGATACTGCTCCCGCGAGAGATTCTCGTTGCGGTTGCGTGACTTCTCCTCGGCTCGATAGCGGCAGAAGTCTTCGAAGGCGTCGATCTCGTGCTTGAGTTCACTGACCACGAGCTCGATCATGATGGCGTCGTCGATGAAGCCGATCACCGGGATGTT
>JBLRXD010000077.1:13538-15772 GCA_047920935.1 Pseudomonadales bacterium | reverse complement strand
TCATCACCGCCATCTCGTCGGCGCGGTAGCAATGATTGTGCACCAGAATTTCGCCGTCCAGCGCCGCGACCAGCGTCTCGAGGCCGAGGTCGCGATCCGGCGGATCCTTGTCGTCGTCGGCCGCGGCTCTGGCCTGCTTGTCGCGATACCCCTGCGCCTCGATCCAGGCGGCGCGGTATCCGGCCACGTTACCCATGCGGGTGGCGGGAGCCTGGTTGCGGCCGCCGTAGACCCGCTTCGGGTTCTCACCACAGGCCATCTTCAACCCCTGGGAGGCGCCGGGAAACTTCATGGCCTGAACGCTGCGTGCCGGCACGTTCTTCAGCGTCACCCCGCGGCCGCCGAACAGATTGGCGCTGCCGGGCAGGATCTGCAGCGTGGTGACGCCGCCGGCCAGCGCCAGCGGAAACTGCGGATCCTGCGGCCACACTGCGTGCTCGGCCCAGACTCGCGCGGTGTTCGGGTCGACGCTTTCGTTGCCGTCGGAAACCGCGGGAATGCCGGGAGCCGGATAATTGCCCAGGTGCGAGTGCACGTCGATGATGCCCGGCGTGAGCCACAGCCCCCGGGCATCGACGATGTGGGCGTCGGGCGCGTCGAGGTTCGAGCCGACCGCAGCGATTCTGCCGTCGACTATATAAACGGAGGCATTTTCGAGCCGACCGCCGGCGCCGTCGAGCAGCGTTGCGCCGACGATCAGCGTCGGCGCTGCGCTTCGGGGCTGGTAGGTCGAGGCATAAGGCTCGCGCGCCTCGACGGAAGCGTCCGCGGTGATGACCGTTACAGCGGCAAGCAGCGTCATTCGCAGCACCAAGCTGCTCATAAAAACCTCCTATAACCCCGTAGGAGCGATCTCCCGATCGCGATTCCTCCGATCGCGGTTCCTCCGATCGCTATTCATCCGTTCGTTATTCATCCGTTCGCGATCGGGAGATCGCTCCTACGGAAGCACAATCAATAATCTGCGCGGTAAACCCGGCCGCCCTTCATGACGAAATGAACCTGGCCGAACTGGGCCGTATCATCCAGTGGGTTGCCCGGCACGGCGATGATGTCGGCCAGCTTGCCGGGCTCGATGCTGCCGAGCCGTTCGGATTGATTCAGAAGCTCGGCGGCGGCACGCGTGGCGCTCTGAATGGCCTCCATGGGCGGCATGCCGGCTTCGATCATGTAGCCGAACTCTTTCCAGTTGTCGCCGTGGGGTGAAACTCCGGTGTCGGTGCCGAAGGCGATCTTCACCCCGGCCCGGTAGGCGCGCGCGAAGGTGTCCTGAAGCTGCGGCCCGATGGCGGCCGCCTTCGGCCGCACCAGGTCGGAAAAGTAGCCCGGCTGTTCGGCACGCTCCGCCACGAAGCGGCCGGCAGTAATGGTCGGCACGTACCAGGTGCCCTGACGCTTCATGAGATCCATGACTTCGTCGGTCATATGGGTTCCATGCTCGATGGAATCCACCCCCGCCAGAACCGCCCGTTTCATGCCTTCGGCGCCGTGAGCGTGGGCGGCGACGCGGAATCCGTAGTCCCTGGCCGCAGCCACCACCGCCTCGATCTCGTCGAGGCGGAACTGCGGGTTGTCGCCGCTACGTGCCTGGCTCAACACCCCGCCGGTGGCGGTGATCTTGATGAGATCCGCACCCTCCTTATAACGGGCGCGCACGGCTTTCCAGGCGTCGTCGGTACTGTTGATCACCCCGTCCACGGCGCCCGGGTCTTCGGCAAGCTCGCGATTGACGCCATTGCTGGGATCCGCGTGACCGCCGGTGGTGGCAATGGATTTGCCCGCGGTGAACACTCGCGGCCCCGCCACGTAGCCTCCATCGATGGCCCGGCGCAACGACTGCGCGAGACCGTTGGACGTCCCCAGATCGCGCACCGTGGTGAAGCCCGCCTGCAGCGTGCGCTCCGCATAGGCAGCGGACCGGTACGCCATGTCCTGGGGATCGAGGGTGAAGCGCTCGAGCTGACGCTCGGGCGAGGTCTCGCTGGTGAGGTGCACGTGCATGTCGATCCACCCCGGCATCACCGTGGCGTCGCTCAGGTCGATCACCTTGTCGGCGGCCAGGTACCCTGGTTCGACCCGGACGATGCGGTCACCGTCGATGACGATGGACTGCTCGCGCAACACTCGCCCGGCGTTGACGTCGATCAGCCGGCCGGCGTGGATGACCGTCAGCGACGATTGCGCCGACGCCGGCAGCGCGACCAGCAGCGCAAGCAGGCAGATTACGATTCGCA
>JBLRXD010000077.1:0-13438 GCA_047920935.1 Pseudomonadales bacterium | reverse complement strand
TGCGCCGACGCCGGCAGCGCGACCAGCAGCGCAAGCAGGCAGATTACGATTCGCATGAGTGCTCCCTCCTGTTGGGATGCTATCCCAATTTCCCCAGGTATACATGCCACATCGCCCTTGTGATAATGGCCGATTTCCTGGAGGGGACAACGCGTGGCCGAACCGGCACCCGACATCGTTCAGATTACCAAATCCGTCCAGAACCTGAAGACGGAACTCGAAGCCCATCGCTACATCTGCAGCGATCAGATCGCCACCGCGGTCTACCTGGCCTATCACCTCCGCAAGCCGATTCTCATCGAGGGCCCTCCGGGGGTAGGCAAAACCGAGCTCGCCAAGACCACGGCGCTGATGTTCGAGCTGCCGCTCATCCGCCTGCAGTGCTACGAAGGTCTGGACGAAGCCAAGGCCATCTACGAGTGGAAGTACGGCAAGCAGTTGCTGTACACCCAGGTGCTCAAGGAAACCCTCGACGAAGTGCTGCAGGGCGCCAAGGGCTTCAAGGAATCGGTGGCGCGCCTGCACGAGTTCGGCGACATCTTCTTCTCGGAGGAATTCCTCGAGCCGCGGCCGCTGATGAAGGCGCTCAAGGCCGAGGACGGCTGCGTGCTGCTCATCGACGAGGTCGACAAATCCGACCACGAGTTCGAGTCGCTGCTGCTCGAAATGCTGTCGGATTACCAGCTGTCGATCCCCGAGATCGGCACCGTGAAGGCGGTGCGCGAGCCCCCCATGGTGTTCCTCACCAGCAACAACACCCGGGAGATCTCCGACGCGCTGAAACGGCGCTGCCTGCACCTGTACATTCCGTTCCCCGACGTGGAGCTGGAGCAGCGCATCATCCACGCCCGGGTGCCGGAGATTCCCCCGGATCTGCGGCGCCAACTGGTCGCCTTCATCCACGAACTGCGCGACATGGATCTGAAGAAGGTGCCCGCCATCAGCGAGACCATCGACTGGGCGCGCACCCTGCTGCTGCTGCACACCGAAAGCCTGGATCCGGAACTGGTGCGCGACACCCTGAACGTGATCCTGAAGTTTCAGGACGACATCGAGAACGTCAGCGCCGAGCTGACCACCCTGACCAGCAAGGCGATGCGGGCGTGATCCGGACCACCTGTGGGAGCGATCTCCAGATCGCGATCGGGAGATCGCTCCCACACCAGATCGCGATCTGGAGATCGCTCCTACGGGAGTAACCCCATGGATCGAACCCTGACGAACTTCATTCGCGCGCTGCGCAATTCCGAGGTACGCGTATCCACCGCGGAGACTCTGGACGCGCTGTCCGCCGTGCAGCTGGTGGGATACGAGGATCGCGGGGCGCTGAAGCGTTCGCTGGCGCTGGTGCTCCCGAAGACGGCCGACGAGAAGGAGGCATTCGACCTCTGCTTCGATCAGTTCTTCGCCGCCGAAGAGATCGCCGGGGAACGCAGTCCCGAGCCCTCTGGCGACGCTGATGCCGACGCCGACCAAGCCGAAGGCGGTGAGGATGGCGAAGGCGGCCCGGGCGGCGCCGAGCCGCAGAAGGGCGGCGACCGCTCCGGCAAGAAAAAGAAATCCAAGGGCGGCCAGATCACCAATCCCGAGCAGGAAGAAGAGGATCTCGGCCCCGGCGAGATGACGGCGGCCGAATCCGCCCTGGGCCAGCTGCTCATGACCGACTCGAAAGTCGAGCTCAGCGTCGCCATGGCCGAGGCCGGCGAGGCCGCCAACATCCGCGACATCCAGGTGTTCACCCAGAAAGGCCTGTACACCCGCAAGATCATGGAAGGCATGGGCCTGGGCGAGCTGAATCGGGAAATTTCCGGGCTGCGCCAGAGCCGGCAGATCCCGGAGCGACGCCTGGGCCAGGAACTGCGGCGGCGGCGCGAGTGGCTGCGCGAGCAGGTGCGGGACTACGTGGAGCGGCAGTTCCTGCTGCACGCCGACGCCACCGGCCGTCGGCTGCGCGAGGAACTGCTGCGCAAGGTCAAGCTGTCGAACGTGGAGCAGCGCAATTTCCGCCTGATTCAGGAAGTGGTGCTGAAGATGGCCAAGCGCCTGGTGGCCCTGCACTCGCGCCGCAAGAAGGTCTTCAAGCGCGGCCAGCTCAACGTGCCGCGCACCCTGCGCCATAACATGAGCTACGACGGCGCCATCTTCGACCTGCACTGGAAGTCGGTGAAGATCGATCGGCCGAAAGTGTTCGCCATCTGCGACGTCTCCGGATCCGTGGCCAGTTACGCCCGTTTCATGCTCATGTTCCTCTACAGCCTCGAAGAGGTGATGCCAAAGGTCCGCTCGTTCGCGTTCTCATCCGATCTGGCGGAGGTTACGGAACTGTTCGAGCGCAATGGCATCGAAGATGCGATCGCCAAAACCCTGAGGGATTATGCGGGTGGGTCAACCGATTACGGCCAGGCATTCAGCGACTTCAAGAAGAACTGTCTGGACGACGTCGACAACCGCACCACCATCATCATCTTGGGCGATGCGAGGAACAACTACGGCGATCCGCGCACCGACATCCTCAAAGAGATGTACGATCGCTGCAAGCGCCTGATCTGGCTGAATCCGGAGCCGCGCCGTTCCTGGTTCGTCGGCGACGCGGAAATGCGCCGCTACATGGCCTATTGCCATCAGGCGGAAGAGTGCAACAGCTTGATGCACCTGGAAAGAATCGTCGGCAATCTGCTGCGCACCGTTCAGTAGATCGCCGACGGCAACCCGCAGCGCTGCGGGAACCGACAGGAAGCTGCCCAACCACGTGACCGAAACCGTCAACAACCAGGACGACTTCACCCGCTCGGCGGGCCGCCAGTTGGCGATCTTTGCCGTGCTCGGCGTGACCGCCGTAGCCGTGCTGATGCTCGGGCTGTCGTGGGCGTCCAACCTCACGGGCAGCGGCCCGGGGCTGACCGGCGGGGTCGACGCAAAAACGCGCACCGTCACCCTGGTGCTGTCCGAAGAACCGCCGCAGCTCAACAGCACTCTGGCCACCGACCAGGTGAGCGGCATGGTGCTGGGGCACGTCATGGAAGGTCTGTTGCGCTACGACGAACACAATGAGCTTGCACCCGGCGTGGCCGAGCGCTGGGAAGTCGACGGCACCGAAGCCACCTTCTGGCTGCGTGCCGACGCCCGCTGGAGCGATGGCGAGCCGGTCACCGCCCACGACTTCGTGTTTGCCTGGCAGACGGCCCTCGATCCGGCCAACGCATCCGAATACGCCTTCATCCTGTTCTCGGTGGCCAATGCCGAAGCCATCAACAACGGCCAGCTGCCGACTTCCGAGCTCGGCGTCGAAGCCCTCGACGATCGTACCCTGCGCGTCCGGCTGGAGCGCCCGGTGGCTTTTTTCGACAAGCTGGTGGCGTTCACCACTTACTACCCCATCCGCGAAGATTTCTATCGGGCGACCGCCGGCCGCTACGGCGCCGACGTGCACACGCTGCTCTACAACGGGCCGTTCCAGCTGACCCGCTGGGTGCATGGCGCCCACGTGCGCATGGAGAAGAACCCGAACTACTGGGATCAGGATCGGGTGCAGATCGAGGTGCTGGATTTCCCCTACATGACCCAGGACCCAAATGCCCATCTCAACCTGTTCAAGGACGGCAGAACGGCGTACACCACGCTCACCGAAGAAAACCTGAACGAGGCGCTGGTGCAGCGCTGGCACCTGCACCGCTTCATGGACGGCGCGGTTTTCTACCTCGACATGAATTTTCGCGAAGGCCGTCCCACCCGCAGCTGGCACCTGCGCCGCGCCCTGCAACTGGCGCTGGATCCCGCGGAGCTGGTTTACCGGGTGATCAAGCTGCCAGGCTACCTGCCTGGCGAGTCGCTGTTCCCCGTGTGGCTGCAGGGGGTAGACGGCCCGTTCCGCCAGGAATATCCGGCCCCTACAGCAACGCCCGACCCCATCGAGGCGCGGCGCCAACTGGAACTGGCCAAGCAGGAACTGGGGCTGACCCAGATACCGCCGCTGGTGCTGCTGACCGGTGACAACCCGCTGTCGAACAAACAGGCCGAGTACTATCAGGAAACCCTGAAGCGCGTGCTCGGATTAGAGATCCGCATCGACAAGCAGATCTTCAAGCAGCGTCTGGCCAAGATGACGGCCGGCGAGTTCGACCTGGTGCTGGCGGGCTGGGGCCCGGATTTCGACGACCCGCTGACCTTTGCCGATCTGTACGCCTCCTGGAACCTCAACAACCGCGGCCGCTACGCAAATCCCGAACTCGACGCCCTGGTGCGCACGGCCCAGGACGCCACGGATCCGCGGATCAGAAACGACGCCTTCGGGGAGATTCAGCGCATCCTGTTCGAAGACGTGGTGCTGCTGCCCAACTACGAGCGCGGCGTGGTCTACGTGCTCGATCCCCGCCTCGAAGGTCTGGTGCGGCGGGTGGTGGGCCCGGATCCGGATTTCAGCAACGTGCGCATCGTCGAGGGCTGACGGGGATGTGGCGCTATACGTTGCGGCGACTGTTTCAGGGGGTGCTGACGGTGTGGTTCATCGCCACCGCCACCTTCATCGCCATGCACGCGGTACCGGGGGATCCGCTGACCACCGACAAGGCGGTGTCCGAAGACGTGCGCGCCAATCTCGAAGCCAAATACGGGCTCGACAAGCCCCTGCCGGAACAGTACCTGATTTACATGGGCAACCTGGTGCGGGGCGACTTCGGCATCTCGTTCACCCAGAAGAACCGCGAGGTCAACGACATCATTCGCGAGCACTTCCCGGTGTCGGCCACGCTGGGCATTCTCGCCATCGTGTTCGCCGCCCTGGGCGGCGTGCTGTGGGGCGCGCTCACGGCTCTGTATCGAAACAAGCTGCCCGACATCATCATCATGTTCCTGGTGATTCTCGGCATCTCGGTGCCCAGCTTCGTGTTCGCTGCCCTGGGTCAGCTTGCGCTGGTGAACGTCAACAATTTCTTTGGCATTTCGCTGCTGCCGGTGGCCGGGTGGGGAACCGTCTGGCACATGCTGGTGCCGTCGCTGGTGCTCGGGCTCGGCACCATGGCTTATCTGACCCGGCTCATGCGCTCGTCCATGCTCGAGATCATCGGCTCGGATTACGTACGCACCGCCAAAGCCAAGGGGCTGCCGCCGACGCGAATCTTCAGCCGTCACCAGCTGCGAAACGCCATTCTGCCGGTGGTCACCGTGCTCGGGCCCGCCATCGCCGCCATCACCACCGGCGGCTTCGTGGTGGAGCTGGTGTTCGCCATACCGGGGCTGGGGCGCTACTTCGTCCAGGCGGTACAGCAGCTGGATTACACCGTCATCATGGGCACCACCGTGTTCTACGGGGCTTTTCTGGTGCTCATGGTCATTCTGGTCGACCTGCTCTATGGGTTCATCGACCCGCGAGTCAGGCTGGAATAGCGCATGGCAGAAACCACCACACCGCTGGTTCACGAGCCGAGCCCCGGGGCTTTCGAGCCGCTCATGGGCGAGCAGCGCGTTCAGGTGCTGTCGCGGCCCTCGCTGTCCTACTGGCAGGATGCCTGGATCCGGCTGAAGGCCAACCGCCGGGCGCTGATCTCGCTGTACATCGTCGTCGGGCTGCTGCTGTTCACCGTGCTCGGGCCGGTGGTGTGGCCGGTGAACCCTGCAGCGCAGGATCTGGATCAGATCAGCCGACCGCCTCTGGCGGACCGCTCGGCGACCCTGGTCGACCCCTACCGGCCGTGGGAAGGCGACCGTTCGATGATGCCTGCGGGATCGGGGCTGCGGCTGGCGGAACCGGCCAACTCCCAGGCCGTGCGACTGCTGTGGGACCCTCTGCCCGGCGCCCACACCTACCGCGTCTACCGCAATATCTATCCCATGGCCCCGGGCGATGCCCTGGGCCTGCCCATGCACGAGACGCTGTCGCCGGACATACTCCATTTCGAAGACCGCCTCGACCTGCGGCCGCAAAGCTACTACTACACGGTGGTTGCCGTGAATGAGCAAGGCGACCGCTTGCCCGCACGCGAGACTCTGGAAGTCGAGGTCACCCGGGTAATCACCATCGACGAGGCCCTGGCTCGCGGGCTGGTGGACGTGGCCGACCAGCCGCAGGTCGGCGACGCCGTGAAGCTGGCCCTGCACCCTCTGGGCACCGACTATCTGGGCCGGGACATGCTGTCGCGGCTGATGCACGGCGCCCGGGTGTCGCTGTTCATCGGCATCGTCGCGCCGCTGCTGTTCGTGCTGTTCGGGGTGGTGTACGGCAGCACCGCCGGGTTCCTGGGCGGTCGGGTCGATCACGCCCTGATGCGCTTCGCCGACTTCGTCATCGCCCTGCCGTTCCTGCTGTTCATGATCCTCTTCAAGATCGCCTTCGGCATCGGCCCCGGCGAGAGCGGCATTCTGCCCATGGTGGTGGCCCTGGTGCTGCTGTCCTGGCCCGGCACCGCGCGGCTGGTGCGCGGCCAGATCCTGCAGGTGCGCGAGGAGGCCTACGTGAGCGCGGCCCGGTTGCTCGGCGCCAGGACCAACTATCTGGTTCTGCGGCACATGATCCCCAACACCATGGGGGTGATCCTGGTGACGCTCACCTTCGCCGTGCCCAGCGCCATCTTCACCGAAGCGTTCCTGTCGTTCATCGGCATGGGCGTGGCGCCGCCGACAGCCTCCTGGGGCAGCATGTCGAACGAGGGCATCAAGACCATGCTCACCTACCCCCACGAGCTGATCTTTCCCGCGGTGCTGATCAGCATCACCGTGCTGGCTTTCAACCTGCTCGGCGACGGCCTCCGCGACGCGCTGGACGCCAAGATGAGGTCGCGGGAATGAGTTTCTACACGGTAGGAGCGATCTCCCGATCGCGATCTTGCATTGTGGGAGCGATCTCCAGATCGCGATCAGGAGATCGCTCCTACGGTGAGGTCGTGGCCTCATGACTGAGCCGTTGCTGCAAGTCGATGATCTGCGGGTGGAGTTCGCCACCTACGGCGGTACCGTGCAGGCGGTTCGCGGGGTGAGCTTCAAGGTCGAAGCGGGCAAGACGCTGGCCATCGTCGGCGAATCCGGGTGCGGCAAATCCGTGGCGGTGCAGAGCATCATGGGCTTGACGCCGATGCCGCCCGGGCGCATCACCTCGGGCAGCGCGCGGCTGCGCGGCACCGAGATCCTCGGGCATACCCAGATCGGCGGCCGCGAAATCCGCGGGCGCGAGATCGGCATGATCTTCCAGGATCCGATGACGTCACTCAACCCGACCATGACCATCGGCGAGCAGATCGCCGAGACCCTGGAAGTGCATTGGGGCTGGAGCCGCAAGCGCGCGTTCGCGCGCGCGGTAGAACTGCTGGAGCTGGCGCGGATTCCCGAAGCACCCAAGCGGGCGCGGCAGTATCCGTTCGAGTTCTCCGGCGGCATGCTGCAACGGGCGATGATCGCCATGTCCATCGCCTGCGAGCCGGCCATCCTCATCGCCGACGAGCCCACCACCGCACTCGACGTCACCATTCAGGCCCAGGTGCTCGATCTCATGGGCGACCTGCAGCGCAAGACCGGCATGGCCATCATTCTCATCACCCACGATCTCGGGGTGGTGGCGCGCATGGCCGACGAAGTCGTGGTGATGTACGCGGGTCAGGTGGCCGAGCACGGCACCGTAGACGACATCTTCTATCGCTCCGCCCATCCCTACACCCTGGGGCTGCGCGCGGCCATGCCGAGCAACGATCCGCTGGCCGAACATCGGCTGCTGCCCATCGAAGGCAGCCCGCCGGATCTGTTCCACCCGCCCCAGGGCTGCGCCTACGCCGCGCGTTGCCCGTATGCGATGCGCATCTGCAGCGAGCGCGACCCGAGCGCCTTCCACCTGGACCCGGACCACTTCGCGCGCTGCTGGCTGCAGCATCCGACGGCGCCGCCCGTTGCCGAAATCCATCGCAACCTCGAGGGCGACGGCGCGCCGCAGAAGGCTGGCCGAGCGGAGCCGGAGGTGCGGACATGAGCGACCGGCCGGTGCTGCTGGCGTCCGACCGGCTCACCAAGCACTTCCCGTTGCGCGGCGGCCACCAGGTGCACGCCGTGGATGGCGTGACCCTGGATATCCACGAACGGGAGATCGTCGGCCTGGTGGGCGAATCGGGTTCAGGCAAGTCGACCTTCGGCAAGGCTTTGGTGGGCCTGCATCCCAAGACCAGCGGTACCGTGACCTACCGCGGCGAGCGCTTGCCGCAACGGTATCAACCAAAGGACTTCCAGCGCTGGTCGAAGAAGATGCAGATGATCTTCCAGGACCCGTACTCGTCGCTGAATCCCCGCATGACGGTGGGCGAGATCGTCGGCGAAGGCCTGAAGCTGCACACCCGACTGCCGGGCGGCGAGATTCGCGACAGAGTGGGCGGCTGGTTGCAGCGAGTCGGGCTGGAACCCGACCACATGTCGCGCTATCCCCATGAGTTTTCCGGCGGTCAACGCCAGCGCATCGGCGTGGCGCGCGCCCTGATACTCGAGCCCGAGTTCGTGGTCTGCGATGAGCCCATCTCGGCCTTGGACGTATCGGTGCAGGCCCAGGTGGTGAACCTGCTCGACGAGATCAAGCACGCCATGGGGCTGACGCTGCTGTTCATCGCCCACGACCTCTCCATGGTGCGCTACGTCAGCGACCGCATGGCGGTGATGTACCTGGGGGCGCTGGTCGAAGTCGGGCCGGCGAGCGAAGTGTTCTTCGATCCCAAGCACCCCTACACCGAGATCCTCATCGCCTCCAACCCCGAGCCGGACCCGCGGCGCGAGCGCAGCCGGCCATCCACCACCATCAAGGGCGAGATTCCCTCACCCGTGGACGTGCCCGCGGGCTGCCGCTTCGCCAACCGCTGCCCGCACGTCATGGACGTCTGCCGCCGCGAGACCCCGCCGCTCATCCCGCTGCTCGACGATTCGAAGCGGCAGGTGGCGTGCCACCTCTACCCGCGCTGACGTCGGCTGTACCCGCCCCGTAGGAGCGATCTCCAGATCGCGATTGTTTCAAAGAAATCGCGATCTGGAGATCGCTCCTACGGCGGGTGGGTGGGTGAATGGGCGGTGAGGAATCACCGCTGCCACTTACGCGCCATGCGCAGCACCGACTCCTCCAGGGTGTAATCTTCCAGCCGGTCGATGGGCACCCAGGCGAGATCGAGCGACTCGGCGCTGACTTTGAACGCCTCGTCGCCCACCACCTGCAGCGCGAAGCGCACGTCGAAGTGATGGTGCGCCGGATCCTGCTTGCGGGCCGGAATCTCGTGAATATCGAGATCGAACGCCTCGGTCGATAACGGCCGAACCGCGAGCCCCGATTCTTCCCTGGCCTCCTGCAACGCCACCTCGAGAGGCGCTGGATTACCGTCGCTGTGGCCGCCCAGTTGCAGCCAGCGGCCGAGCTTTTTGTGATGGGTGAGCAGCACCCGGCTGCCGCTGGCGTCCACCAGCCAGGCGGAACCGGTAACGTGGCCGGCCCACAGGTCGCGTTCGAAGCAGCGCTCGTTGCCCCCAACGAAATCGAGAAAACGGTCGGTGGTCGCCTGCTCCTCGGGATGGCGCTCAGCGTAGTCGTGCAGCAACTGCAGCAGAGGTTGTCGATTCATGGACGCGGAGGATAGCAGTGCAGCCGCCCCGATAACGAAAAAAGCTCATGGGGTCACCCCCATGAGCTTTGTTCGCAACGGCGTCAGCGGTTAGCGGCGAGCGCCGTCGAAGCTGTAACGTACCGACACACCGTAGATGCGGGGCTCGGTCAGGAAGTAGTTCCTGAAGAAGCCGGACGTATCGGCGGTGAGGTACTTACCCGTGACGTTGTCTTCGTTCTGAACGTTGCGCACCCAGGCCCGAGCCGACCACAGGCCGTCGTTGCTCTCGTAAATGAGCGAGGCGTTGTGCTGATCCCAAGCGTCGATTTTATCGCCGGGGGTGTTGAATTCCCGAGCGTAGGAGCTGTCCTGCCAGTAGTAGTCCCACCGAGCGGTGAGGGAGCCGGCAATCGGCGCGACCTGCCAGGTGTAAGCCAGGCCCAGGTGGATGGTGTGCTCGGGCGCGTTCGGCAGGCTGTTGCCGTCCAGGTTGGTTTCGAACCCGTCGTTGGTCTCGACACCCTGCCTCGTCAGATAGTCGCGCGAGAAGTACGCCGGCACGCCGTTGGCATAGTTGGTGCCCGGTGCAACCTGCGGGCACGCCGGATTGGGGTTGGCTGCACTCAGCGCCCCACAAGCAGCATATGCGCCATCGATGACCCCGGGAGCAAGCACCTGAGACAGGTTGGCGACGTAGTTCACGCCGGTCAATGCGCCCGGGTCGATGTTGTTCAGCAGGATGTAGTCGGGATTCCCCGCGGTACGGTTGATCGGGTCAACCGAAGCCGTGCCGTCTACTTCCGCCTTCAAGTAAGAGTAGGACGCATCGATGGAGAGGCCGGGAATGGCTTCCGGACGATAGAACAACTCGAGCTCGGCACCCCAGATATTGGCGTCGATGTTGTCGTTGATGGAGGTGTTGTTGGCGATCCGCGTGGTCTGCAACCCCTTATAGTCGTAGAGGAACAGCGCGGTGTTCAACACCAGGGAGCCGTCGAGAAAAACGTTCTTTGCGCCGATCTCGAAGGCATCCACCTCTTCCGGATCGAAGATGTACTTGGCGGTGGTGGACTGGATGAACGACTCGTTCAGCGGCGGATTGAAGCCACCCGGCTTGTAGCCACGCGTGAAGAAGGCGTACACCATGGTGTTGTCGTTCATCTGCCAGTCGACACCCAGCCGACCGGTGAACTCGGTGAACTTGGCGTCACTGGGGCTGCCGGTCAGGGCACGGCTTTCGCCGAAGCCCGGAGCGATAGGTACTGCCGAGCTGATGGCGAACCGCTCTGCGCTGTACGCGGGAGTGGCCGCTGCAGCCTCCAACTGAGCGTCGGTAACGCCGTACAAGCCTGCCAGGGTACGCTCGTTAGCGATGGCTTGCGCGTCGGTGGCAAGCGGCCCGAGCAGGATATTCAGCGCGCGCGTCCAATGGATTCCGCCTTCACTAGCCGCAGCAGAAGTATTTGCCACTGCATTTGGATCCAACAGGCCCAATTCGGTCAGGGTGAAGGACTCGACTTCCGGAACCCCGATCGCCGCTCCAGGGACCGTGGCGGCCTGCAGACCAAGGCCCACCGCGTCGGCGCTGATAGCATTGAACAGAATGCCCGTGTCCTCAACGGACTTCTTGTCGCGGTTGTAGCGCAGACCGGCGGTGAATCGCACGGTGTCGGTGAAATCATAATAGACTTCGCCGAACACGGACACGGAGTCACCGGTGTCGCCGGAACGGCCGCTGGGATTGCTGGTGGAGTTGAACATGGTCGGATACAGCGGCGGGAAGCCAAGCAGGGGTACGCCATAGTTGCCGACCAGGTCGAGGGTATTGGCGATCACATAGTAGTCGCCATAGCCTTCATACTCAGTGTAGTTGCTACCGATGATGAAGTTGAAAGGCCCGTCGTAGGCAGATTCGAGTTTAGCTTCCACCGTCCAGTAGCGGCTGTCGGACGTGGCGCTGTCGTAGGCAAAGACGCGAGTCTGGTCAGACGGATGCACGCAGCCACCGAAGATGCCGGACGTACCGTTCTGGAAGTTACACACCGGGCTGGTCCAGTCGGAGCCGGCCTCGCGACTCGGCGGCGCCGACGTCGGCCACAAGCCGGCGGGGTTGGCAGCCGTGGCGTAGAGGTTGAAACCCACGTCCATCAGGTAGTCTTGCTGAGAGACGTAATCGCTCTGCTGGTAGCCGGCCAGGAGGCCCACCCGGTAGTTGTCGAAGTCGTAATCGAAGCCTGCGGTGAACAGGTCTTCGTTGTACTTGTAGATCGGGTTGAAATCCGTGTGCATCTTCCGGAACCCCGTGCTCGGCGCATTGAACGCGGACGCCGGGGTTGGGTCGCCGAGCAGCAGCGCGCCGTTCAGGCCGCCGAAGATGCCACCGGTGGTGGACCCGGCGTGGGGGTTGTCGAAGCCGAAGCCATCGGGCTTGCAGCCCACGGTGGGCAGGTCGCTACGCTCGCACACCTGGTTGGTGATGCGCACCTTGTCGTCGTCTTCCTTGAAGCGGCTGTACTGCACCCAGGCGGAAGCGCGGTCGTTGATCTCCCACAGGCCGGTGATGCGGAAGGTGGTGATGTCACGCCCGTCGACGGAATCGTTGATCCCGGCGATCTGACACGGCTGGGTTCGTGGGTCGTCCTGAGTCGACCCAGGAATCAGACAGTCGCCCGTCTGCCCAGCGGCCGTATTGGTGATGTAGCCGTCACGCTCCAGCCACATGCCGGCGACACGTACCGCGAAGTTGTCGGTGATCGGCATGTTGAGGGCGCCCTTCAGGCGCTTGTTGCTGTAGTCGCCGGCCTCGGCGTCGACGAACCCGTTCCAGGATTCGAAGTCGGGCATCTTGGTGACCATGTTCACCGCGCCGCCCGTGGCGTTCCTGCCGAACAGGGTGCCCTGAGGACCACGCAGAATCTCGACCCGCTCGAGGTCGTAGAACTCGGCGGCCGGCAGGTTGGTGGGCACGGCGATCTGGTTCTGGTGAATGGACACACCGTTCTCGCCGGAGCCGGCGATCACCAGGCGGCCGATGCCGCGGATGCTGAAGCTGGAGCCGCCGAAGTTGGTGGCGGTGAAGCTCACGTTCGGCGCGTTCAACTGCAGGTCGGACGGGCTGAGGATCTGCTTGTCTTCCATCATGGCCCCGGAGAAGGCGGTGACCGCGATCGGCACCTCCTGCAGGCTCTGCTCGGTGCGCTGAGCCGTCACTACCACCTCTTCGATGGCGGACTGCGCGAAGACGTTGACGGATGCGGTCAGGAAAAATCCAGTGACGGTCAAGCCCGCGCCACGGCGCAGGCTCGTCCCTAAGGACGGCTTGTACATTTCGAATCCCCTCCATGAGGTGAGCCGTAGCTGCAAACGCGCAGCTTCCCTTCGGCTCGTCGGGGCGTAGTTATAACTTGTTACAGGACAATGTCAATCGCTGAAACATTTGCGTCGGACACCGGGACAACCGGCCGCCGCCGGGAAAATCGGCTGCGCCGCCGGCTGCGGTGCTGCTATGCTCGGCCGCAGATGCGTTATCACCAAGAGCCTACCTGAAGGGGGAACCATGACCATTGCCGTTATCGCCAAGCTGAACGTAGCCGCTGGCAAGGAAGCGGAATTCGAAGAAGCCATGCTGGGGCTGGCCGCGGACGTACGAGCCAAGGAACCGGGCAACCAGCTTTACACACTCTGTAAGGACAGCGACGGCAAGTATCTGATGCTTGAGCTGTACGACAGCGCAGAAGCCCTGGCGGCCCACGGCAAGTCGGAGCATTTCAGGGCCGCCGGCAAGCGCTTCGCCGGCGTCATGGCCGGCGCGCCGGAGATTCAACGGCTGGAAGTCATCGGCTGAGGCAAAGGCGCCCCCGCGTAGGAGCGATCTCCCGATCGCGATCGGG
>JBLRXD010000076.1:0-15883 GCA_047920935.1 Pseudomonadales bacterium | reverse complement strand
AGAGGGCTCCTACGGGGAGCCCCACTATCACCCCAGCGTGCGGCCGATGAGTTCTTTCATGATCTCGTTGGTGCCGCCGTAAATGGGCTGCACCCGGGCGTCGGTGTACATGCGCGAGATCTCGTACTCGTCCATGTAGCCGGCGCCGCCGTGAAGCTGCAGGCAGGCATCGATGATCTCGCACTGCTTCTGGGTGCACCAGTACTTGGCCATGGAGGCAGTGGCCGCATCGAGCTTGCCGTCCATGAGCCACAGCACGCACTGGTCGACGAAGGTGCGGGCGATGAGCGCCTCGGTCTTGCACTCCGCCAGCTTGAATCGGCTGTTCTGGAAATCGAGCACCCGCTGGCCGAAGGCCTTGCGCTCGCGCACGAAATCCAGAGTGATCTCGATGGCGCGCTCCATGGAGACGACCGCCGCCTGGGCGATGTTGAGCCGCTCCTGGGGCAGCTGCTGCATGAGCTGGGCGAAACCCCGGCCTTCCTGCTCGCCGAGCCGGTTGGCGGCCGGCACGCGGCAGTCCTGGAAAAACAGCTCCGAGGTGTCCGCCGACTTCTGCCCCATCTTCTTCAGGTTGCGGCCGCGCTCGAAGCCCGGGCTGGTGGCGGTCTCCACCACGATCAGCGAGATGCCCTTGGCGCCTTGGGTGGGGTCGGTCTTGGCCACGACGATCACCAGGTCGGCGTGCTGGCCGTTGGTGATGTAGGTCTTCGAGCCGTTGATGACGTAGTCGTCGCCGTCGCGGATGGCCGTGGTGCGCACCGCCTGCAGGTCCGAACCGGTGTTCGGCTCGGTCATGGCGATGGCGCCCACCATCTCGCCGCTGGCCATTTTCGGCAGCCAGTTCAGGCGCTGCGCTTCGCTGCCGTAGTGCTGGATGTACGGCGCGACGATGGTGCTGTGCACCTGGTTGCCGAACCCACCCACGCCGGCGCGGTGCATCTCTTCCATGATCACCGTCTCGTGACGGTAGTCGCCGCCGGCGCCGCCGTATTCAGCGGGGATCGCCGCGCACAGCAGCCCCGCCGCGCCCGCCTTGTTCCAGGCGTCGCGGTCGACCTTGCCCTGAGCGATCCACTGCTCGTTCAGGGGTTTGAACTCCTGCTCGAAGAATTTCCGCGCCGCGTCCTGAAGGATGCGCAACTCGTCGTCGAGCCAGGGGGACTGGTAGTTTTCGTGCAGCATGGCGGTCGTGTCTCCGGGAATAATGATGTAGGAGCGATCTCCCGATCGCGAACTTCCGGGGGGGCGCATCGCTCCTTACGGCAGGCCGGCGTGGGGGTAGGGCGCCTGCCAGGCTTCCACCCTGCCGGACTTCTGCTCGCGGCACTCCTCGGGGGCGGAGCTGCCGGTGGTGAGGATGTACAGGGTGCGGCCGTCATCACCGCCGAGCATGCAGGCGAACGCCCCCTGATCCACGGCCACCCGATGGGTGACCTCGCCGCCCTCGACCTGCCGCAGGCACTCGTTGCTGGACGGCGACGCCGACCAGATGCCGCCGGCGGCGTCGAGGCAGATGCCGTCGGGTACCGCGCCCTTGGGCAGCTCTGCCCAGACGCGCCGGTTGGACAAATCGCCGTTGGCGGCGATGTCGAAGGCGCTCAGCCGCCGGCCCCAGGATTCGGCGACGATGAGGGTCGCCCCGTCGGGGCTGATCACCGCACCGTTGGGAAACTCCAGGCCCTGGGCGACGACCCGAGCCGCGCCGTCCGGCTCCACGCAGATCAGCTCGGCGGGCGCAGGCGCGCTCTGGGCGTGCAGATCGAAACCGAAGTTGCCCACGTAGGCGCGGCCGGCGGCATCCACCACCATGTCGTTGCAATGAAAGCTGGCCAGCGCCGCGAGATCGGCGTGCTGCTGCAACCGCGTGCCGTCCCAGCGCAGCAGGCGCCGGTCGGTCATCGACACCACCAGCAGGTCGCCGTTGGGCAGCCAGCCGAGCCCGGATGGCCAGGCGTCCACCTGGCAGATGGTGTCGCGGGTGCCGTCTGCCGTCATCCGCACGACCTCATGCGCGTGCATGTCCGAAAACCACAACGCACCGTCGTGCCAGCGCGGCCCTTCGCCGAAGCACAGGCCGCGGAGAATGATGTCTGTCTGCATGGTTGCTCTCCCGAAGCCGCCGATTCTAGCACGTCGATCAGTGGTCGCTGGTCTCGAGCCACTCGTTCAACGCCCCTTCGAAACGGCTGAAGTCAGCCTCGTCCATGGCGACGTAGCGCTCTGAGGCCGGATTGGTGCGCCACTGGCGCACCACGCTCACCGGCACCTGCGCCAGCCGGGCCACCTGGTCCGCGCCGAGGGCGTGCCGGTTCATGAGCACCCGCAGTCGATAGTTGTAGTTCTCCAACCGGAACACCTCGGTGGCGCGGTAGGCATCCCGGTGCACTTCCGCCGCCAGGCTGCGCAGTTCGCCCAGGTCGCGCTTGCCGAGCATCGGCTCGGCACAGTGGCTTTCGATGTAGTTGTCGCCCGCCACCAGCTCGAGGTGGCGAATGTACTTCTTCAGCAGCTCCCGGTAGCCCATGACGCTCGGTCGTCCAAGTCCCGTCGCAGAACCGTAATGGCCGATGATTACGATTTCATGACGCGCAGCGTGTCGATTTGCAGTCGTCGTCTGCGCGCGATGTCGTTGCTGCGTTCATCCATATGTCACATGGGCGTAACAGCACTGACACAAAGCAGGCTTAGTGTTCCCGATCAGCGAGCCGGCGCAGCTGGCGAACCCAACACATACTAACCAACGGGGACCTTGCTAAATGAAGCTCAACAATGCCTCTCTGCGAACGCTGGCGGCAAGTGCCTGCGCTGCCGCCATGCTGGCCGGCTGCGGCGGCGGCGGAGACATCAACATCAGCCCTTCGACCGTGGACAACTCGGTCAGCAACAACACCAGCGGCGGGGGTAGCGGCACGGCCAATCCCTGCGCCTCCTACGTCTCGGAGGGCGGCACCACCCGTCAGGGAACCTTCGACGGCCTCAACTGCACCTATAACCGTACCTTTGTCGATTCCGGCAGCAATTTCCTCAAGGTCGACTTGAGCATTCCCGCGCTGCCGGATGGCGGCGCCCACATATTTCAGGGCAGCCTGTTCGTAGGCGGCGCCTTCAACAGCGATGCGGAGCTGGCGGCAGCCAATATCGCCCAGGGCGGTGACGGCCCGACCCTCACCGTCGAGGCGGGCGCTACCCTCGCCTGGGAGTCGAACGACAAGTTCATGGTGATCAACCGCGGCTCACAGCTGATCGCCGTTGGCACTGCCGAGGCGCCCATCACTTTCACCTCGGTGTCCGACATCAACGGCGATCTGGCCAACGACCCCGAAGCGGTCTCCCAGTGGGGCGGCATGGTCATCAACGGCTTCGGCGTGACCAACAAATGCCAGTACACGGGCACGCGCGGCGTCGATCTGGTGCTGGCGGCCGAGTGTCACGTCGCCTCGGAAGGCTCGGCCGGTGCCGATGAGAACTTCTACGGCGGTGACAACGACGACGACAACTCGGGCCGGCTCGAATACGTGGTGGTCAAGCACCCGGGTGCCGAAGTGGGTAACGGCGACGAGCTGAACGGCATCACCTTCACCGGCGTCGGCCGCGGCACCGTCGTCAGGAATTTGCAGGTGTACTCCACCTTCGACGACGGCATCGAGATGTTCGGTGGCGCGGTCAGCTTCGAAAACTTCGCCGCCGTTTACGTCCGCGACGACGCCATAGACGTCGACGAAGGTTGGATCGGCAGCATCGACACGGCGCTGGTGATTCAATCCGCGACCGACGGCAACCACTGCATCGAAGCCGATGGGCTCGGCTCCTTCAGCAGTCTGGATTCGGCGGTCATCGAGGATTTCATCGCTCGCGGGCTGCACACCCAGGGCACCATCAACAACCTCACCTGCATCATCTCCACCAACGGAGCGGCCACGGGAACCCACGGTCAGGGCGCCGGTTGGCTGTTCCGCGAAGGCGTGGCGATGACCATCAACGACTCCATGGTGATCGGCTCGTTCGGCGAAGACAGCGACCTTGACGCCAACTACTGCCTGCGCATCGACAACCGCTCGCTGCAGATGGCCCAGGACGGCGGCATTCAACTCAACTCGGTGATCATGGCCTGTGAAGACCGCGCCGTGGGTGTGCTGCCGAACGGCACCAGCGTCGAAGACTGGGCGGTGAGCGAGCAGAGCGTGGTGTTTGCGACCATCGATGGGGTGGTCGATGCAACCGCCAATGAGGATACCCAGCTGCAACTGCTCGAGGGCATGCCGTCGGTGTTCTCCATCGATTACACCGGCATGGTGGTGGACGACGCAGCCCCGGCCGGCGCGCCGCAGGCGGGCGACTTCATCGGCGCGCTGAGCCAGAGCGAAAACAATCCGTTCGCCGGCTGGACGTTCGGCATCTTCGAAGACAACCGCAGCCAGCCGCTGTGGTTCGAATGACTTCAACCACCGCGACCGGAACAGCAAACATGAAAAGCCATCTGGAAAGGGTCATGGCGTCTGCAGGCGCCGCCGTGGCGGTGACCATCATGCTGATGACGGCGGCTGCCGCCAGCGGCCAGGAGCGGGCGCCCGCCGACCAGAGCATCGAAGAAGTGGTGGTGATCGGCCGGTACTACGATGCTGCAGCAGTACTGGTCGAGGAGCGCAAGGATGCCTCCTCGGTGATCAACGTGCTGGGTGCGGATGCCATCGGCCGGGTCGGTGACTCCAGCGTGGCGGCTGCGCTACGCCGGGTCTCCGGCCTCACGGTCGTGGCCGACAAGTTCGTCTACGTGCGGGGGTTGGGAGAACGCTACTCCAGCACGACGCTGAACGGCGCGCGGGTGCCGTCTGTGGATCTGACCCGCAACGTCATTCCGCTGAATCTGTTTCCCACCTCGGTGGTGGAATCGCTGCGGGTGCAGAAGTCTTACTCCGCCGACCAGGCCGCGGCGTTCGGCGGCGGTAACGTCGACATCCGCACCAAAGGCCTGCCGGATGGGCTGGTGTTCGGCGTCGAGGTGGGCAGTGCCTACAACGACCAGACCCAGGGCAAGGTGCTCAGCTACCGGGGTGGGGATGATGACCGGTTCGGCAAGGACGACGGCAGCCGCGCGCTGTCGCGGGAGTTGCGCACTGAGGTCGACCGCTTCCGGGGCGACATCGGGGTGCAGAACATTCTCAACACCTTGCGCGCCCAGGGCGCGCCCGAAACCACCTTTCAGCAGGCGCAGTTGGTCAACCGGGAGCTGGCGTTGCTGCTCAACCGCGACATCTCCCTGCGGGAGCAGAGCGCCGAACCTGACATCGACCTGAAGGCATACGTTGGCAACAACTTCTTCGTCACCGATGATCTCGAAGTGGGCTTCGTCGGCTCTGGCGCCTACGGCAGTCAGTGGCGGGAGTCGATCAAGCTCAACCGCAACTTCCGGTTTCCCGACGATCGTACCGATGAAGACCAGGAGTCGACGTACAGCGTCAGCCTGACCGCCAACGCCAACCTGGGCGTGCGCTACGCAGACGAGCACGAGGTGGTGTTGACGTCGCTGTTCCTGCGCAATACCGACGACGAAACCTCGGTGCGTACCTTCTTCAACGAGAACCGGCTGCGCTCTGACGGCCTCGGGTTTCTCGATGTGCGGTTCGAGTTCGAGCAGCGGGAGATCCTCGTCAATCAGTTGCGGGGCGATCACCGGTTCGGCCTGGCTACCAAGGATCTGCTGAGCAATCTGAGCTTCGTGCCCAAGCGCCTGGTCAGCGCCATCCCCGATGGGCTGGAGGTTGCCTGGTTCTACTCCGATTCCGACGCCACCACCGAAATTCCGAATCGCGTCAACGTGGCGATGGAGGGGCGCTCCGATCTGCTCACCGGGCGCATCCAGAACCCCGTGGTACGCACCGTGGCCGAAGCTGCGGATTATCGCTTCACCGAACTGAACGACGAGGTGCAGGATTACGGCTGGACGGTGATGGCGCCGTGGAGCTTCGGTGACTCCTACGTGGAGCTGTCGGGCGGCTACCAGCACACGCGCCAGGCGCGCATCTACGAGCAGGTGCAGTTTGCGCTGGGTCTGTTCGGGGTCCAGGATCAGGCTGTTCGCGCCCTGCCTCTGGGGGAGGTGTTCGCCGACAGCACCATCACCAACCCGCGCAATTCCTTCGAATTGCGGCGGGCCGGCGCCAACAACGAAAGTTACATCGCCGCCACCATGAGCGACGCCTGGTTTGCCGCCGTCGACTGGACCTGGCAGGAAACCTGGCGGCTGGCCGCCGGGGTGCGGTGGGAGAATTACCGGCAGTTGGCTGTTGACTTCAACCCCTTCGGGTTTGGCGTTGCGACGCCGGTGGTGACGACCGATCCCGACGTGCTGCTGGCGAATGCTTTCTCCGAGGCGGAGTTCTACCCCGCCATATCGTTGACCTGGATGTCCGATTTCCTCGCGGAGACGTTCCAGCTGCGCTTTGGCTACAGCGAAACCGTGACCCGGCCCGACCTGCGGGAGATCACCAACGCAAGCTACGTGGATCCGCTCACCGACGATCTGGTATTCGGCAATCCGGGTGTGGTGCCTGCCAAGCTGAAGAATTACGACATCCGTGCCGAGTGGTTTTTCTCGGGTGGCGACAACTTCACGATGTCGCTGTTCTACAAGGAAATTGATCGGCCCATCGAGTTCTTCGAGTCGCCCGCCAGCGATACCAACATCGCCCGGGAGATCGTCAATGCCGAGTCGGCGGAGATCTACGGGGTGGAATTCGAGCTGCTAAAGGAGTTGGGATTCCTTCACCCGCGGCTGGCGCCGTGGTTCCTGCAGGCCAATCTGACGCTGCAGCAGTCGGAGCTGGTGGCCGGACCTCGAGCCAACTCGCCCACCAACGCCAAGCGTGATCTGACCAATGCGGCACCCTTCGTCGCCAACCTGCAACTCGGCTACGACTCACCCGGCGGTCAGCACGCGGCCACCCTGATCTACAACGTGTTTGGTGAGCGACTGTTCGTCGCTGGCCGCAATGGCGCGCCGGACGGCTTCGAGCAGCCGTTCCACTCCGTGGACGCCACCTACTCGTGGTTCCCGGGGCCGTCGCTCAGCGTCAAGGCCAAGGCCCAGAACCTGCTCGGTGAATCGGTGCACATCGAGCGCCAGGGAGTGACGACGTTCGAGGAGGAGGTGGGCCGCACCTTCTCCCTGAGCGTGCAGTGGGACTTGTGAGCAGGTGAGCAGGTAGAAGCCGAAGCTGCGAGCGGGCCCGGGGCTGTAGCCTTGGGCCCGCTTTTTTTCGGCCCGGTCAAGCGTTACCATGTTCGATCAGATCAAAAATACCAGTTCAAGTAACCACTTCAAATAACCACTTCAAATAACCAGGGGAAGACCCATGAGAGACGTCGTCATCGTTGACAGTGTTCGCACCGGCCTCGCCAAGGCATTTCGCGGCAGCTTCAACCTCACCCGTTCCGACGACATGCTGGCGCATTGCATCGACGCTCTGCTCGAGCGGAACCCCAAGCTGTCCGCCGATGAAGTAGAAGACGTCTATGTGGGCGCCGCCAGCCACACCGGCGAGCAGGATGGCAACCTGGCCCGCTTGGCCGTGGTGCTGTCGAAGCTGCCGATCACCACCGCCGGCGTGACCATCAACCGGTTCTGCTCCTCCGGCCTGCAGACCATCGCCATGGCTGCCAATCAGATTGCCACCGGCCAGACCCAGGTCGCCATCGCCGGCGGGGTCGATTCCATTTCCATGCGCACACGTCAGGAGCCGGGTAAAGCCAAGCAGAACAAGCGCCTGCTCGAAGAGAAGCCCGAGATCTTCATGGCCATGGGCAACACGGCCGAAGTGGTCGCGCGGCGTTATCAGGTGACTCGCGAAGCCCAGGACGAGTACGCGCTGCAGAGCCAGCAGCGCTACGCCAGGGCGGCGGATGCCGGCTGGATTCGCGAAGAAATCGTTCCCATGAAGGCCACCATGCTTCAGGTCAATAAGGAAACGGGTGAAGAGAGCCACGTCGAGGTCACGGTCGATCGCGACGAGTGCAATCGCCCGAACACCACCCTGGAAGGGCTGGCGTCGTTGCCGCCTGCCTTCGAAGAAGACGGCACGGTGACGGCCGGCAATGCTTCCCAGCTGTCGGATGGTGCCTCGATGACGCTGATGATGAGCGCCGAGCGCGCGGCGCAGTTAGGCCTGCAGCCCATTGGCATCTACCGCGGGTTCACCGTTGCCGGTTGCGAGCCCGACGAAATGGGTATCGGGCCCGTGTTCGCCATTCCGCGGCTGCTCAAGAACGCCGGGCTGTCCATCGACGACATCGACCTGTGGGAGTTGAACGAAGCGTTCGCCTCGCAGGCGTTGTACTGTCGCGACGCGCTGGGCATCGACAACGAGCGCTACAACGTCAACGGCGGCAGCATCAGCATCGGCCACCCGTTCGGTATGACCGGCTCGAGAACCACCGGCGTGGTGCTGCGGGAGCTCAAGCGTCGCAATAAAAAGTACGGCGTGGTCACCATGTGCATCGGCGGTGGCCAGGGTGCGGCCGGCTTGTTCGAATCGGTCTGACTTTGCAACTGGGGCGGCGTGCCCGCGGGCATGCCGCTTCCGCAAGCTTTCCGGCGTAACACACTGAAACGCCGGGGAAATGGAGCTGAAACTGGCTCTGTTGAGAATACGTCCCTTGCACCGTCCAGAGTCAGGCCCACAGGAGGGTCCTACGATCGGAGCGGAATTCAGAGGGTTGGTGATCGTAATGCTCGCGGTGTGGTTGCCGGGGGCGGCTTTCGCTGCGCCCAGCAGCCGCGGTGCGGATCCGTCCGCCGGTCCGTCCGCCGGTCCGTCCGCCGGCGCCGCTGCTTTAGATCACGCCCGTCAGAAAAACGCGTACGCCGGTCGCTCCGACGAAGAGCTGACCACGCTCGCGGCGGGTTGGGATGCCCTCAACCAGCATCAGCGCCGGGCGCTGCTCACCGAGATGAACCGGCGAATGGCCCAGAAAGGCGATCACAGCGGGGTCATTCGCATCCGCACCGAGCGCCGCTATGGCCGCATCATCCGCCAGCCCGATGGGCGGGTGATACGCATCGAGACCCAGGTGGTGCATGTGCGCCCGCTGGACGAAGACGACATCGAGGAGCCCCGGCAAAGCTTCGGCGTAGGGTTCGAGCGCCGGGTGGCGCGCCGCGATCAGAACGAGGTGGTGGCACACGAGTCGCCCAGGGGCGAGGCGCCTGGCGGCGAGGTGCTGCTGCCGAACGAGGTCTTCGAGGCGCTCGACTCATTGTCGCCGCTCCCGTTGATCGACCCTTTGCCCGTTTACCGAGCATCAGATCCTGCACCCTGACCAGACCCCAGCCGTGGATGGCGATAACGCAAGATTGTTGGTCGTCGATGATGATCCCGAGATCCGCGAGCTGACGCAGGCTTATCTGTCTCAGCAGGGGTTCACGGTGGATTGCGTCGAGAGTGGCGAAGGCATGATGGCGCATCTGGCGAGCCAGCCGGTAGACCTGATCATTCTCGATCTGATGCTGCCGGGCGAGCACGGGCTCACCCTGGCCCGACGTCTGAAGGCCGATCGCGACATACCCATCATCATCGTTTCCGCCGCGGGCGACGACGTCGATCGCATCGTCGGGCTCGAGGTTGGGGCCGACGACTACATCTCCAAGCCTTTCAATCCGCGGGAGTTGCTCGCTCGGGTGCGGGCAGTGCTGCGGCGAGCGAAACGCCCGATCGGCTCCGATGAGGAAGATGGCGACACCTTCCAGTTCGGGCCGTTTTCCCTCGACGTCGGCTCGCATCAGCTGCTGCGCGACGGCTCCCAGGTGTCGTTGACCTCCGGAGAGTTCGACCTGCTGGCCATCCTTGCCCAGCATCCGAACAAGGTGCTGCATCGCGACCGCATTCTCGACCTGTTGACCGGCGCCGAACGCTCGCCCTTCGACCGCAGCATCGATGTGCGCGTGACCCGACTGCGGGGCAAGATCGAGCCCGATCCGTCTAATCCGGTTTATATCAAGACCATCTGGGGCAAGGGATACATGTTCTGCCCGGAAGGCAGTGGCTGACGTCGAGACCGCCCCGCGCCGCGCCACCGGCCGATCCCTGTCGCTGCTCGCGAGAACCACGCTGATTCTGGCGGTCAGCGCCTTGCTGATCGTCATCATCGCGGTGCTGGCGCTTAATCAATTCGTGATCGAACCCATCGCCGAACGCTCCGCTGACGACGAGGCGGCGTTGCTGGTGCTGTCTGCCCAGACCTGGGTCGAGCTGCCGCCCGAAGCCCGGCCGTATTTCGAGTTGGAGTTGGCGCAGAGCCATGACCTGATCATTTCCGGTGAGCGACAGGCTTACGGCCCCGCGGATCTGGGCCGTCCCTACCTGTCGCTGCTGCAGGAGAAGCTCAGCGAACGTCTCGGCATCGACGTCACCCTGTATCAGGGCAGCGGGCTGATCTGGGTCGATGTCCCGATGGGCGGGTTCGACCTGCAGATCGGTTTTCCCCCCGCTCGTCGCGATATCCAGCCGCTGTACGTCGGCATCATCATCGTCGTGCTCGGTGCGCTGGTGGTGTTCATGACGGCGCTGTTCATCGTGCAGCGCATCACCCGCCCCCTGGGCCTGGCCGCGCAGCGGGCCGAGACCTTCCGGGGCGCCGAGAATTTCGAGCCGTTGCCCGAGCAGGGGCCGGAGGAGCTGGTGTCGCTGGCGCGCAACTTCAACACCATGGCGCGGGAGATCTCGACCCTGCTGTCGAACCGCACCACCTTGCTTGCGGGCATTTCCCACGACTTGCGCACGCCCATGACGCGCATGCGCCTGGCCCTGGAACTGCTGCCAGAGAACGTCGACCCGAAGCTGGTGGAGCGTTTCGAGCGCAATCTGCAGATCATGGATTCCCTGGTGGGCGACGCGCTGCAGTTTGCTCGGGGCGCCGGCGAGGCACCCAAGGAGGTGGAGTTGGTGCCGTTCGTCAAAGACGTGCTGGCGAGCTTCGATGCGCCGATCCCGCTGTGCGTGCAGGACGCGGAAGGGTTGCGCCTGCCGGTGGCGACGGGGGCGTTGCAGCGCATTCTGGCTAACCTGGTGAGCAACGGGCTGCAGCACGGCGACCGTGTGCGGGTGCTGATTCGCGGCCGCGACATCCACGTGATGGATTCCGGCCCGGGCATTCCCGAGGAGTCGCGCGACGCGGTGTTTCAACCGTTCTTTCGGCTCGATCGATCGCGCAACGTCAGTACCGGCGGCAGCGGGCTTGGCCTCGCCATCGTCCAGCAGTTATGTCATGCCCAGGGTTGGCGGGTGCGGATCCAGGATGCGCCGGAGGGCGGCGCCGACGTGGTCGTCACTCTGTAACATGCCCGCAGCCGCGGGCGTGGGTGGAAAAAATGGGAAACAAACTGTCACAAAACCCATCCGGGCGGAAATTGCCCGGAAACAGCTCTGCCCCATAGTAGATATCGAGACAAGTAGCGGACAGTGCTGCTTCTCATGAGGCTATCTCTATCCCCTTGAGACCTTGAGTGAAAAGGTCGTTATAACCGCCGGTTACCTCTCCAGACCGGCGGTTTTTTTTGCCTGATGATTCTGTCCCGTCAGTTGGCGAGCGCCCGCGTGGTCTCGGTCACGTGATGCACGTGTACGTCTCGCTGGGGAAACGGAATGCTGATGTCGGCGGCATCGAACGCAAGCTTCACGGTCTCGGTGAGATGGAACTTCAGCCCCCAGTAGTCGGCGGCGTTGGCCCAGATGCGCACGGTGATATCCACCGAACTCTCCCCGAGGTTGCTCACCACGATCTGTGGTGCCGGATCCTGAAACGCCCGCTCGTCGGCTTTGACGACGTCGGCGATCACCTGTTTGGCCTTGGCGATGTCGTCGCCGTAGCCGATGCCGAAGACGAAATCCACGCGGCGGGTGGCTTCGGCGGAGAAGTTGTTGATGATGCCGTTGGAGATGGAGCCGTTGGGCACGATGATGCGGACGTTGTCCGGGGTCTTCAGCACGGTGTTGAAGATCTGGATTTCCGCTACGGTGCCGCTGACGCCTTGCGCGGTGATGAAATCGCCCACCTTGTACGGGCGGAACATCAGCACCAGCACCCCGCCGGCGAAATTCGCCAGGCTTCCCTGCAGCGCCAGACCAACGGCCAGGCCGGCGGCGCCGAGCACGGCGATGAACGAGGTGGTGGCGATGCCGACCATGGACGCGACGCTGATGAACAGCAGCGCCTTCAAGGTGATGGACACCAGGCTCTGGAGGAAGCGCGCCAGGGTAGGCTCGGTCTTGCTCCGCTCCATGCCCGAGCCCATCAGCTTGACCATGCGGTTGATGATCCACAAGCCGATGATCAGGACGATCACGGCGAGTACCAGTTGCGGCAGGTACAGCATCGTCATCTCGATGGCGGTGTCGACGTGAGTCGAGACTTCCGCGGTGTCGAACAGTTGCTCCATGGTGAGGGGCTCCGCCGGCGTTTGCGCCGGATTGTTGTGGTTGTTGGGAAGAAATTTTACTGAATATAAGCTTGGCTTGCCTATCTCTTGCTGATTCAGGGTCCGCAGGTGCTGGTGTTACCATTAAGCCTCAGCTGACTCGAGGAAACGACATGCGGAACTCCGGCCCTGCGGCCGCAATCCGCCCGCTGCTGATGCTGGTGCTGATCGCTCTGCTGGGCTGCGAATCCGCCTACTATGGCGCCATGGAGCGGGTCGGCGTTCACAAGCGCGACATTCTCGTCGATCGGGTCGAGGCGGCCATGAGCGCTCAGGAGCAGGCCGCGGAGCAGTTCGAGAATGCCCTGGAGCAGTTTTCCAGCGTCGTCAGCGTGCCGGCGTCGAAGCTGCGGCGCAGTTACGACCGCCTCAACCGCTCATACGAGGCGGCGGATGCCCGGGCGACCCAGGTGCGCGATCGCATCGACGGGGTAGAGTCGGTGTCGAGCGCGCTGTTCAAGGAGTGGCGCGAGGAAATCGAACTCATCGGCAATCGGGAGTTGAAGGCGTCCAGCGCCAGCCAGTTACGGCGCTCCGAAGCCCAGTATGAGACGCTCATGGCGGCCATGCGCCGCGCCGAGCAGAGCATGGAGCCGGTGCTGGGTACCTTTCGTGATTACGTGCTGTACCTGAAACACAATCTCAACGCCCAGGCCGTCGCTTCGCTCGAAGGCGAACTGGCGGCTATCGAAGCCGATGTGGCGGGTCTGCTCGGCGACATGCAGGCCTCCATCGGCGAGGCGCGGTCGTTCCTGAAGATCATGCAATGACGTTGCCTGGGGCCACAGCAAGCTTGGGGGGTTCGCCATGAAGGCGCTGGGTTGGGTGGTGATCGCGGTGGTGCTGGTGCTGGCGGCCGTGGCGATTTACGTGGTGGTCTATTCCGGCACCCTGATCGAGCGCGCCATCGAACGCCAGGGCAGCGCGTACCTGGGCGTTTCGGTGGAGGTGGCCGAAGTCGAGGTGGCGCTGCGCGACGGCGTTGCCGTCATACGCGGTCTGGTGGTTGGCAACCCGCCGGGGTTTACCGGCCCACCGGCCATCCGCGTCGACGAGATTCACATGAACCTCAACATCGGTCAGACGTCGAGCGAGTTGATCGTGTTCGAGGAGATGGCGGTGGAGGGCACCGCCATCACCGCGCTGCTGCGGCGCCAGGAGTCGAACCTCCAGCAGATCATGGATCATCTCAACCGCGAGATCTCCGCCCGCGAGCGCGCCGAGCCCATTCGAGTGGCGCCCGAGGTTAAGCTCATCATCGACCGCTTCGCCTTGCGCGACGCCACCGCCACGGTGCGGTCGGATCTGTTCGGCGAGGCCAGCGTGACGGTGCCCCCCATCCACCTCGACGACATCGGCAGGGCGCGCAACGGCGCCACCGTTGGGCAGGTGCTCAGGCAGGTGCTGGAGCCCCTGTTCCGCGCCGTGCTCGGTGCGGCGACCGAAGGGCGTGCCAGGGAGCGCATCGAAGGGGCGCGGGAGCAGGTCGAAGGCCGCCTCGAGCGAGCCCTGGAAGATATCGGCAACACCCGTAGACGTGAGGAATGAACGTAGTGGAGAACACGCTGTAGTGGAAAATACGCTGTACGAAGTGCAGGGCCCCATGGCCCTGATCACCATCAACCGGCCCGAAAAGCACAACGCCATATCCCTGGCCACCCTGGACGAACTCCAGGCCAGCGTGCAGCGGGCGGCCGTGGATGACGCGGTGCGGGTCATCACCATTACCGGGGCCGGCGAGCGGGCGTTCGCCGCCGGATCGGATCTCGGCGAAGTTCTGCACCGGGATTTCCGCAAGGCGCTGGAGCCCATCGTGCAGGGCCTGGCGGATCAGTTGGAGCGCACGCCCAAGCCCACCATCGCCGCCATCAACGGCATCTGCATGGGCGGCGGGCTCGAGGTGGCGCTGGGCTGCGATCTGCGCATCGCCACGCCGAACGCTCGCTTCGCTACCCCCGAAGGCAAGCTCGGCATCATTCCCGGCGGCGGCGCCACCGCCCGCCTGCCGCGCCTGGTAGGCCGCGGTTGGGGTATGGAAATGCTGCTCATGGGTGAGCCTATCGACGCCGAGCGCGCCCTGGCCATCGGCCTGGTGACCCGCCTGGTGCAACCAGGCGAGTTGCTGTCTGAGGCGCGGCGCATGGCCGATCACCTGGCCGGCTTCGCGCCGTTCGTGCCGCGCACCATGAAAGCCATGGTGCACTTCGGCATGGAGGCGAGCCTGGCAGGCGCCTTGATGCTCGAGAAGTACGCTCAAGGCGCGCTGGTGCAGACCGAAGACAAGATCGAGGGCATCTCGGCATTCCTCGAAAAGCGCGACCCGGACTTCAAAGGCCGCTGAAGCATTTGCCCCATGCGGCTCGCTTCGGGGATACTCGGTGCGGCAAAATTTTCGTTCAGTTTTTTTCAGCAGAGGGGGAAGCAACCATGGCCGTCGACAAATTTCCCGTCGAAGCC
The DNA here is from genome assembly GCA_047920935.1 of Pseudomonadales bacterium. Classification (GTDB taxonomy): domain Bacteria; phylum Pseudomonadota; class Gammaproteobacteria; order Pseudomonadales; family Azotimanducaceae; genus UBA7803. The sequence continues at coordinate 954 of JBLRXD010000076.1, read as the reverse complement.
AGCCACATCATGATGTTCGCGCGCTCTGTCGGTGACGACAACCCGATCTATCACGATGCGGACTACGCCAAGACCACCGAGCCGGGCAGCATCATCGCGCCGCCCACGTTCGCCCAGTCGAGCGCCCAGTTCGACCCGGATTACTTCCTGCGGCCGAAGCCGGGCCAGCCCTGGTTCGGCTCGGGCAAAGAGCCCACCGGCATCAAGCGCGAATCCGGTGGCGGTGGCGGCGGCGGTGGCGGCGGGCTGCATGCCGAGCAGCACTTCGAGTATCACCGCCATCTCAAGCCCGGCGACGTGCTCACGGCCACCACCGGCCCCGGCAAGACCTGGGAGAAAGAGAGCAAGCGCGCCGGCAAGCTGGTGTTCTCGGAATCCGTCACCGAATACCGCGACCAGAACGGTGAGCTGGTGATTACCGCCCGGGGCGTCGGTGTGCGCACCGAGCGTCCGGTCGATTCGAAGTAGGGGGAGACAGAACATGGCATTGAAGGCAAGCGATCTCTCAGTGGGCGACACTTACAGCGAGTGTCTGGTAGAAGATCTCAAGCGCACCCAGATCGTTCAGTACGCGGGCGCATCGGGCGACTACAACCCGCTCCACACCGACGAGATATTCACCACCAAGGTGGCGGGGTACCCCACGGTATTCGCTCACGGCATGCTCACCATGGGCATGACCGGGCGGATGCTCACCAACTACGTGGGCGACGGCCGCCTGACCAAGTTCGGCGTGCGCTTCACCAACCAGGTGTGGCCGGGCGACACCCTGCACTCCACCGCCACGGTGGAAGAGGTGGCCGACGGCATCGTCAAGCTCAAGGTCGACACCACCAACCAGGATGGCGTCACCGTGGTCTCCGGCTACGCCGAAGCGCGGGTGGACTGAGCGATCCCCTCCCGTAGGAGCGACCAAGCGGCCTGCGGCCGCCGCGGTCGCTTGAGGAAAAGCGG
>JBLRXD010000075.1:0-16096 GCA_047920935.1 Pseudomonadales bacterium | reverse complement strand
GTTGCCGGAGGTGCCGGCCGACTTCGCGGCCACCGTGCTGGCCGTGGAGAGCGCCGGCGGGTTGGCCGACCTGGTCGCCGGTTTTCTCGACATCGACCTCGAAGAAAAGCAACGGGTGCTCGAAACCGTCGATGTCCGTTGGCGGCTCGATCGCGTGCTCGGCGCTGCCGAAGAGCAGCTGAACGTGCTGCGCATCGCCCAGGAGATCGGTGCCAAGAGCAAGGAGAAAATCGAAAAGCAGCAGCGCGAATACATTCTGCGGGAGCAACTGCGCACCATTCAGCGCGAGCTGGGGGAGGAGGGCGGTGGATCCGATCTCGAGGAAATCGCCGATGCCATCGACCAGGCCGGGATGCCGCCAGAGGTGCAGAAGGAGGCGCGTAAAGAGCTGAAGCGCTTGCAGAGCATTCCGGAGGCTTCCGGCGAGCACTCCATGGTGCGCACCTATCTCGATTGGCTCACGGAGTTGCCCTGGGCGAAGACGGATGCCGAAGACATCGATATTGGCAGATCCCGGCAGGTGCTCGATGAGGATCACCACGGGCTCGACAAGATCAAGCGAAGGATCCTCGAGTACCTGGCCGTGCGCAAACTCAACCCCGAGGGGCGCAGCCCGATTCTGTGTTTCGTCGGGCCTCCGGGCGTGGGTAAGACGTCCCTCGGTAAGAGCATCGCCCGGGCACTGGGTCTGAAGTTCGTTCGCGCCAGCCTCGGCGGCATGCACGACGAAGCCGAAATCCGCGGTCATCGCCGCACCTACATGGGCTCGCTGCCCGGGTCCATCATCCAGAACATCCGTAAGGCAGGGACCCGTAACCCGCTGTTCATGCTCGACGAGATGGACAAGCTGGGTGCCGGCGGCTTCCACGGCGACCCTTCCGCGGCGCTGCTCGAAGTGCTGGATCCGGAGCAGAATTCCAGCTTCACCGACAACTACCTCGGCATTCCCTTCGATCTCTCGAAGGTTCTGTTCATCGGCACGGCGAACGTGCTCGACAACATCCCGGGCCCGCTGCGCGACCGCATGGAGGTGATCGAGCTCAGCGGCTACACGCCGGAGGAAAAACTGGAAATCGCCAAGCGTTACCTGGTAGAGCGCCAGTTGCGCGCCAACGGTCTGTCGCGGGAACAGGCTCTGATCGACGACGCGGCGCTGACGGAGCTGATCGACGGTTACACCCGGGAAGCAGGCGTGCGCAATCTGGAGCGGGAGCTCGGCGCCGTACTGCGGCATGCCGCGGTGCGCATAACCGAAGGGGCGGAACCGCCGATCCGCATCGACCGGGAGCAGGTGAGCGCGATTCTCGGTGGGCGCCGCTTCGAGCGGGAGGCGCAGATGCGTACCAGCGTGTCCGGCGTGGCGACCGGGCTCGCCTGGACGGCGGTGGGTGGCGACATCCTGTTCATCGAGGCCGGGGCGGTGCCTGGCTCGGGAAAATTGATACTGACCGGACAGCTGGGCGACGTCATGAAGGAGAGCGCCCAAGCCGCCGTCAGTCTCGCCAAGGGGCGCCTGGAGTCGTTGCCCATCGAGCGGGAGTGGCTGGCGCAGACCGACCTGCACGTACACGTGCCCGCCGGCGCCATCCCCAAGGATGGTCCGAGTGCCGGCGTTACCATGTTCGTGGCGCTGATGTCGCTTCTGTCGGGCCGCAAGGTGCGCAGCGACCTCGCCATGACCGGCGAGATCAGTTTGCGCGGTCTGGTGTTGCCGGTGGGAGGAATCAAGGAGAAGACCCTGGCGGCGGTGCGGGCTGGTATTCAGACGGTGGCGTTGCCGGCGCGAAATCGCAAGGATCTGGAAGATGTGCCGGATTCGGCGCGCCAGCAGCTGCGCTTCGTCTGGCTCGAGACGGTGGATGACGCGCTCAAGGTCGCCCTTGAGCCGTCACAGGAGGATCAAGAATCTGCCGCCGGCAAGAGCGCCGCCGGCAAGAGCGCCGCCGGCAAGAGCGCCGCCGGCAAGAGCGAGGAGTGACGTACGCGTCGTGTCGTCTGCTTCACAGACGCTGGGCCAGACCCGCGACGGCGCCACCGGCCGTCGCGCTGCCGATGGCGAACTCGACGCGATTGTCGCGGGCGGCCGCCTGATTCCAGTCGCCGGCCCGATCCCAGCCGTATTGCAGAGCCAAATCCGACGCAGCGGCGTTGCCGGTGCTGCGCAGTTCAACCGTGATGCCCGGGTGTTCGGCGGAGACCGCGGCAACCGCCGCAGCAAATTCCACCGATTGCAACGCGCTCAAGGATGCTGCGTCCTGCAGCGGGTGGCCGAGCAACTCGCAATCCACGGCGGGTAGGTCGGCCGCAGCCGCCTGCCATTGGCCGTAATCGTCGCGAGCCAGGCAGAATCGCCCCAGGCGGGCGGTCAGCACGACCTCGCCCTGAAAGCTCATGGAGGTCAGGTGTGCGAGCAGTTCGTTCAGTCGGTTTGCTACCGAGGCGTTGAACGGCGGTTGCTGCAACGGCACCTGCGCGCTCTGATTCAGCGCCCACTGCAGCGCCTGCAACGCCGCCGTCTGATGCGCCGCACTGTCGCTGCGTTGGGCCTGCAGCGCGGCGCTCAGACTGCCGCTGTGATCGGCCAATGCCGCCGTTTCCTGCCGTGCAGCGGCGCCGAGGCGCGCCACTTCGGTGAGGGCCGCATCGCGGCTTGCCAGCAGCTGCCAGCTCCAGGTTCCGAGCAGCAGCACTGCCAGCGCCAGGGCGCTCGGCAGTAGCCGCCGCCTGTTGGCCGATCCGGCAGGCGCCGGGGCCTGCCGCGACGCGCCGGCCGCGCTGCCCGTCGCGATTGCCGCAGCTTGATTCTGTTCGAGAATTTCTGCCGCTACCTGCTTGGCGAAGCGTCGCTGGCTGCTTTGCACGTCGGCCCGCAGCTGAGCATGCTGCTGCTCGAGCATCCGCGTCAGCAGCGCTTGCACCGAGGCTCCCAGGGCCCGCTGCTCGTACTCCCGATCCACATCGTCGATGAGGTCGTCGAAGCGTCGCCGCGGCAGCTCGCCCTGGGGCGGCTCGGCGCCATCGCGGCGGTCGGTCACCAGGCCCAGCTTGTGGAGCATGTCGAACAGCACCCCGGGCTGAACCTCCTTCGGCAGCACCCCGACGGCGCCCAGCGCGCGGGCCTGGCCGACGTACACCTCTCCTTCCTTGGTGGTGTACATCATCACCGGGATGGTGGCGGTGCGCGGATTGCTCTTGATGGCCGACACGGCCTCGAGGCCGCTCATGCCCGGCATCGTGTGGTCCATGAAGATCACGTCCACCAGTTGGCCCCTGAGAAACTCCAGGGCCTCTTCCCCGCTGGCGGCGAAATCCACGGCCAGATCGTGGCCCGCCAGCAGCTGGGCCAGCGATTGACGGGCGGTAGGTGAATCGTCGACGACGAGGGCGCGATAGCGGGTCATGAGCATTCTCAGCGGCTGCCATAAGCGTAGTACGGATCTGCCGACTAAGCGCCAGGTGAGGGAGAAATGCTGAGAACGGCTGCGCAGAAGCGCAGCTAAGGCTGCGCAGAAGCGCAGCTAAGGCTGCGCAGAAGCAGCGCACAAGCGCAGGCGAATTCAGCCGCGGACGCCCTCGAACAGCTTGACCAGTTCCGAGAACGTCTTGCGCTGTACCTCGACGTCGCCGCTGCTCACCGCCTGTTCGACGCAGGTGGCCGCGTGGTTCTTGAGAATCTCGCTCTCGGTCTTGCTCAACGCCGCTTTCACGGCAGTCACCTGGTGGAGGATGTCGATGCAGTAGCGGTCGTCTTCGATCATGCGGATCAACCCACGCACCTGGCCCTCGATCTTCTTCAGCCGGCGAACGGTGGCTTCGCGAGACGGGCTGGACATTGAATGATACTCCATGGGGGTATATGGTATGAAATTCATGGTAGCGGCGTTGCCGGGGCAGGGCAAGCAGGCAGCCGCTACCTCCGACAGCACTGAGGAAGCTTCGTATGACAACCGCTCAGCACGACGGTCAAGAGGTGGTCGTCGATCACGGCTGCTGCCATGCGGGCGCCGTCGACCCGGCGGCGCCTCCCGGTAAGTACGATCGAGTGCCGCCGGGCCATACCGGCATGCTCTACACCTGCCCGATGCATCCCGAGGTTCGCGACGTGCGGGCATCGGCCTGCCCGATCTGCGGTATGGGGCTGGAGCCGGAAGGCGTGGTGGTCGGTGACGAAGACACCAGCGAGCTGGATGACATGACCCGGCGCTTCTGGGTCTCGGCGCTGCTGACGCTGCCGCTGTTCGTGTACGCCATGGGCGAGATGATTCCCGGGGTGCCGTTGCACGGGGTGTTTTCCGGCGAGGCCGGCGGTTGGGTGCAGGCGCTGCTGGCGACGCCCGTGGTGCTGTGGGGCGGCTGGCCATTCTTCGTGCGCGGCCTGCAGTCGATTCGCACCATGAACCTCAACATGTTCACCCTGATCGCCATCGGTGTGGGTATGGCCTACCTGTTTTCGATGGTGGCGGTGGTGGCGCCGGGCATCTTTCCCGAGGCGTTTCGTCATCATGGCCAGGTGGCGGTGTACTTCGAGGCCGCGGCGGTAATCGTCACCCTGGTGCTGCTCGGCCAGGTGCTGGAACTGCGCGCCCGGGGTCGCGCCTCCGGGGCCATTCGCGCGCTGCTGGAACTGCGGCCGGCGACGGCGCGGCGCATCGATGCCGATGGCGCCGAGCATGACGTTGCCATCGACGGTCTGGTGGCCGGCGACCGTCTGCGGGTGCGCCCTGGCGAGAAGATCCCGGTGGACGGCACGGTGGAAGACGGCCGCAGCCTGGTCGACGAATCCATGATCAGCGGCGAGCCCGTGCCGGTGGAGAAAGCCGCCGGCGCCTCCGTAACCGGCGGCACCCTGAACGGCACCGGCAGCTTCATCATGCGCGCCACGCGCACGGGTGAAGATACCGTGCTCGCGCAGATCGTGCGCATGGTGGCGGAAGCGCAACGCAGCCGCGCGCCGATTCAGCGCCTCGCCGACGTGGTGGCCGGGTGGTTCGTGCCGGCGGTGGTGGTGATTGCCATGATCACCTTCGTGGTCTGGAGCCTGTTCGGGCCGGAGCCGGCCATGGCCATTGCCGTGGTCAATGCGGTGGCCGTGCTGATCATCGCCTGCCCGTGCGCGCTCGGTCTGGCGACCCCCATGTCCATCATGGTGGGCACCGGCAAAGGCGCCCAGAACGGCATCCTGGTGCGCAGCGCGGAAGCGCTGGAGATGCTGGAGAAAGTCGAGGTGGTCGTGGTGGACAAAACCGGCACCCTCACCGAGGGCAAGCCTCGGCTGATACTGGTGCAGCCGGCTGGCGGCTTCGATCACGCCACCTTGCTCGGCTACGCGGCGGCGGTGGAAGTCGCCAGTGAGCACCCCCTGGCCGAGGCCGTCGTCAGCGGCGCACGGGATGCCGGGCTGACCCTGGCTCCGGCGCAGGCGTTCAAATCCATCACCGGCGAAGGCGCCCTGGCGCTGATCGGCGACCGTCGCGTCGCCATCGGCAATCACAAGTTGATGACCCGGCTCGGCGCTGGCGACGCAGCGCTCACGGCTCAAGCGGAAGGTTTTCGCCGCCAGGCGCAGACGGTGATGTTCGTCGCCGTTGACGGCCGGCCGGCTGGCCTGCTGTGCGTGGCCGATCCTGTCAAGGCGACGTCCGTCGAGGCCATTGCGCGCCTGCATGACGCCGGCGTCAAGGTGGTCATGCTGACCGGCGACAGTCTCGCCACCGCGCAAGCAGTCGCCGCCGAGGTGGGTATTGATCAGGTGTATGCCGACGTGTCGCCGGAAGACAAGCATCGCATCATCGGCGAGTTGCAGCAGCAGGGCACGCGGGTGGCCATGGCGGGCGACGGCATCAACGACGCGCCGGCGCTGGCCCTGGCCGATGTGGGCATCGCCATGGGGACGGGTACCGACGTGGCGATGCAGAGTGCCGACATCACGCTGATCCACGGCGACCTGCGAGGCATCGCACGCGCCAGGCAGTTGAGCCACGCCACCATGGGCAACATTCGCCAGAACCTGTTTTTCGCCTTCGTCTACAACGCCGCCGGCGTGCCTATCGCCGCGGGCGTGCTGTATCCGCTGTTCGGCGTGCTGCTCAGCCCGATGATCGCCGCTGCGGCCATGAGCCTGAGTTCGGTGTCGGTCGTGGGCAACGCCTTGCGGTTGCGACGCGCGGCCCTGTAAGCGCGGCGCGACTCAGGCAGTCAGGGCGATTCGACTGGTGCCAGGCGGAACGCCAGCAGCGCGTTCCCCGGCATCTGGCCGAACATGCCGTAGCCGGACTGCACGAACAGCATGTCGTCGGCGAGGGCGACCCCGGCGTTGTCGATGGCGCCGCCGTGGGTGGAAACGCCGTTCACCGCCTGATACTCGCGAACGGTGTCGTATTCCCACAGCAGCAACCCGTCGGTGGCGCGAAAAGCGTGGATGCGGCCGTTCAGCGCTGGGGCGAACACCACGCCTTCGGCGGCGGTAACCGCCGCCGAGTACCCGTACGCGAACGGACACGCCGGCCACGGGCCATCGCCGGCGCTGGCGCTGGCGGCATCGAGGCTGCAACCGCGCTGGGCGCGGTGCGACCAGAGAATCGCTCCGGTGGTCACGTCGAGCGCGTGCACGCCCGGGCGCGGCAGATAGTCCGGCGCCGGAAAGTCGGGGTCGGCGATCGGCACGAACAGACGTTGCCCGGCAACGGCCATGCCCCAATGCACGCCGCCGAGGGCCGAGCCGTCCGACAGCCGCTGCTGCCAGAGCCGCTTGCCGCTGTCTGGATCGATGGCATGGACCACGCCGGATTTCTGGCCCGCCAGCAGGATATCGGTGCCTGATGCGGTCGTGGCGATGATCACCGCCGCGCCGAAATCGAAATCCGGGCCGTTTTCAGGCGGACAGTTGGGGCCGTTACGCCGGCCGCAGGCCATGTTGAACGCATCCCCCGCGGTGCCCTGGTAAACCCAGCGCACCGCGCCGGTGGCCAGGTCGAGAGCGAGAATGGCATCGCTGGTGTCGGTGGCGGGCGAAGAAGTGTTCTGCCCCGTGCCGGCGTAGACCTGACCGCGCTTCGCATCCACCGTCGGCGTGCTCCATACGGCTGCTCCTGATGGCCCCCATTGCGCAACGCCGTGACTGCTGATGTGTCGTCTGGTGGCGGTGGCGGTGGTGGGGGTAGTCCAACGGACCTCGCCGCTGGCGGCGTCCAGGGCGAGCACCGCCCCGTGGGAGCGGCAGCATTCGTACTCCGGGTTGGCCGCGGCCGCCACCTCGAAGCTGGACAGCGGCACGATCAGCGTGTCGTCGTGGATGGTGATGGCGCCGGTGAGGGTGGAGGTCTCGAACAGCCCCACCGAGCGTATCCATAGAGCTTCGCCGGTGCGCGTGTCGAGGGCGTGCACTCGGGCGCCGGAGTCGCCGAAGAACAGCGCTGGAACGTCGCCGGCGCGGCCCAGGGTAAGTGACGTGCGCAGCGGCACGGCGGATTGGTACTGCCACTCGATGCAGCCGCTGGCGCGATCCAGCGCGAATACGCTGCCGGCGGTGGTGAGGACGAACACGCTGGTGGCGGTGATCACCGGTTGAGAGCGGCCTTCGGTGACCCCCGGCAGGCCGAATACCCAGGCCGGCTGCAGGCGCGCCACGTTGCCGGCGTTGATGCGGGTGCGGGTCGGCGGCTGATAGCGGCTGTTGTCGGCGTCCAGGCCCCAGCGGCCGACGCGGATCTCGCTCAGTACCGCCGGTCGCTGCGCTGCGGACGAGCACAACGCGGCGGTGCCGTTGCCGGCGGCAGCGTTCGCGGCCGGTGCCGACAGGTAAGTCAGCAGCTGGAACAGCTCGTAGCGGGTCAGGTGCCGGGCCTGCTCACGCATCTTGCCGCGGGTCAGCGAGAACTGCAGCTGCGCCGGGTGCATCTGCTGCATGGTGGCAAGCGTAGGGCCGGAACGCTGGCGGTCGGCAAGGGCATGACAGGCCGCGCAATGCTGCTGATACAAGGCCTCGCCGGAATCCTCTGCTGCCGGGCTGGCGGCGGAAATCAGAACCAATACCAGCACGGCGGCGTTCCTGACGGCGATCCTCATGGCCATGGCAGCCCCTGAACGAGTTCCACTGCGCCTCTCCCCCTTGGCGGTTGCATGGAGTATATGTCGCTTTCGGGAGCTACAGCCGGTTGCTGACGTCGATGGCGTTGCTGCCCGCCGGCATCGACACGAAGGTGCCGTCGCGGCTCAGGGTGACCGGCCCCCGATAGGCGTCCGACACACCTTCGAGAAACGCGCCAGCCAGACCCGGCAGCGGCAGCGGTGGCACCACGTGGTACAGCAGCAGATGCCCGACCCCCGCTTGCGCCGCGGTTTCCGCCGCTTCCACCGGCGTGGTGTGGTAATCGAGGATGTCGAAGGTGATCGCCGCTATATTGGTCTGCCCGGCCGCGGTGGCGGCGCGGTTGATGATGCCCACCAGCCGCGGTGACAGGGCTTCGTGAGCCAGCAGGTCGACGCCCTGGGCGACCCGCGCCACCTCGGCGGATTTGACGGTGTCGCCGCTGATGACCAGCGAGCGGCCGGCGTAATCGAAGCGGTAGCCCACGGCCGGGCCCACCGGCGCGTGATCGACGGTGAACGCCGAAATGGTGACTCCTGCGTCGTGCCAGATCACTTCGGAGCGGCCGACCTCGGGAATCGGGAATGTGACCGCTCGGCCGCCGGCGCCTGCGGGCGGCGCCACTTCCGGCCCGTGATGCGCGGTGCGGTAGCCGGCATCCAACTGGTACGCCTGGTTCAATCCGGCCATCAGTTGCTCGACACCCGGAGGGCCGTACACCGGCAGCGGCTGATGGTTGGCGCCGCCGGTCCAGCGCAGCACGGTCATCTCGCCGAGGCCGTCGAAGTGATCAGAGTGAAAGTGGGTCAGAAACACCGCCTCGGCGCGGCCCAACGGCAGCCCCATGCGCAGCAGGTTGCGGGCGCCGTTGCTGCCGGCATCGACCACGAACAGCCGACTGCCGGCAATGACCCCGAGGCACGGCCCGGAGCGGGCGGCATCGGGTAGCGGCGCGCCGGCGCCGCACACGGCCAGGTGCAGACCGTCGGGCAGTTCGGCTACTGTGTCGGTGCTCATGTTGCTGGCGACGGCGCGAGCCATGGCCCACATGGCCACGTCCGCGCGGTAAACCAACAGCAGCGCAACGGCGGTCACGACCAGGATCACCAGGAACCATTTCGCTGCTTGCATTGAATTTGCTCCTGAGCGTGAATGAGGGTGAGTGAGGGTGAATGGTTGCCGCTTGGCTGAACATTGGGATTGCTCGACTGGCGCATGTTAGGTCAAACGCAAGAATATGAACACTGATTCAGGAGAAGCTCATGACGCTGCAGGCGCCCCTCGACGGTTACGTGGTCTACGGCGGTGAGCTCAGTTACTTCACCCGCAAGCTGACCGCGGCGCTGCATTTTTACGATGCCCGCTACCAGCTTCGGGGCAAGACGCCGGACGTCGCCGAGCACGTCGAATTGCGTTCCGGCACCCATCAGGTACCGGTACTGCATACGCCGGAAAACTGGTTGATCGCTGATACCACGCCGCTGCTGGAAATGCTCGACGGTCGCCACCCGGCGCGACGGATGATTCCCGAGGGCCCCCTGGGCGTGGTGGTGCGCGTGGTGGAAGAATATTTCGACGAGTGGCTGGCGCGCACCATGGTGCACTTTCGCTGGCATTACCCGCGCAGCGCGGCGTTTGCGGCAAACCGTATGACCGGCGGTGACGCCGAGGCGGCCGCGCGCATCGCCGCCTGGGGGCCGCGCGCCTGCCGCGCCACCGGCACCGAGTCGAAGCTGCAGCAGGCGGCCGCCGAGGCCGAGTACCTGCGCATACTCGAAGCGGCCGAACGGCAGCTGAGCGAGACCGCCTATCTGTTGGGTGAGCGGCCCACCAGTGTGGATTGCGTGATGCTCGGCGGCCTGCGGGCGCATACCAACATGGATCCGGATCCGCGGCTGCTCCTGGCGAACTACCCGCGGGTGGTGGCGTGGGCAGAGACCGCTGCCGATGGCTGGGACGGCGGCGGCGAGTTGGCGCCGTTCCCGGATTGCACGCCGTTCGCGGCGCTGGTTGTCGAGGAGCTGCGCAGGCACTACGTACCGTTCCTGGAGGCCAATATCGCCGCGGTCAGAGTGGGAGCCAAAGCCTTCCAGGCGCAATGCTACGGGGAAACCGTCAGCTATCTGACCCGTGCCTACCCGGTGCGCTCGTGGCAGCTGCTGTTGGATCGGCTGCACGCCATGCCCGATGATCAGCAGCGGGCCGTGCGGGCGTGGGCGGATTCGGCCGGTCTCGGCGCCGCCATGGCTCATGGTGCTGGCCGTTGACGAGCCGAGGGCTTCATGTGAGGCTCGCGCTCCTGAAATTTTCATCGAGGATCGCACCGTGGCTGAATTTCCCCTTCCCAATTTTTCGACGGACTTATCCGGCCAGGTGGCCCTGGTAACCGGCTCCACATCCGGATTGGGCAGGCGTTTCGCCCTGGTGCTTGCCAAAGCCGGCGCCCATGTGGCCATCACCGGCCGCCGGACCGAGCGGCTGGCTGAGCTGGCCAAAGAGATCGAGGCCATGGGCGTGAAGTGCGCACCCATTCGGCTCGACATGACCGACACCGCCAGCATCCTGTCGGTAGTCGAAGAAGCGGAGAAGGCGCTGGGCACGGTCACCATTCTGGTGAACAACGCCGGCATTCCCGATGCCCAGCGGGCTCACAAAATGTCAATCGAGCTGATCGATGACGTGTTCGATACCAATCTGCGCGGGCCATTCGTCCTCGCCTGCGAGGTCGCGCGGCGGCTGATCGACAACAAGCTGCCGGGGCGCATGGTCAACATCTCGTCGGTTGGGGCGTTCAACTACGGCGGTAACGGCGCAGCCCTGTACTCCATCACCAAGGCGGGCATCAATCGCATGACCGAGACCCTGGCGGTGGAGTGGGCGCGCTTCGGCATCAACGTCAACGCCATCGCCCCGGGGGCCTTCGCTTCGGAAATGATGGATGGCATGCTGCAACGCATCGGCGATTTCACGCAGAGTTTTCCGCGCAAGCGTCTGGGAGATCCGGCGCAACTCGACAGCACGCTGCTTTACCTGGTGGCGCCGTCGTCGGAGTTCGTGACCGGTACGGTGATCAAGGTCGACGACGGCCAGGGCCCTCGCTGACCCACTGCGACCGCCACCGGCACCGCCACCGGCACCGCCACCGGCACCGCCACCGCGACCGCGACCGCCACCATAGCGTGGCGGTCGCTATCAGTTGGCGGACGCGGCGAAGAACACCAGCAGCGTCATGTCTTCTTCGATCTCGAAGAACGAATGCTCTTCGGTGGCGCGCACGTAGAGGATGGAACCTTCTTTCACCTCCTGGTCGACACCGGCCACTTTCATTCGTGCCCGCCCCGAAACGACGAAGTAGACTTCGTCCTCGTCATGGGGCGACTGCATGTCGCGGGCGCCTTTCGGCAGATGATAGATGCCGCCGGAGAGGGATGGGGCGCGGAGAAACTCCTTGTACTCCGGCCGCCCTCCAGCGAGTTTGGCCGTGAGTCTGGCGATGTCGAAAACCTGCCATGCGTCGTCGCTCATGCTCGTGCTGATCCCGGTGTCCACTGATGCGCCTGATAATCGCAGGGTTCCCCGGCTCAAGTCCATGAGCGGCGGGCGCCGGCTGTGGTGGTGAGCGGGGCTGCCCCAGTATCATGGGACCCGGCTGTTCACGGGGGGAGAGAACATGTCTAAACCAGTCATGCTGGTGTTGGGTTTGCTGGTGGCGTTGGGGGTCGTGGTTGCGGTGCTGCTGGTGCGCACCTTCAGCTACTCGCCCGAGGCGGTGCTGCCGGCGGAAGCAGCGGTCATCGAGTTGGATGAGCAACGGGTGCTGCGCCACTTGAGCGAAGCGGTGCGTTTCCAGACGGTTTCGCGCGAATCCCCCGAACCCATCGATGCCGAGGCTTTCGAGGGGTTTCTTGTCTGGATGCAGGCTACCTATCCGGAAGCTTTCGTGCGCCTCACCGCCCAGCGCATCGGCGGCTACAGCCTGTTGCTCACCTGGCTGGGCAGCGATCCGACGCTACCGCCGGTGCTGCTGGCCGGGCACTACGACGTGGTTCCGGTGATTCCGGGCACAGAGGCGTTGTGGGCCCATCCGCCGTTCGCCGGGCGGATCGCCGACGGGTTCCTCTGGGGGCGCGGCGCCCTGGACAACAAGAACGCCGTTATTGGCCTCATGGAGGCGGTCACCTGGCTGCTGGAGCGTGGCGAGCAGCCGCAGCGCACGGTTTATCTGAGCTTTGGCCACGACGAGGAGATCGGCGGTGAAGCCGGTGCGGCCCGGGTCGTCGAGCACCTGCGGGCCGCCGGGGTGCAGCTGGCGTGGAGCCTGGATGAAGGCTCGTTCGTATTCTACGACATCTTTCCCGGCGTCAGTTTGCCGGTGGCGACCATCAACACCGCAGAGAAGGGCAGTGTCAGCCTGCGCATCGTCGCCCAGGCCGAAGGCGGGCACTCTTCGATGCCGCCGCGGCAGACGGCGGTGGGGCATCTGGCCCGGGCGCTGGTGAAGCTGGAGCAGAATCCCATGCCCGGCGGGCTCGAGGGGCTGGCGGCCGCCTCGTTCGACGCCGTCGGTCCGCACATGCCGTTTCTGCCGCGCATGATGTTTGCCAACCGCTGGCTGTTCGGGCCGCTGGTGGAGCGCCAACTTGGGCAACTGCCGTTCGCCGATGCGATGCTGCGCACCACCACCGCGCCCACCATGCTGGCAGCCAGCCCCAAGGTGAATGTGCTGCCCATCGAGGCGTCGGCGACGGTGAACTTCCGCGTGCACCCGCGGGATTCGGTGGACGACGTGATACGGCACGTGACCGCTCTGGTGGCAAACGAGCACGTGCGCGTCGAAGCCCAGGAGGGGCGCGCCGCCAGCGCGGTGGCGGACATGACCTCCGAAGGTTATCGCCTGGTGGAGGCGGCGGTGCGCGCTGAGTTCGGCGACCTGGTGGTCGCGCCGGGTCTGCTGGTGGCGGCCACCGACAGCCGCTACTACGCGCAGATTGCCGATCACGCCTTCCGCTTCAATCCGATGGTGGTGACCCCGGCCGAGGTGGCGGGCTTTCACGGCACCAACGAACGTATCAGCACCGCAGGCATGCTGCAGGGCGTACGCACTTACGTGCGCCTGCTGCGCATGCTCTAGTCGTCACAGGAGGCTACCCGCATGCTCAAAGCTTCGCTCGAACGCCAATGGCGCGCCCGGCCGTGGTGGATGAACCTGATGCTGCTGTTCTGCCTGTACATGACCTTCGTCTACATGCCGTTCGACATCTTCATCAAGCCGGTGGCCGTCGACGAGGAAGTCTGGTTCGGCATCACCCTGCACGGCTGGGCAGCGAAACTCACCGCGCCGCTGCATTGGTTGATCTACGGCGCCGGGGCGTACGGATTCTGGAAGATGCGGCCCTGGATGTGGCCGTGGGCGGCCGTGTACTCGGCCCAGGTGACGTTTTCCATGCTGGTCTGGAATCTGCTCGACCCCCGCGGCGGCGGCTGGTTGGCCGGGCTGGTGGCGGCGGCGGTGTTCCTCATTCCCACCGTTGCCCTGTGGCGGGCTCGAGCACGATTCGCCGCGGTGGCGCCGCCAGAGCAGGCGCTGACGCCGGAGCAGGCGCCGCCGCCAGGGCAGGCGCTGTAACCCGCCGCAGGTGCTCGCATTCAGCCGCGGCGCTGGATCACCAGCACCTGGTAGCGCCCCCTGGGGCCGATGAACGACGCCGCCAGCCACGCCGTCACGCTGACGACGATGCTGCCGAACAGCGCGGGGAAGAAGCCTTGCACATGGAAGCCGCCAATCAGCCAGGCCACCAGCGCCAGCATGCCGGCGTTCACCACCAGAAGAAAACCGCCCAGGCTCAAAACGGTGATGGGCAGGGTGAGCAGCACCACCACCGGGCGCACCACGGCGTTCACCACGCCGAGCAGCACGGCGGCCCACAGCAAAGCGGTGGCGTTGTCAGCACGTACCCCGGGCACCAGCGCCGTTGCCAGCCACAGGCCCAGGGCGATGATCACGATGCGAACGATGATGCCGATCATGCTCTAGCTTACTACAGACCCGGCGCCGGTGGCCTCGATGTATAGGCTTCTTGCGGGTGGAAACCGCGGGACGATGAAGGCATGATGCGTGCATCCCGCCGTTTCAGAGGTACGACCTCTGAGTCTTTTCATCCTTTCCAGCTCGAGGGAGCCGAACTCATGAAAATCGCAGAGCAATGCGTGGTCGCCATTCACTACACGCTCACCGACCAGCAAGGTCAGGAACTCGACACGTCACGGAATCAGGAGCCGTTGACCTACCTCCACGGTACTCAGGGGTTGATCCCCGGTCTCGAGCGGGAGCTGGAAGGGCGTGAAGCCGGCGAGCAGTTCGCGGCGACGGTGCAGCCCGAGGAGGCCTACGGTCCGGTGAATCCGGAGCTCATTCAAGACGTGCCGCTCGAGGTTCTCGAGGGCATCGACAACCTGCAGGTTGGCATGGCGTTGCAGTCCCAGGCGCCCGATGGCCGGGTGCAGAGTCTGCGGGTCGAGGCGATCGGCGATGAAACCGCCACCCTCAACGCCAATCATCCGCTGGCCGGAGAGGTACTGCACTTCGAGGTTTCGGTGGAGAGCGTGCGCGAGGCGAGCCCGGAAGAGCGCGAGCACGGCCACGCCCACTGACGACGGTGTCGGCGGTCGATCCCGCGGGCTGACGCGGCTCCGCAGCGCGTTTCGGGAATGCTCGAGGAAGGCGTGCGGCGGTGCTTCCTGCACTGTCGTCCAGTAGAATGTCCGCCTCGAAATTTTCAGGCGGAAGCAACACCATGGAAAACGTTTACATCGTCGAGGCGGTGCGCAGCCCCATCGGCAAGCGCGGCAAAGGTCTGGCGGGTCTGAAGCCGGCGGATCTGCTCGGAGCGGTGCAGAAGGCCGCGCTGGAGCGCAGCGGCGTCGACGCAGGGAAGATCGGCCAGGTGATCGGCGGCTGCGTCTCCCAGGTGGGTGAGCAGTCCTTCAACATCGCCCGCATCGCCTGGCTGTCTCAGGGGCTGCCGCTGGAAGTGGCGGCTACTACGGTCGACTCCCAGTGCGGTTCCAGTCAGCAGGCTACCTCCATGGGCGCCGCCATGATCGCTTCCGGCATGGAAGACCTGGTCATGTGCTGCGGCGTGGAGATGATGACCCGGGTACCGCTGGGCTCCAACATGAAAGATGGGGTGCCCATGGGCGAGAGTTACATGGCGCACTACCAGCCTACCAGTCAGTTCCAGGGAGCGGCGATGATCGCCGAGGAGTACCAGATCACCCGCGCCGACACCGATCAGTTCGGCCTGCGCAGCCAGCAGAACGCCATTCGCGCCTGGGAAGAGGGCCGATTCGATCGTGAGATCGTCCCGGTTGAGGCTCCGGTGCTCGACGAGCAGGGCCAGCCCACCGGCGAGATGCGTACCATCAGCCGCGATGAGGGCCCGCGCCCCACCACGCTGGAAGGTCTGCAGGGCCTGAAGTTGGTGGCAGGGCAGGAACTCCACACCGCCGGCAGCAGCTCTCAGGTATCCGACGGCGCCGCGGTGCTGATCCTGGCGAGCCAGAAGGCGGTGGACGAGTTGGGGCTGAAGCCACGCGCGCGCATCGTCGCCACCACCCTGGTGGGGGTTGATCCGGTGACCATGCTCAAGGGCCCGATTCCGGCGAGCCGCAAGGTGCTGCAGCAGGCAGGGCTGAGCGTCGACGACATGGACGTGTTCGAGGTCAACGAGGCGTTCGCGTCGGTGGTGCTGGCCTGGGAAAAGGAGCTGCGTCCCGATCCGGCCAAGGTCAACCCCAACGGTGGCGCCATCGCGCTGGGCCATCCCACCGGTTCGACCGGCGCGCGTCTGCTCACCACGGCACTGCACGAGTTGGAGCGCAGCGGCGGTCGCTACGGCCTCATCAGCATGTGCTGCGGCGGCGGGCTGGGCACCGGCACCATCATCGAGCGGCTCGGCTAGCCTGCATTATTCATGAGCGCTGATGCTGCGTGTTGATTTAGGATGTAGC